>CANQNY010000071.1 GCA_947625335.1 uncultured Clostridia bacterium | reverse complement strand
GCACACGACCTGCGCATTACGAATGCGCTGCTCTACCGACTGAGCTACACCAGCGTATTAAATTGTTTTGGCAACCGAAGTTGCTATTTGGGATTTTGAACAGAACGTTCATCAAACCCGCGCCATTGAATTGTATAAATTTACAAGACCCGTGACCCGCCGCCGCATCTCCTTATTAGTAGCACACGACCTGCGCATTACGAATTGCGCTAGGGATTTGCGAAGCATATCCCGTCTACACGACTGAGCTACACCAGCATATTAAATTTTTTCGGCAGTCAGAACTACCGTTTAATTTAAAAACAATCAAATTAAATCTGCGAAAGCAGATACATTTTACTTTTTACTGTACACTATAAGCTGTAAACTGTATCAGACCTGCGCATTACGAATTGCGCTAGGGATATGCGGAGCATATCCCGTCTACACGACTGAGCTACACCAGCATGTTGAAATGTTCACTTTGAAACTCAAAATATTCAAATTGACCGCATATTCAATAAAACCGCCGCCGAATGTGATATTTTAACGAAAATTGACGAAAAATCGCGGAAATTGAAAAATCCTATTGCAAATGAAAAAATAATGTGTTATAATATTATTAGAATTTTCATTTCACAACATATTCTATTATATACTATTTTTTTTCATTTGTCAAGAGCAAAAGAGGTGTTTTTTTATTTGAAACAAAAAATTTTTCGTGTTATCGGATATATTTTCTGCACATTATTGTTAATTTTGTGCATTTTACTTATAATCGCCGCAGCGGCGTTCGGGTCTAGGAAAACAGTAAACGCTTTCGGGTTCAATTTCTATATAGTTGAGACCGACGGAATTCAAAGCGCACCGAAGGGGAGTGCTGTAATTGTCAGCAAGACCACCGCTTTTGATTTGCAGGAGGGGAAACTTGTTTTGTATGCTAAAGCGGACGATTCCGATGAATGTGCGCTGGGTTACGTTCAAAATGTGTATGTTGTCGACGGCGTTTACTATCTTACGTTGTCGGACGGCGCGGCGTCCGCTGAAGTTCCCGAGTCAAGGCTTGTCGGACTTGCGGATTATGCAAGCGTTCCGCTGGGACATATTATCGAATTTATCAAAACGCCGTTCGGAGTGTTTTGCGTGGCGTTTTTGCCGTGTATTGCGTTGATTTTGTACGACATTATCAGAGCCGCGGCGGCAAGGCTGCCCGATCCGGAGGTCGAGCCGCAGCTTAAAAATCATTCCGATGAGGAGAGAATTTCGCCGGTCAACATCAAAGTTAAAAGCGATGGGAATGCAGCGTATTCCCGCAGAGCTGCCGAAAAGTCGTCTGCGGCGAACGATGTTTTGTTCGATTATAACCGCCCGATAATCCCGCTTACCGACAAGAAATCGAAGCCGTCTTCCGACAGACTTGCAAAAACGGACATGCCTGTTTCGGAGCGTCTAGAACGTTTGGAGCGTGTTGACGGGGTAAAGCGCGTAAATCCCGCGGCGATTTCCCGCGATGAGCCGAAAACTCCCGAAAACATCGGGGTTAGCAGGTATATCAGCAATTCCGAGAGCGTTGTCGTTTCGGATAAGACGAACGAACTGCCAAAACTTGCCAAAAAGGAAGTACGGGACAACAGCGACGCGTTTTTTACGCAGACTACTGTTTCTACAGTTTCGTCGTTGGCAAATTCCAAAAACGCTCCCCAAATCGGCAGGCAGCGGCGGCAGGACGACTCCGAAGAGACGGTTTCCCGACCCGCTAAGACGGCGGGCAGGAGAAGTTCTCAAATAATCGCGTCAAAGCGGGTAGAGGACCTTATTTCCGACGACGACGATATTCGCGACCAGAACCGAATTCACGATAATCTGGTAGACGATATTATTTCGGGACTTAAGAAGTAACGAGTTGTAAAGTTATGAGAAAAAGAAAGAACGGTATTAAATCCGACGGACCGCAAATAACTTTTGATTTAGTCTTTTCGACCGCGGTAAAAATCGTTGTGGTGTTTGCTATTGCGATGGTTTTTGTGCGAAACGTTATTCCTTTTCAGAAAGAGGCTATCGTTTTAGACAGCGTTCCCGCGCCCGAATCGTCGGTTTCGTCCGACGTTCAATCCTCAAAAAGCACTTCAAGCGGGAGTTCTTTGTTAAGCTCTGAGCAAAGCGAAAGTTCAATTTCCGAATCTGCAAATTCGGAGAGTTCGGAACCCGCTTCGAGCGCTGCAAGCGTTTCTGTTCCGCAGGTTAAAGACCCGAAAACGACATCTTCAAAAATCAACATTAACACCGCGTCGATAGAACAACTTAAAACGCTTAACGGCATCGGCGACGTCAAGGCGAAAGCTATTGTCGAGTACCGTGAAAAGAACGGCGGTTTTAAAAGCGTCGACGAGCTTGACAATGTCGACGGCATCGGAAAAGCGACGATTGACAAGCTGAGAGACCAAATTACGGTATAAAAAATCCGAGCTAAGGGCTGTACATCTAAGTGATATCGCGCATCGCATTACTAAAGGAAATGTGATGCCGCTTAAAAACGCAGAGTTACCCGCAAGGGTAGCGTGACCATACCAAACAATAAATCAGGACGCTTTTCGACAGACGAGCGTCCTTTTTCTTTGACAACTGAATAATTTACAGTTTATGGGAATAATGTGCCTTGCATTTCCTGATTAAATCGCTAAAGCGGAGAGTAGCAGCTCTCCACTTTTTTATTTCACAGAACAGGCTTTGCCTGGGAAAGAGGTACTTATGTCTACAGTTTTCAGGGTCGAGAAAAGCGGAAATTTCACGATTATGTCCAACGTTCACCTTAAAGACAGTTGCTTATCGTTAAGGGCTGCGGGGCTGTTATCCAAAATTCTCAGCCTGCCGCCCGAATGGGACTTCACCTTGTCGGGTTTAGCGAAAATCACTTCGGACGGGGTTGACAGCGTGAGAGCTACTATTCACGAGCTTGAAAAATTCGGCTACATAACCCGCAGGCAGCTCCGCGATGAGCGCGGACGTATGTCCCAAAACGAGTATCACGTCTACGAAGACCCGAAACAGAACCCCGATTATTCCTGCGAAAATTCCGAGGATAATTCCCAAAAATATTCCGAGTTCGAGCAAACTGACAAAAATTTTTTGTGCGAACCGTTGTCGGAGTCACCGTCAGCGGAAAATCCGTCAACGGTGAACCCCACAACGGATACTTATTATATATTAAATACTCACTCATCAATCACTCAATCCCGCGCTGCGCGCGGCGCGGACGGAGGAACGGAGCGCGAAAAATATTTTTCTTTAATTTGTGAGAACATCGAATTTGACGACCTCGCTGAAAAAGATAAAGTCACCGAGTTGGTGGAAGTTATGGTTGATGTGATTTGCTTTAATCGAAGTACCGTTAGGGTTAATGGAGGTGAGTTGCCGATTGAGCAAGTAAGAAAACGGTTTTTAGAACTTCGGAGAAAGCATATCGAAAACGTCTTGAAAACGCTTGAAAGCAACTCAGTAGAAGTCCGTAATCTTCGCGCCTATCTGATAACTTTGCTCTACAATGCGCCCGTTACGGTTTGCGATTTTAAGCCGAAAAGCAAAACGACAAGCGGAACGTTTGAAATGCAAACCTCGTCATTTGACGTGGACGAGGTGATGAAGAGAATTTGGGCGCGGTACGAAAAACGCACGGAAATCGAGTAGCGTTTTTTTGGCGAGTGCGTGAATTTTTTCTTTTCAGCTTGGCAGGAAAAAATTTCGCTGTTGCCGAAAAACTTCGTTCGGAAAATTTTTCAAATTTTCGGGTATGCGCAAAAAATCCGTTTCGGTTTTTCAAGTGAATTTTTCGGTTTCCGAAAAAATCGCGCGAGGGGTTGTAGGGGCGTTCCCCTGCCGAAATGTAAAAATGATGAGCGTAGCTTGTCAATTTGGCTTGAGTATAGCAAAAATGACATCACATCCAATTTTGGAAAGCAGAAAAATTTTCAAAATCGGTCTATCGGCGAAAAATTTAAAAAACTTTTTAGGGAGGATTTTTGTGGTAAGCGAGATTTAACATCTTAATAACCAAAACAAATTTCTCGCGCGTAGGTGCAAAAGTGTAAAGTTAAGATTGCCACACTTTTTCAAAAAGTTGGTGCGGAATTCGTGCCGCTTAAAATCTTCTCCGAGGAGAAATTACAATTTGTCGCGTCTGAACTTGAAAAGCAGGCGCGCCGTTTGTCGGGTAAAACGCCGCGCTGTTGGCAGTTTACAGTTGACAGGTACGCGTTATCCGACTGCGGCGGATAACGCTGTGAACAGCAATATGTGAAAATTTGGTGAAATTTTTTAAAATATATTGACATCGTGTCAGAATGGTGGTATACTGTTTATACTGACATGATGTCAGAATGTTAGCTAACAAAATCGAAAACACGACGTTGCCGACCCAAAAGCTCACATTGACACGATGTCAGAATAAATTATTGAGGCAGGATTTTATGAAGAAAAATATCGGTTCAAAGCTTGCGCTTTATTCCATGCCTATAACGGTAATCGGCGCAATGAACGGCGATAAACCCACATGGACGCTTGTCGGACATCTCGGAATAATCGGGCATGACCGCGTTATGGTGAGTCTTGCCGCGCCGCATTTTATTAACGGAAAAATCAAGGAAACGAAAAAGCTGTCGATAAATCTTGTCGATGAAAATCTGCTGCCGCAAGCGGATTTTGTCGGCTTTGCAAGCGGAAATAAGACCGACAAATCGCAGGCGTTTTCCTATGAAATCGGCGAGGCGGGCGCGCCTGTGATAAGCAATTCTCCGCTGACTTTGGAGTGCAGCGTCGCGGACATTTACGAAACGCTGAATTTCGAGAGTTACATCTGCACGATTGACAACACCTACGTCGACACACAACATCTTGGCGCTGACGGGAAAATCAACTACAACACCCTGAAACCCGTGTTGTTTGAGTTTCCGACTTATCAGTATCTGAAAACGGGCGATGTTATCGGAAAATGCCTTACGTTCAAAAATGACATCGTGTCAACGTGAACCCTTGTGTCGGCAACATCGTGTCGCCGACTGTGTTGGTTCACGTTCTGACATCGTGTCAACGTGAACCCTTGTATCGGCAACGTCGTGTCGCCGACTGTGATGGTTCACGTTCTGACATCGTGTCAACGTGAACCCTTGTATCGGCAACATCGTGTCGCCAACTATGTTGGTTCACGTTCTGACATCGTGTCAACGTGAACCTTTGGGTCGGCAACGTCGTGTTGCCGACTGTGTTGGTTCACGTTCTGACATCGTGTCAACGTGAACCCTTGTGTCGGCAACGTCGTGTCGCCGACTGTGTTGGTTCACGTTCTGACATCGTGTCAGAATGGAGGAGATTATATAATGAAATACACAAAACTTGGAAAATCGGAATTGCAGGTTTCGCGGATTTGTCTGGGCTGTATGGGGTTCGGAAATCCCGCTGCGGGGCAACATTCGTGGACGGTTGACGAAACGCAGACCAGAGAAATCATAAAGCACGCGCTCGACCTCGGGATAAATTTTTTCGACACCGCGATCGTCTACCAGGAAGGCACGAGCGAGCAGTTTATCGGCAAGGCTTTGCGGGATTTTGCAAGGCGCGATGATTATATTATTGCAACTAAATTCACGCCGCGCACGCAGGAAGAAATTGACGCTAAAATTAGCGGTCAGAAACATATTGAAAATTATTTAAATCAAAGTTTGGAAAATCTCGGAATGGATCATGTTGACCTCTATATTTATCATATGTGGGATTATCACACGCCTATGGAGGAGATCATGGAGGGACTGCATAACGCCGTCAAGTCGGGGAAAGCGCGGTATATCGGCATTTCTAACTGCTTTGCGTGGCAGCTTGCAAAGGCGAATTTTTATGCGCGGGAAAATAATCTGACGGAATTTGTGTCCGTGCAAGGGCATTACAACTTGATTTTCCGCGAGGAAGAACGCGAAATGACGCCGTTCTGCAATGATCAAAATATCGCGCTTACCCCCTACAGCGCGCTCGCGGGCGGACGGCTTTCAAAGCGTTCGGGCGAAACTTCTAAGCGGCTTGAACAGGACGATTACGCGAAATTTAAGTATGACAAAACCGCCGAAATTGACGGGAAAATTATTCGCAGAGTTGAGGAATTGGCAGACAAAAAAGGCGTTTCAATGACGGAAATTTCGCTTGCGTGGCTGCTTACAAAAGTGACTTCTCCCGTGGTCGGAGCAACGAAGTTTTCGCACATTGACGGTGCGGCAAAGGCGGTTGATTTGCAGCTTTCGCAGGATGAAATTGACTATCTTGAAGAGTTGTATATCCCGCACGCGCTTGTCGGCGTTATGGCGCAGAACGGCAAGCAAAAAGCGGGGAACGTGGTGTGAGGAGGATTTTATGAGAAAATTTTTGATGTTAATTTTTTCGGTCGTACTAATTTTTTGTTTTACAGCCTGCGCAGATAAAAACAATTCAGGCGGGAATTCCGAGTTGCCGAAAAGCACGGAAATATCCCAAAATTCTTCAACAACGGAGAGCAAAAGCAGCTCCGAAAATTCTGAAAATTCTTCCTCCACAACAAAGGAAAGCAGTTCGGTAAACTCCGAGATTTCCGCGCCGTCATCTTCAACGACAACGGAAAGCGAAACGTCCTCTGTAACTTCTTCAACATCGTCAAGCACCGCAGACGCTCCCGTTTCAGAGCCTGCCGAGGACGGCGTGAAGATACTCGTTGCGTACTTTTCCGCGACCAACAACACCGAGGGTATTGCTCAAAAACTTGCGGACGGACTTGGTGCGGATTTGTACGAAATTACGCCCGAACAACCCTACACAAGCGCAGATCTGGACTACGGCAACTCAAAAAGCCGTTCGTCGGTGGAGATGAACGACCCCTCCGCTCGCCCTGCAATTTCGGGTTCGGTGGAGAATATGGAACAGTATGACGTGGTGCTTGTCGGCTACCCGATCTGGTGGGGCGACGCGCCGAGGATCATGAGCACGTTCATCGAAAGCTACGATTTTTCGGGAAAGACGCTCGCGGCGTTCTGCACTTCCGCTTCAAGCGGTTTCGGGAACAGCGACAGCGCATTGCGTTCGGCGGCAAGCGGTGCTGTCTGGCTTAAAGGACAGCGTTTTTCGGCGGGAGCGTCGGCTGATGACGTGATGAAGTGGGCGAACGGTCTGGGTGTGAACTGATAACTGTTATGAAACAAACTGTAAAACGTATAGTTGACCTTGCGATGATAATTCTTCTGCCGATTTTGATGGCTGAAGTGCTGATTGGGCAACAACTCCACGAATGGCTCGGCACGGGCATGCTGGCGCTGTTTATCGCGCACCATATTCTGAATTTCGGGTGGTGGAAAAGTTTTTTCAAGGGCAGTTACACCCCTCAACGCGCATTTTACACTACAATTGTCTTATTACTTTTGCTTGATATGGCGGCGCTTTTCGCAAGCGGCGTTATGATGTCGGGATTTGTGTTCAGTTTTCTGCACATCAGCGGCGGTATGATTTTGGCGCGGCAGCTCCACCTGTTCGCCTCGTATTGGGGATTTATCCTGATGTCGGCGCACCTCGGTCTGCATATGGAGCAGTTCTTCGGACTTGGCAGAAAGATGTTTCATCTTTCCGAAAAGAACGCCGTAAGGACGTGGGTGCTTCGCAGTCTTGCGGTATTGGCGGCGGGGTATGGCATTTTCGCGTTTTTCACGCAGCAGATACCCGGTTATCTGTTTTTGCAGACGCATTTCGTGATGTTTGACGAGACAAAGGCGGCGGTCGTGTATTTTGCCGAAACGATAGCTATGATGGTGCTGTTCGCGGCGGTGGCGCATTACCTTAACAAACTGCTTTGCAAGGTCAAAAAATCCGAGAAGAAGAACGGTTACGGTTGGAAAGCAATTTCTTTTGCAATTCCCGTGATTGCGGCGGCGCTTGTCATAGTAAAGCTGAATTTGCCCGAAAAAACAGAGCCGTGGCAGAATGTTCCGACTGTTGACAGTTCAAATACAGTCAGCAGTTCAAGCGCAGAAAGTTCTGTAAAGCCAAGTCAACCGATAGATACGACAAATGACGGCTTTGTGCTTATCCGCGGCGGCAGCTTTGAAATGGGAAGTCCGTCTGACGAGCCGCTGTCGGTGCATTATTCGGGCGGGAGCGGGCTGTCGGAGGATATCGCCGAGTGGCTCGGTGAAAATAATATACAATAAAAAGGAGAATGAAGTACTTATGAAAATCATAGTATTAGAGGGCAGTCCGAACATTCACGGCTCGTCGAATATGCTTGCAGATGAGTTTATCCGCGGCGCGAAGGAGGCAGGTCACGAGGTCACGGTTATTGACGCCGCGCACGCGGATATTCACCCGTGTACGGGCTGCGTAAACTGCGGCTATGAAGGTCCGTGCAGTCAGCATGATGATGTTGACAAAATACGTCCGCAAATTTTAGCGGCGGATATGATAGTTTTCGTAACGCCGCTTTACTACTACGGCATGAGCGCGCAATTGAAGATAATGGTCGACCGCTTTTGCGCGTTCAACGGCAGTATTCAGCGAAAGCGAATGAAGTCCGCGCTTATCTCTGCGGCTTGGAACAGCGACAGCTGGACGTTTGAAACGCTGGAGGCGCATTATAAAACGCTTGTGCGTTATCTCAATTTCAACGATATGGGGACGGTTCTCGGCAAGGGCTGCGGCACGCCGTCAATGACAGGGCGTTCAAAATATCTTCAAATGGCGTATGAACTTGGCAAAAAATTATAACAAGGAGGTTAGAGCATGAGAAAACGGGTTTTGCCTTTTTTCGCATTGCTGTTGATTATGACATTCACAGGCTGCACACAGAACACAGGGGGTTCCGATAATCGCATATCGTTTAATGTAAACTCTTCAAATTCCGAAAATAGCGTTAATTCAACAAGCAAAGTCAAATAATTTTTTAATATTTTTAGTCTTCATAAAAAATTCCCTTACATCTTTTTCGTATATATAAATTTTGTAATACACGCAAATGTCAGCTGTAACCCTGCGGTTGCAATTAAAGTATAGAAAACAACTGTATTTAAATAGCCGATAAGAATACCTGCGATGATAATAACGACAGAAAAAATCAACATCAACGGCATACCGGCTTTCGCCCGTATTGCTTTCATCCGCTCGTCGTTTTCTTTGTTTATTGAATTTTAAGCTCTTTTTCACTTCGTAAAGCCTTACGGTATCGAATGATTGTGACGAGAGCTAAAATACCTAATGCAGCTGTTATCCCGCATTGAAATTCAAAGATCCCGCTTGATTTTACTTCGGAGGTTGCCCAAAACACATCATATATTCCCAACCCGACTGCAAATAATGCCAAAACCGACAGCAAAAATACTCTTAAAATAATGATTTTTTTATACTTTTCCATTTTTTGATCCTCCCTCTAAGTATTCCGACAAGTCAAAAACCTCCTCTATTGTCATACCGAAATAATGAGCAATTCTAAATGCCAAAGGCAGTGAAGCTGTATATTTTCCGGTTTCAATGGAAGTAATTGTTTGTCGAGTGGTTCCTACCGCTAATGCCAGATCTTCCTGGGATAGCTTTTTTCCTTTTCGCAGCTCTTTTATTTTGGTATTCAACGACGATCTCCTTTTTAAAATTGCAAAGTAAGCTTTACAAAATTAGTATAGCATACTTTGCAAAAAATGTCAAGCAGACTTTGCAAACTTTTTGAAAAAAATTGCCCTGCAATGGGGCAGAGTCAAAAGCTTTTGGTTATGCAAGTATGGTAAAACGAGTTTCCGCTTGCATCTGTAAATCTGCTGTCATACGGTTTTGCGGGCACAGCTTTACTGTATTTAACAGGAAAGGTCAAGAAACGGCATTGTGTTTCTGCTTGGCGTTCTGCTTTCCGCATTGTTTCAGAGATATGTTCCCGCGGATAAGTTCGCCGCTCTGTTTGGCGAAAATCACGAATTTAGGCGCGCTGAAAATCGTCCTCGGCGTGAAACGGTTTTTGCTGTATCTCGCCTTTGTAATGGCGTTTTCTTTGGTGACGGGGGTGCTTGTAAATCTGATAATTTGAAATTAGAAACGGTGGCGGCGCCGCAGCTTTTTCACGCGCTCGGCGCGGTTTCGGGACTTGGAACATCACTCGGAGAGGTGTTTTTACCTATGCACTTGCCGATAATTCTCGTCGGACCGCTTTGCAGTTTTGCAATTTCGGGAATGCCGAGCGCGGTTATGCTGCCGTTTATGATGATCGAACTGTGCGTTTACGGCTTAACAGCAGGCATTTTGCGGAATGTCAAACTGCCGACAATCGTTAAGGTCGTTATAGCGCAAATTGCGGGACGTGCGGTAAGAGCGGGCGCAATTTTGCTTGCGGTGAACGTTTTCGGCAGTCAGGTCAAAGTTTCAACAATCTGGACGAGCATAGGAACGGGGCTGTTCGGACTTGCGCTGCAATGGGCGTTGCTGCCGCTTATCGTTTATCACGTGGAGAATTTGAAGAAAAATGACAACTGATTTGCAGCGCGCGAAAACGCTGCTTGAAGAAAATAATTACACCTGCGTTTTGTGCAAGGGCGAACAGGTTTACACAAGCACGGAACACGGTGTAAAGCAGCTGGCGGAGATTGCGGGGCGAGGCGGCAATGTTTTGCTTTCAAGGACAACATAACAGAATACGTATGCACTCGGAAGAAATTTCGGGTGTTTTTTTCAGGGATGTCGAACCTGTTTGCTTTGAGAGAATTACGGAATTAAACAGGTCGGACTGCGAAAAAATCCGTCCGACCTGTTTTATATAAGTATACGAAGTTGAAATATGTATCAACTTGGATATGTCACCCAAATGGAAACAAGTGCCAATTCGATAAACATATGATACAGCGAATTAAAGCCAAAGAGCGTTACACATCTGTAATGCTCCTTTTTCGAATGCTTGACATTATACGTCATGCATGATATAATTATAAAGTAGAGATTTATACTACAAATCCGAATTTATAGGAGAAGTCTATGTTGAAGATATATCAAGCAAACTTTGATGATTTGCAGGAAATATTACAACTGCAATATCTTTCGTATCAAAGCGAAGCAGCACTCTTTGGGAGTAAGGATATTCCGCCACTAAAGCAAACACTAGATGAAGTAATAGACGAATATAATAATGGTGTTATACTCAAAATGGTTAATGATGAAAATAATATCATTGGTTCAGTCCGTACAAAAGAAGCTAAGGGAACAGTATACATTGGAAAACTAATGGTTCACCCTAACTACAGACACAACGGTTATGGCACAAGACTTATTAAAGAAATAGAAGAATACTTCCCAAATAAGCGATATGAGCTTTTTACAAGCACGAGAAGCAAAGATAATATTCGTTTATATCAAAGTTTAGGATATATAATATTCGATAGTAAAGCAATCAATGATGAGCTGCAATTTGTATATATGGAGAAAGTTTAAATTCTGATTTATCGGCAAAACAATGTATATCAAAGCAGTACAGCATTGACAACA
>CANQNY010000070.1 GCA_947625335.1 uncultured Clostridia bacterium | reverse complement strand
CATCCGTCATATCCGCAAGCACCCGCGCAAGCGCAGTCTGAGCCTCAAACGGCGTGCTGCCGTAAAGCCCGCAGCCGATAACGTCAACGTCCGCGAGATACGCGAGCGGCAGGGCGTTTTCGTTTTCGTACACGAAAATTTCATCGTCGGGAATGTCAACCTCCGCCGTGTAGGGGGACATTCTGTCGTCCCGCGACAGCAGGTACTTTATCCCGAAAATATCCCCGAACAGCGGCGTTATGCCGCCCGCGCGGGTTGCGTGAAATTCCTGCCCCACGCCGAGCGTCCTCAGCATATTAAGCGTCTTCGTGTTGAAAGTGCTTGTCGAGTGCGACAGCCCGTACATTCCCACCGCCATAGCGTCGTTTACGGTGCGGTGGTAGGTTTTTTCGGTGCGGTAGAACCCGCCGTCAAGTTCCCGCAGTTCGTCCATTACCCGCCGCGTTTTCGGAATATCGTCAACGTAGGATTCCCGCGTTGAATAATAAACATCTCCGTGCGCTTTTTCAAAAGTCACGACAGTATTGAGCAGCAGCTCCCCGAACACCAGCACCGCAAGCATAACGCAGGACGGCTTGTGCAGTTTTTTGTTGTCGGCAAGGGAGAGCAGAATGCAGGTTGCCGCCGTGAAAATCAGCGGCAGCACTATCACGAGCGTTGTGTCGAAATACTCGTTGCCCTCGGCGTGGTCGAGTACAAGCAACAGCGCGATTATCGCCGCAGCCGTTATCCCGATACGCTTTAGAAACCTCTTCGGCGCGGCGCGAAAATGCTCGTATGTTTCTGCCGCCGCCGTCATCAGCAGGAAAGACAGGATAAACGAGTATCGATACGGCATCCAGACGGGCACCTGACCGCCGTGCCAGAGCATATCCACGGGCTTTATATACATCGACAAACAAAGCACGCCGAGCAGTCCCGCAAAGGATATCCGAAGCCTTCTGGGGAACTTTTTCTCGGTGAAGAAAATAGCTCCCATAACCACCGCGAGAGTCCCGACGTATATCATAGGAAGCCCCTCGGGGCGAATTGTGTCATACGCCCCCGGAAACAGCTTTATCAGCATATCCGACAGCGTGAAGTTCTCCGCGAACGAGAAGTCCGCCCGCCCGCTTATTTTGCCGAGTTTCAGCGACTTGTACACGGGAATAAGTATAGGACAGCTTACGAGAATTGCCGAAACAGACGCTCCCGCGAAAACGCCTGCCGATTTTGCCATATCTTTAAACGTTGCCTGCGATTTTCCCGAAATATGGCAATATGCGAAGTACAAAGCCGAGAAAATTCCCACCATATAGCCGATGTAGAAGTTGGTGACAAAAACGTAGATAAGCGACAGCGCGTACATCAGAAACTTCCGTTCGCGGCAGACCCTCTCCACCCCCGCCAGCACCCACGGCAAGGCGATTACCGCGTCCAGCCACATGGGGTTCAGCGTGTGCGCGGTGAAGTACCCCGAAAGCGCGTACATGCACGAAAACATTACCGCCGTAAAATCGGAAATTCCGCGCTCTTTTTTCAGAAAACGGCACGCCGAAATCCCCGCCGCCGCGCATTTCAGCAGCAGCATCGCCATTATCCCCTCGGTTATGGAATTCCTTGGGAACAGCAGAATAACGAGGTTAAACGGGCTTGCGAGGTAATACGCGAACAGCCCCGCAAACTCCCCCGAAAGCGACCCAGACCAGCAGTAAAAAAGGCTCTCCCGTCCGCTTAAAACATCGAACAGGTAGTCGTAATAGTACACATACTGCGCGTTAAGGTCAAGCGCCAAAACGGAGTGTTCCCCGAAAGGATACACTCCGAAAATCGCATATGCCGTGTACAAAATGATGATTGGCAAAAAGAATGACAGAATGTATGCTTTGTTTTTTATTGTAAAATCCAAGATTTTCCCCGCCGCAGTTTTGAATTTGCCGCGGGAATTTGTTATTTCCGACGTTTTGTGCATGTTATTCTCCGATAATTTTGACTATTACGTTTTTCTCGCGCTGACCGTTGAAATCGCCGTACATTATGTACTGGCGCGGTCCGAGGTCAAGTTTCCCGTCCGAGATAGGCACCGTCACCGACCCGCCGAACAGCACCTGCTTTAAATGAGCGTTTCCCGCGCTCTCGTAATCGACCTTGTAATCGGTTTCGCCGTTCGCGATTTTTGCAAGCATACGCATCCAGTCGGAGTAGAGGTTTTCGTTGTCGTGTTCCAAAAACACCGCCGCCGTCGTGTGCTGGGAAATTACAACGCATATCCCGTCGATTACCGAACTTCTCCGCACGCACTCCTCAACTTCATACGACAGATTGAGAAACTGCACCGTGTCGTCAGTCGTTATAGTCAGCGTCTGCTTAAAATTCTTCATTTGCCTTCTCCTTGATAGTTAAAACTCCCTCGTTTACGGCAGCGTCAATGTTCCTCTCGCCGCCGTTAAAGCTGTAGCGATAGCTCCCGTACATCATGCCGCCCCACATATCCGTGCTGCAATACCCCGAATCGGTCGTGAAATTCACCAGCGCGGAAACTCCCTCCGGCAGCTCGAACAGCGCGTCGCCCTCGCGCGACAGCACCTCGCTGTCCTTTGCGACATCGTCGAAATCGAGCTTTATAAACCCGCTTGTGGTGGTGATTTTCACCTGCGCGGTAAGATTTTCGCAGGTTATGTTCCCGCTTTCGGTAACAGCCGTGAAAATTCCCGTATCAACTCCGCCGAAATTCACATCTCCGCGGTCGGTGTAGACGTTTATCTCGCGGTAATGTCTGCGCGGAAGATAGATATACAGCCCGTAATCCTCGCGGTCTCCCGTAAACAGCGACACGGTAAACCTAGAGCTTTCGGAAATCGAAAGCGAATTGTCGCCCAGCGCGAACTCCAGCGGCAGATCGTTTTTAAAAACCGCGCGAATTTTCTCCTCGTCGCTTAAAAGGAACGTCACGGGCAGTTTTCCGAGGCTTATATCAATGTAATCGCACGCCGAAAACGTCCTTTCGCCGTTTACCACGCTGTCATGCTCGGCAAAGCGGAACTTGTACGCGAGCGCGGCAAACAGCGCCGCCCCCAAAAGCGTTATCAGAATAATTCGGTTTACGATTTTTTCCATATTTCTTCGGTTTGTGCAACTTCTTCGGTTTCTTCAGTTTCGTCCTCATCGGGGAACGCGGGTCTTACGGGACGTTCTTTCAGGCGTTCCGCGCGGCGGCGCGTTTTAACGAACAGCTTTGACACGGAAAAACCCAACTTCACCGCCAAAGCTCCCAGAAACGCCGCGAAAAACGCTGCCGAAAGCCCGCCGAACAGCATAATTTCGGGAGCTAGCGCGCTTATGATAAAATCCGCCCGAAACATCAAAATAGCCGTCCCAAGCACCGCCAGCATTACCCCCGCGGGAATTCCCATCACCGCCGCCGTAAGCATTGCGAACATCAAAGCAAAGCACACAAAAAACAGCGTCCAGAACCCCGCGTACATTATAAATACTTTCAGGTTTTTCATAAGGGCAGCCCCAGTTTCCCGCCGACTTCAATCATCGCCGCGTGATACACATCGGGGATAAGGTGTATACCGTCGCCGCTGTCAAGCCCCGCCGACAGCTTGCCCGCGGAGTTTTTCAGCATATACGCGAAATCCACAAACCGCACCCGCTCTTTGTAGTTTTTACTTATCATCTCGTACAGCGACGAGTTGAACTTGTCGATCCGCGAATTCGCCGTAAAATTCGAGTTTACGGGAGTTATCGCGAACACCACGACCTCGGCTTTTGTGGTATTCAGCGTAAGATCGATTATTTTTCGATAATTCTCGGCGTATTCCTCGGCGGTGGTCATATTCACATCGTTCATGCCCATCGAGAGGTATACCCGTTTCGGCGCGGTCTTTTCCAGCGCGTCGGTGAAACGACAGCGTTTCCCGTACCACAAAATCTCGCTGTCGAGGAGATTTCGCGCCCCGATAGTCCCGTCCGCGAAAACTCGCCCCGCGTCCACTATCCCGAACACCGAAAATCCCTTGCACACGCTGTCCCCGACGAAAAGCGCGTTTTCGGACAGCTTGCCCTCAAGCGTTTTCACCTTTTCGGGGTCAGCGCGGTATTTAGCCAGCAGCTCGTTATAACGCGCGGAGTTTGCCTCTTTCGGGGGTTCAACGGGGATAACGGGCGTGCTTTCGGTCGTTTCGGAGCTTTCGGTTTCAGTCGTTTCGGGAATTTCAGAGCTTTGGGAGCTTGTTGAACTTGTTGAACTCGAAGACCCCGAAGACCCGCTGTGCCGTATAACCTGCGAAGAACCGCCCCACGCGTGGGTCTGGGTCGGCTTGAAACAACCCGTCAGCAAGCACGCAAAACACACAATGCACGCGGCGCACGCGCATAAATAAGCCGTCCTTTTCACGGCTTTACACCCGAAAAGTCCGCCGATTGCAAAAAAGCCCGCAGCACTTCACAGCGGGCTTTCAGAACTCTTATCACTTCTTTGCGGGCTTTTTCGCCGCAGGCTTGGGAGTCTCTTTAGCTGCGGGCTTTGCAGCCTCTTTCGCCGCAGGCTTGGGAGTTTCTTTAACAGCGGGTTTTGCAGCCTCTTTCACCGCAGGCTTTGCAGTCTCTTTTACGGCAGCGTTTGCCGCAGGCTTTTTCTCCGCTTTAGCGGCGGGTTTCTTGGTATCCTTTGCCTTTGCAGCCTTGTCAGCCTTGCCCTTAGAGGGCACTAAGCACTCCAGAGCCAGCAGCTTTGCGGGATCGCCGCCCTTTACGAGAACAGACCCGTCTTTCAAAGCCTTTTCAAACGAAAGCTCACCCGCGAACATCTTGTCAATGGTCTCCGCAGTAGCCTCTATACGGCAGTTGTTGTCGTTGTAGGGGTACGGCTCAACCATGATCTTGCCGTCGCGGACAGCCACGAACATATCCTCGTTATCCTCCGACAGCAGCGAAATGGACACCGCCACCAGATCTTCAAACTTCTTTGCCTTGGACGCGCTCCCTTTAAGATTTGCCCAGACCTTTTTTGCCAATTCTGTGTTATTCATAGATAATCCTCCGGTCATCCGAAATATTGAATGGGGGTCGGGTTTGCGTGCTGTAAGGGTGAATGCGGCTTAAACACCGCCCCCGTTCGTAAAGTTACAAATCACCCATAAAATTATTATAACACATAATAAACTGTTTTTCAATAGCTAAACTCAAAAAAATTATACAAATTTTAAAATTTTTTATTGCGAATTTGCAA
The DNA here is from genome assembly GCA_947625335.1 of uncultured Clostridia bacterium. Lineage (GTDB taxonomy): Bacteria > Bacillota > Clostridia > Oscillospirales > Ruminococcaceae > CAG-115. The sequence continues at coordinate 6,528 of CANQNY010000070.1, read as the reverse complement.
GATTTAACCAAAAAACAGTCAAAATTCTTCGCTGTGAAATTATTATGTGAAAAAAAGTGATAAATAAACATTGCCGTGGAAAACTAAAAAAGAAAGCGAGGTAAAAAATATGCTGAAACAAATTTTAAGTGCAATAACCGCAATATCTCTTATAGCCGTGCCGTACAAGGACGGCTGTCCGGGGAAAACGGTGGTGCTGGGGGATTCTATTGCGTCGGGGTACGGACTTTCCGACTACGTCGCGGGGGACAACTACAGCGCGCCGCTGTCGTTCGGCAACCTTATCGCCGACAAATGCGGCGAATACAAGAACTACGCCGTCGACGGCAAGACTTCCGACGAGCTTTTGGAACTGTTTTCAAGACCCGCGGGGGAAATGGCGGACAGCGTTGCCGCCGCCGATACCGTGATAATCTCGATAGGCGGGAACGATTTTCTGAGACCCATGATAAACGCCGTCAAGACCGCCGCGCTGACGGATTCCGAGCTTATCGGCTCGATTTTAAACGGGGAATTTTCCCCGTCAAAGCTTACCGGTTATTCCGACAGGGTAATGCAGGCGGCGCTGTCTGCGGCGTCCTCGGTTGACGTGGAAAAAACCGTGCGGAACATCAAGGAGATAACCGAGAAAATCTCCCGCGCAAACCCCAATGCGGAGATTGTGCTGCTTACGATTTACGACCCGTTTGCGGGGAGCGCGCTGCTGAAAGCGGCGGCGGACGTCGCCGAAGAACGGCTCGGAATTCTGAACGGCGGGATAAAGGCTCTCGCGGGCAAAAATATCCGCATAGCGGACGTTTATACTGCCTTTCGCGGTCACGAGAGCGAATACACCAACATCGGGCGGCTTGATATTCACCCGTCAGCCGAGGGTCATTACGCGATAAGCAAGTTAATTCTTGCGGGGTAGAAAAAAATTTCAAAAAACTATTGCTATTTTCGGGAAAATATGATATAATCAATTATAACTGTATAAATAATATTGTATTCCGTGGTATGCTTTTTTACAGCTTGCGGTTTGAACTGACAAAAGGTGGTGTATAAGGGTTGGAAAAAAAGTTGGCTTTGTATGGGTTCAACAACCTTACCAAGACACTTAGTTTCAATATTTACGATGTGTGCTATGCAAAAAGCGAGCGCGAACAAAAGGACTATATCGCGTATATCGACGAGCAGTATAATTCCGAGCGTCTGACGGGCATTTTGTGCGCTGTAACCGAGCGCATAGGGGCGACGGTGCTTAACATCTCAAAGCAGGACTACGAGCCGCAGGGCGCGTCGGTTAACGTGCTTTTCGCGGAGGGGAATATCGACCCGTCGCATATCGACGAGTCCTGCAACAAGGGCATGGGGTATTTCCAGAGCTTGGGCGCTGAGGGCGAGACTATCTGCGCGCATCTTGACAAATCGCATATCACGGTTCATACTTTTCCCGAATATCACCCCGACAAGGCGATTTCTACGTTCAGGGTGGATATTGACGTTGCGACCTGCGGGGAAATTTCTCCGCTTAAGACGCTGGATTATCTTATCGGCTCGTTTGATTCGGATATTATTATAATAGATTACAGAGTGCGCGGGTTTACAAGGGACGTTTCGGGGAAGAAGTGCTTTATGGACGCTCCGATGACCTCTATTCAGCAGTTTATCAACCCCGAAACTCTCACTAAATACGACGCTATGGACGTGAATGTTTATCAGTCCAATATATTCCACACGAAAATGCTTATAAAGGAAATCGAACTTCAGAATTATCTTTTCAACACGGACGTTTACGAAATTCACCCGCAGGAGAGGCTGGAGATTACAAATTCTCTCAGACGCGAGATGATCGAGATATTCAGCGGAATGAATATCTATTGAGGAGCGGAAAATGAAACTCGACCAAAGCCGCGCGCCGCTTTACGAGGCGATGACGGAGCATAGACAAAACCGCGTTGTGCCGTTCGATGTGCCGGGTCACAAGGGCGGGCGGGGCAATAAAAAGCTTACCGATTTTTTGGGAGAACAGTGCCTTAAAAACGATGTGAATTCCATGAAGCCGCTGGACAATCTCTGCCACCCCGTGTCGGTTATAAAGCAGGCGCAGGAGCTTTGCGCGGACGCTTTCGGGGCGAAAAACGCGTTTTTTATCGTGAACGGCGCGACGGGCGCGGTGCAGGCTATGGTTATGTCCGCGTGCAAGGCGGGGGATAAGATTATCCTCCCGCGAAACGTTCACAGGAGCGCGATAAACGCGCTGGTTGTGTGCGGGGCGGTGCCGGTTTACGTCGATCCGGGGGTGAATTCCGAGCTCGGAATTCCGCTCGGTATGAGCGCGGAGGACGTTTCGCGGGCGATTGAGGAAAATCCCGACGCAAAGGCTGTACTTATCAATAATCCTACATATTACGGGATATGCTCGGACGTTAAGACTATCGTTAAAACGGCGCATGAACACGGAATGCTTGCGTTGTGCGACGAGGCTCACGGAACGCATTTTTATTTCGGGGAAAATCTCCCCGTGTCGGGCATGGCGGCGGGCGCGGATATGGCGGCGGTGTCGGTTCACAAAACGGGCGGCTCGCTCACGCAGAGCGCGGTGCTGCTGATGGGCGAGGGGGTCAACGCCGATTATGTCCGTCAAGTGATAAATTTAACGCAGACGACGTCGGCAAGCTATCTTCTTATGGTGTCGCTGGATCTTGCAAGGCAAAACTTGGCGCAGAACGGCGCGGAATTCTACGAGAAAACGGCGAGGTTCGCGGATTACGCGCGGCGCGAGATAAACGCTATCGGCGGGTATTACGCCTTTGGAGAGGAGCTTTGCAACGGGCGGGACGTTTTCGCGTTCGACAAGACAAAGCTGTCCATTCACACGAGGGCGATAGGGCTTGCGGGGATTGAAGTTTACGATATTCTGCGCGATGAATACGGTATTCAGATTGAATTCGGAGATATAGGGAACATTCTGGCGATAATCACGGGCGGCGACCGCGCTCTCGAAATAGAGCGGCTGGTGTCCGCGCTGTACGAGATAAAGCGGCTTTACGGGCGAAATCCCGCGGGGCTGTACGACCACGAGTATATAGACCCGATTGTCGAGCTGCCGCCGCAAAAGGCTTTTTACGCCGAGCAGGAGACCCTGCCGATTGACAAAACGGCGGGGCGGGTGTGCAGCGAGTTTGTCATGTGTTATCCGCCGGGAATTCCGATTTTAGCGCCGGGCGAGCGGATTACGAAAGACATTCTCGACTACATAAAATTCGCGAAGGAAAAGGGCTGCAACGTCACGGGCTGCCGCGATATGAGGGTGGAGTATCTTCAGGTGGTTAAATAAGGAGTTTTTGCATGGAGCTTTGGTTTACGGAAAATCACACGGAAAACGTGAGGTTCTCTATTAAAATAAAACGTCATCTGGTGTCCGAGCAAAGCGAGTTTCAGAAAATCGATATTCTGGAGTCCGAGGAATTCGGGAGAATACTCGTGCTGGACGGGTATCTTATGCTGACGGAAAAGGACGAGTATATTTATCACGAGATGATAACGCATGTGCCGATGTCGGTAAATCCCGCGATAAAGAAAATTCTCGTTATCGGCGCGGGCGACGGCGGCACGGTGCGCGAGCTTTGCAGGTTTAAGAGCGTGGAACACATCGATATGGTGGAAATCGACAGGCGCGTGGTGGAATTATGCCGCGAATTTATCCCGAAAACGGCGTGTTCGCTGGACGATCCCAGAGTTCACATCTACTACGAGGACGGGCTGAAATTCGTGCGCGGCGCGGAAAACGCGTATGATCTGATAATCGTTGATTCCACCGACCCGTTCGGTCCGGGCGAGGGGCTGTTTACGCGGGAATTTTACGGAAACTGCTATAAGGCGCTGACTGACGAGGGAATTCTCGTAAATCAGCACGAAAGCACTTTTTATAAGGAATACGCGCAGGCGATGAAACGCGCCCACGCGCGGATAAAGACCTTTTTCCCGATAGCTTTGGTCTATCAGGCGCATATTCCGACATATCCGTCGGGACATTGGCTGTTCGGGTTTGCGTCGAAGAAATTTCACCCCGTAGAGGACCAGAATGCCGAGTGGTGGCTTGCTCAAAACCTGAAAACGGGGTATTACAACAGGTTTGTTCACAGCGGGTGCTTTGCGCTGCCGAATAACGTCCGCGATGTGCTCAGGGAAACAAAACCCGCGACGTGACGGGTTTTAGGATATTTGCCAAAAGGAGTTTGCTATGCTTATTAACTTTGAAGATCTGCCGAAAATGTCAATGGAGAATTTCCGCGGAGGCGTGAAAACTACTCACGAGCGGATTTACGCGGATATGCTCAACCGTTTTTCCAAGATAACGCTTGAACCCGGGGCGACTATAGGTCTGCACAAACATTCCACAAGCTCGGAATTTATAATGGTTGTGTGCGGGATAGGCAGAGTTATCTGCGACGGGAAAACCGAGCGGCTTTCGGCGGGGCTGTGTTCATACTGCCCGATGGGGAGCGAACACACGATAATCAACGACGGCGAGGACGACCTTATTTTCTTTTCGGTAACGCCCGAACATACGGGGCATAACATCACCGCCGACGATTACGAGAGCGAAATAAGTTTCTAATTTACATAAGGAGAGCGATTTATGTCAAGACCTTTACGCGGCAGGCTGGCAAGCTATGTCATTTTGGTAGTTTTCGCGCTGGCGTTTTTTATAACGTGTATGGCGGGGGGAATTTCCGATCTTTCGGCAGACCCCGCTCCGAAGGAGATTGCTTTTAAGGGCGATGTTATCGAATACGACGCGTATTACGCGCAGGAAGTGTGGATAATATCGCACAAGCTGTTCGGGTTTATCCCGACGCGGAAGGAGTATTTTTACCTCACGGCAAGCGAGGACGGCGCGGAGCAGTATCTTGTTCTGGCAAGCAAGCGTTGGTTTGAGGACAATTTCGACTCGGACGGGCTTGCGCGCGGCGACGACGTGCATATAACCGCTCTTTTGCGGAGAACCGCTCTCAAAAACGGGCTTTACACGGGCGAAATAAACGACTGGCTTTCTGCCATTGACGTTTCGATAAACGAGAATTTGTACGCCGATATCAATTACAAAACGGTCGGGGTGCTTAAAATCGCGGCGGCGGTGCTGACGCTTGTTGTCGCCGCGCTTATAATAACGATTTTGAGGTTTGCAGCACTCGGAATATTGAACAGCGCGGGCGGCAAAGCCCTTATCGCGGGGCTGTTTGTGACGGTGCTGGCGTTGGTGGTTATTATAGTGGGGTTTCTCTGAACTTTCTCTAAATTGTTAGGAGGTAATTTTTAATGAGCAGAGCATTGATTATAGGCGCGGGCGGCGTGGCTTCGGTGGTTGTCGCAAAATGCTGCCGGAACAGCGAGGTTTTTTCGGAAATTATGATTGCCTCGCGGACAAAGGCAAAGTGCGACGCGCTTAAGGAAAAATGGCAGGACAAAACCAAAACCGTTATCACGACGGCGGCGGTGAACGCGGATAATGTCTCCGAGCTTGTGCAGCTTATCAACGGCTACAAGCCCGATATTGTGATGAACATCGCGCTGCCGTATCAGGATTTGCACATTATGGACGCCTGCCTTGAATGTAAGGTAGATTACCTTGACACGGCGAATTACGAACCCGAAGACACCGCGAAATTCGAGTATTCGTGGCAATGGGCGTATAAAGAGCGTTTCGAGAAAGCGGGAATTACGGCGGTTTTAGGCTGCGGGTTCGACCCCGGAGTTACGGGTGTATTCTCGGCTTACGCGCAAAAACACGAGTTTGACGAGATAAATTACATCGATATTCTGGACTGCAACGGCGGCGACCACGGTTATCCGTTCGCGACGAATTTCAACCCCGAAATAAATATCCGCGAGGTCTCCGCAAAGGGCAGCTATATCGAAAACGGCAAGTGGGTTGAAACCGAGCCTATGGAGATTAAGCGGGTGTACAACTTTAAGGGCGTGGGCGAAAAGGATATGTATTTGCTGCATCATGAGGAGCTTGAAAGCCTTGCGCTGAATATTAAGGGCATAAAGAGAATTCGGTTTTTCATGACGTTCGGGCAGAGCTATCTGAACCACCTCCAATGTCTTAAAGACGTGGGAATGACAAGCATTGAGCCGATTATGTTCGAGGGGAAGGAGATAGTGCCGCTTCAGTTTTTAAAGGCGGTTTTGCCCGACCCCGCGTCCTTAGGTCCTAGAACCGTCGGCAAGACGAATATAGGCTGTATTTTCCGCGGCAAAAAGGACGGCAAGGACAAGAATTACTATCTTTACAACATCTGCGACCATCAGGAATGCTATAAAGAGGTTGGCTCGCAGGCAATATCGTACACAACGGGCGTTCCCGCAATGATAGGCGCAATGATGGTTCTCACGGGAAAATGGAAGAAAGCGGGCGTGTGGAATGTCGAACAGTTCGATCCCGATCCGTTTATGGACGCGCTGAATAAGTGGGGATTGCCGTGGGAAGAGGACAGAAATCCTGTTTTGGTTGACTGAAAGGAGAGCTGACAATGGCTG
>CANQNY010000069.1 GCA_947625335.1 uncultured Clostridia bacterium | reverse complement strand
CGACGGGTCGGTACAGCTTTGAAAAATCGCTGTTTTTCCAGAGGGCAGGCTCGCCGTTTACGGGAGAAGACCACGAACGCCCCAAAAACTCCATCCCGATATCCCCGCGAAGATACACCACCGCCTCGCCGCTGTTGGTCACGCGCATTATCTCCTGATTTCCGCGTTCGGGGGAGATAATAGACAGCCCGCTGTCGGTTTTTACCGTATCGTCCGGAGTGGTGAAAAATTCCGACGCAGGACCGTTTTCAAACGGTGACGAAAACCGCGAACCGACTTCGTTTTTGAAAAATTCAGCGATTTTTGTATAATCAAACCCCTCGGAGTCGCTCAAAATCAGCGACGACATCACCCCCGCCGCAAGGAAAAGAGCCGCCGCGCTTACTGCCGAGGCGAAATATTTCGAGTAATAAACCGCGTTCATATGCGCGCGTTTTCCGAACGACGAACGATTGAGATTTCGAACGTAATTTCGCTCGCTTTTCATTGCCGCAAGGCGATACGAGCCGTCTGCTCCCGATTTTACAGCCAAACCGTCGCGGTGAACAAGCGACAGCGAAAAAGCTCCCATATAAAGGGCGATTGTCGGAATTATCCACAAATTGAACGTGAATTTCTCCGACAACAAAACCGGCGTCCACAAAGCGACAAACAACACAAAAGACGGCATTATCCGAGGTCTTGTGAAAAAGCACGCCGCCGTTATCATCGAGAAAACCGCGATGAATAAAACCGTCCCGAACATTATCCCGTTAAGATACGGCGCAGAAATCGGGGCAAGCTGTTTTTCGGTGTGAACAAGGAAAAGTTTGCCGTCGATAAACCTGCCGTCCACCGCAAGCCACAAAGCGTCGTGAAAATAAGAGAATTTCTCCCAAAACTCCTCGCGGTTGACGAAAATAAGAAAAGCCGATATTCCCACCGCTGCGGGAATAAAAACGCGTTTTTTCACAAATGAGAAAATAAGCGAGAATAACGCGCAAAAGGCGACGCAAAACGCCGCCGCGAGAATTTTGGTTACGGGGAAACGGTATTCCTCGATGAGAAAAAGAACCGCGCACACCGTCACCCCGCAGCACAACGCCGCCCGCTTTAACGCAAGCGGCAATGCCCCGGGTTTTTTCGTGTAATAACGGTCGTACACCAACACCACATCGGAGATTTTTTTCGCCGCGGCGTCGGTTTGTTTGGTAGAATTTGCCATATCTTAATTCCTGTAAATTTTAGATTTTAGGTAAAAATGTGAATTCCGTGTTTTTTGAGAGAATCATTAACATAAGCATAGCGCATATTCTCCCATTGCGCGTAGTCCTTGAATTTATCGAGCATTACCCCGCCGCACACGCGCTGAATTATCACCGTATGCAGCAGCGCGGAATCGTTCCACACGCAGGTAAGCCCGCTGTGAACGGCTCTGAGCCCCGCAATATCGCCCTGTTTTACGCCTTTCGGGCAAATTACCCGAATAAGCGGCGCGTCGTCCTCGGTGGGCGTGGCAACGGAAATCCGCTCCGCGCAAGCCTCCAGAGCCCTTGCGACTGTCTTTTCAATATCGAACGACTCGCAAAATTCATCGAAATTCTGCGACAAGAACTTATCAAGACACGCCTTTGTGATCCCTAAAGCCTCCCGCGCAAAATACGTCGGATCGTCGCTTGCAGAAAGTAAGCTGCTGCGCTTGAACGCCAGCATCAAAGTGGTTTCGGGAATTCCGTCCGCAATTTCCGCGAGTTTTTCGAGAATTTCTTTATCCGACACATCAAACGCGTCAGATACAAAACCGTTTTCGGCGGAAAGCTCATCGGGAAGAGAATGGAAATAATCAATAACCGCGCTGAACATTCCCGTAAGCTCGCCCAAATCATTGTTGTAATAATCCTCAAACTTTGCCTTCAGCGACTCGTAAAACTCCAGCACAATCCCGCCCGTCAGTTTCCTGCGGCGCGCCTCGGCGTACTGCTTTATCCGCGCGATATAATGCTCCGTCGACTTCGCCCCAAACAGCCCGAACGGACCTTTAAGATAGCGGTACTCCGACAAAAGCTGCTTTTCCTCGCGAGAAACAACATTATCCGCGTCGTCAAGCTCGTTTTTAATTTTAGCAGCGGCGTTTTTCAGCTCGTTCATACACTTGCGGACGATTTCCGCCGCGTAATACGGACCTTTTTCATTATCCGAACGAGCCTGCTCGCACATAGTGTAAACATTGCCGAAAGCCTCGTCAAGATAAATCTTCGCGCCCTCTTTGCAAAGCTCGGCGATTTTATCCGTCTGCTCGTTTACATAATTCTTTGACTCCTCCCAGCCGTTTTTCAAAGATTTCAGCGAGAAAATCGGGTTTTTGGTTTCATCGAACTCTAAAGTCGGCAGCTCCCCCGCCTTAAGAGCCAAAAACATCTCATCGGGAGTGACTTTGCTGCCGATAATGCCGAGTTCCATCTCGCCGACGGAATTTTTCATAAGCCGGGCGTTCAAATTCACCACAATCTTCAGCGTGAGGTAACTTGTAATTTTCCCCAAAGGAATTTCCTCGCCCGCTAGCCCCGACGCGATATAGCGGAAATTGTGCTTGTCGCTTTTGACGAGCATATTATGCGACAGCAGCCGCTCTGCGTCGTCATCGGTTTTGAACACCACCGTACAGCCCGACATTATCTTAAGCGCGAGATTTTCAATCGTTTTTTCAACGCTCTCCTCAGCCGCGTTTATCGTGCAGGACGAAAACGGCGGCGTATCGCTTTTAAAGGTGTACTGCGAGGTAAACATCTGAGAATACTCGCGTTTCTGGCATTGGAATTTATCAAGCTCGGACTTCGTAACCGCCGTGTTTGCGTAAAACGCCGCAAGATCCCTGCCGTCAAGTCCGCGCAGCAGCGCGGTATCCCCCGCGAGCATATACGCGTTTATCGTCACAGCATAATCCGCCGTGCCGAAAAGAGCCTTCGCGATAAACGCGAGATCAATAAACATTCCCCCGAAAAACGCGTCGCCGAGATTTCCCGTGAAAACTATCTCAAGAGGAGCTTTTTTCCCCGCAAAATCGTTTATGGCGTTCCCGAAAACCTTCATTATCTCGGGAAACAGATGAAAAATCGCTGCGCGGGTACACTGCCGCTTTGTAAGCCCATAGGCAGGCTTGTTGGGAGTGTAGTTGTGAAGTCCCGCGTCAAAATGAGACCTCGCGCCCTCCGGGAGCGTTTCGGGATCGTTTAAATACGGGTAAATAGCCTTGTCCGGGTCTACCGGGAGTTTCTCGTCCTCCGAGAGCCTTGACCCGCGGCACTCTATGTTATCAAGCAATTCGGGCAGACCTATCCCTAAAAATCTGACCCTCGAACTGTCCGTTTTATAACGATTTTCGGCGATGTCCTTGCATTTTACAAGGCACTCTGCCCCGTCTTCGCCAATGCCTATTATAAACAATCTGCGGCTGCCGAAACTCGCTTTTACACCGCTGTAAAGTTTCATAATGCGATCCGGCGCAAACCAGCCCACCCTGCCGGCAATATCCACAAAAAAGCACTCCTTCCAAAAATATTCCTACTTCTCCATTTTAGTAATATTATACAACTTTTTTTATAGTTTGTCAAGTATAATTTGTTGAATATTTTACGTTTCCCGCGGAATACTGCCCTATGCTTGACAAGAGGACGAAATTATGGTACAATATAAGAAATCAGGCTGTAGATAAAGCCCCATAGCGTTTTGCGCCCAAGCGCATAATGCGGCGGCGTCAGCGCTACAGCGTTTTGCGCGAAAGCGCATAATGCGGGCAGCCACAAAGGCTAGTTGCAGTGGCACTTCAGCATTGAGCGCCCCGCGCTCAATGCGAGCATACTGTGACTTTCTCTACAGCCTGAGACTTGACTTTTTATACAGGCTGATAAGGAATTACATTATTTTCAGAAAGGGGGAACTGCTTTGAAAAAGCTGAAAATCGCGGCGATAATAACTGCGGCGGCGACGCTTTGCGGGTGCAGCGCGGGCGGCAACAGCGGCTTTGAAAGCTCGTCCGGCTCGTCCGATATAACAAGCGAGATTTCGTCGGTTCAGTTTGAAACAAGCTCGGTTTCCCCCGTTCCCGATACTCCGTATCTCGAATACCTCGGCTGCCTTGATATAAACAGCCTTGAGGGGACGAAAATGTACCTTGCGGATTATGCCGCGAACGCCGAGGGCACAGTCATCACGCGCGAATACGTAAGCCCCCGAAACCTCGCGCTGCGGCTGTCGGAGCGGATCTCCGCCGACCTTTCGCCCGATATCTGCGATAAAGTCGACCAAAGTTTCCCTTATCTGATGTCGAGAAACAACTACGAGGATCTTACGCCGTATATTGACATTTCCGCCCCGCAATGGGACAATTATTCCGATTATATCGAGCGTTTTTCGCTTAACGGCGCGCATTATTTCTACCCGACAAGGGTGACGGTGTCGCCGAGAGTGCTGGTTTACGACAAGACAAGGCTTGCGAATATAGGACTGCCCGACCCCGCGAAACTGTATAAAGAGGGCGGCTGGAACCGCTCCGCGCTTGAAAATATACTGCTGTATACGGGCGGCGTCGGCGGCGGCGCGGTGCTTGAAAACTTTCTTGCGGCGGCGGGAGTGCCGGTGGTGTCCGCGGGCGAGCAGGGTTTTACCGCAAACATCGACAGCGAGGAGTTTGCGGCGACCGCCTTGTTCGTCAACAAAAATTATGTAAACGTTGACGTTTCGGCTCTGCAAAACGGGAATTTTGCGTTTTACTCAGCCGATGTGAAAACTGTTTCGGAAATCCGCGAAAAATATCCCGAAAGCGGGTTTGCAATAGTGCCGTTCCCCGCGTCGGAGAACGAAACGTCCTATTACATCGCCGAGAGCGAGGGGTTTTTAGTTCCGCGCCGCGCGAAAAACATCAAGGGCGCGGCAAGCTTTATAAACTGCGCGAGAATTGCCGAAAAGAACGCCGAAGATGAATACAGCGGGCTGCTGCCCGAAGATACCGAGATGTTTCGGCTTATTCGCGAAAACGCCGCCGAGAATACGATTTTTATCGGGAGTTACTGTCTGGATTCCTCGGCGAATATTCAAACGGAGCGGCTGTTTAACGAGATTTACACCGACAAAAACCTCTCCGAAAACTGGGAGTCGCTTTCGGGGGAAATTTCTCCGATTTTGACGCGCTCGGTGACGGCGTTGAACGAGAGCTTGAAATAATTGAAATAACTGAAATAATAAAACAGCGGCTTGAAATTAAGCCGCTGTATTTTTTAGTGAATTTCGATATTGTACTCGGATAACCAAGTTTCAATCTGAAGGAAATATGCGTAAATCTGCGGGACGGTCATAAGCTGTCCGTACCAGTTTTTCGTGAACGACGCGCCGTTTGTGTCTAACATTTCGCGGAGCTTGTCAGCGTTGACAATTTCTACTAAACGGCAGTCGGAACGCTTTAAAAGCTCTCTTAGCCGCTCGGCAAGCAAATCGCGATAGTTCGGGTTGTGCGTTTTGGGATAAGGGCTTTTTTTGCGCCAGAGAACGTCCTCGGGCAGTACTCCCGTCATGGCGTACCGCACAAGACCCTTTTCGCGGTCGCGGAAGTCCCGCATTTCCCGCGGGATATTGTAGGCGTATTCCACCAGTCTGTAGTCGCAGAACGGCACTCTTACCTCAAGTCCGTGAGCCATTGACATTCTGTCCTTGCGGTCAAGCAGGGTCGCCATAAAATACTTCAAATTCAGCATAAACATCTCGCGGGTGCGGCGGGCGTCGGCGTCGTCCGAGCCTAAGTAATCCACGTCTGACAGGCAATTATCGTATATTTTCCGCACGAAAGCCTCGGACTCTGCGGGCGACAACGGCTCTTTCATAAGCGCGCCGCGCTCGGGGACGGAAGTTGCCCACGGAAAACCGTCGTAATGCAGCACTTCGGGCTTGTGATACCACGGATAGCCGCCAAAAATCTCGTCGGCGCATTCTCCCGAAACCGCCACGGAAAAATGTTTCTTTATCTCGCGGCAGAACAGGTACAGCGAGCTGTCTACGTCCGCCATTCCCGGCAGATCGCGGGCTTTTGTAGAATCGGCAAGAGCGTCTGCAAGCGCAGGCGTGTCAAGCTCGACATTGATATGCTCGGAACGAATAAACTCCGCCATTTTCTGAACATACGGAGCGTCCTCATCGGGCTGGAACTCGGTTGCGTGGAAGTTTTCGCGCTGGTTTTTATAATCGATGGAGAATGTGTGGAGCGTATCTCCGTTTTTCCTCATTTCCTCGGCTGCGATAGCCGAAATTACCGAGCTGTCAAGTCCTCCAGACAAAAACGTGCAAATTCCCACGTCCGACACAAGCTGACGTTTGACAGCGTCGAAAATAAGCTCCCGCAAATGCGCCGCGGTGGTCTCAAAATCCTCGGTATGCGGCGCGGCTTTGGGTTTCCAGTATTCGGAAACGGAAAGTCCACGCTCGTCAAACCACGCAAAATGCGCCGCAGGAATCTCGCAAATATCGCGGAAAACGCCGCTGCCGACCTCTTTCGCGGGACCTATCAGCATTATCTGCGCCGCGCCCTCACGGCTGACGACGGGCTTTATTTCGGGGTGTTTTAGCAACGCCTTAATTTCACTTCCGAAAATCAGACCGCCGCTTGTTTTCGCATAAAACAGCGGTTTTACGCCTATTCTGTCCCGCGCCATAAACAGGCGTTTTCGGCGGCTGTCCCAGACTGCGAACGCGAAGATGCCGTTGAACATATCAACGCATTTTTCGCCGAATTCCGCGAACGCTTTAAGCACAACCTCGGTGTCGGAATGTCCCGAAAACGCATAACCGCGCGTTATAAGCTCGTTTCGGATTTCATCGGTATTGTAAAGCTCGCCGTTGTAGACGAGGGTGAAATTCTCGTGCGACATGGGCTGCTTGCCGTTTTCGGGGTCGATAACGATAAGGCGGCGGTGCGAAAGAAAGACGAATTGGTCCTCGAAAGAACCCTCCGCGTCGGGTCCGCGGGGCGTAAGGCACTTAGCCATTTCGCGCATAACAGCGCGGTTTATTTCGTGTTTAAAGTTGATTTCTCCTGCAATTCCGCACATAAAAAATCGCTCCTTTCGGAGTATTATATGCAGTAGACAGTAAATAGGAAACAGTAAAAAGTAAATAATAAAAAACGCGGATAAAATCCGCGAAATGGGATTCCAAAGGGATAAAGTCCCTTTGGCAGGGAGTTCGAGGGGAAGAGCCCCTCGCCAAATATTATTCTATTTTTTATGCAGTAGGAAGTAAATAGGAAACAGTAAAAAATAAATAATAATAAAAAATGCGGAAAAAAGGAGAGCTGTTTTGTAGCCCTCCTTTTTATTTTTTATTTCAAATTACAGGTAGCTCCATTATGGGGGCTCCGCCCCCCTTTCCCCTGCCAAAGGGGCAAGCCCCTTTGGAATCCCATTTCGCGGACTTCGTCCGCGTATTATTTTTTTATTTTTATTTTTCTTTTTTAGTTTTTATTCTGTAGTCACGCTCTTTGCGAGATTTCTCGGCTTATCCGGATCTATTCCGCGCAGAACGCTCGTGTAATACGCAATAAGCTGCAGCGCGCACACCGTCGGCAGCGGCACTAAAATATCATCCATATCCGCGTCTATATCAAGCCGCAAATCTACCGTGTCCTCCGCAAACTCCGTCCCCTTGCGGCAGATAGCGATTATCTTCGCGCCGCGGGCTTTGACCTCCTCCATATTGGAAATTGTCTTAGGCAGAACATTCTGCTGGGTTGCAACCGTAATTACCGGAACATTGTCCTCTATAAGCGAAATCGTCCCGTGCTTCAGCTCGCCCGCCGCATAAGCCTCGGAATGAATATACGTTATCTCCTTAAGTTTCAGCGACGCCTCAAGCGACAGCGCGTAATCAAACCCGCGCCCGATAAAAAACAGCGTTTCCACATTTACAAGCTGCGACGCGATAAACTGGCACTCGTCCTTGTTTTTGAGAACGTTTTCGATAGCCTCGGGCGAACGGTAAAGCTGCTCCGTAAGACGCTTTAACTCGTCTTCGAGAATAATTCCCCGCGCAAACGCAAACCTAAACGCTATAAGATACAGCGCGGCAACCTGCACCGAATACGCCTTTGTACTTGCGACGGCGATTTCGGGACCCGCGGGCGTGTGTATGCACATATCCGCCTCGCGTGCTATCGCCGAATATTTCACATTGACAATAGCAAGCGTTTTCGCGCCGCGCGATTTTGCAAGCTCCAAACCCGCCTTTGTGTCGGCGGTTTCTCCCGACTGGGAAACTACTATAACAAGGTCGTTTTCGCCGACAATGGGTTCCATATAACGGAATTCGCTTGCAACCTCAACCGTCACGGGAACGCGCGCAAGCTTTTCAATAGCGTATCTTGCGATAATTCCCGCGTGCATTGCCGTACCGCAGGCTACTACGAAAACTCTCGAAACGCCGCGGAGCATTTTGTCCGTAAGCCCTATTTCATCGAACACGGGAACGCCGTCCTTTACAAGCATATCCAGCGTTTTTCTTACAACAGTCGGCTGTTCGTGGATTTCTTTCAGCATATAGTGCGGATAGCCGCATTTTTGCGCCTGTTCAACGTCCCATTCGGCGGTCTGAATTTCTTTTTTAATCGTTATCCCGTGAACGTCGAAAAACTCTATCCCGTTTGTATCCATACAGAGAATTTCGTCGTCGTCGAGAATTATGTATTTTTTCGTGTACTTCAAAAACGCAGGAATGTCGCTTGCTATAAAATACTCGTTATCGCCCACCCCAACGATAAGCGGAGAGCCTTTTCTCACGGCGTAGACCCTTTCGGGAAAATCCTTGAACAGAATTCCGAGAGCGAAACTCCCGTGAAGTTCCCTCACCGTTTCCATAATTGCGCGCAGGGGGTTTCGCTCGGCGTAATAGTAATCCAGCAGGCACGCCACGACCTCGCTGTCGGTCTGGCTTTTGAACTCGTAGCCCTTTTCCGTCAAAAACTCTTTCAGCTGAGCGTAATTTTCTATAATGCCGTTGTGAACGATAGTTACCCGCCCGTTGGAATGCGGGTGGGAATTAACATCGGACGGCTCGCCGTGAGTTGCCCACCGCGTATGACCTATCCCGCAGAAACCCTGCGGTTTTCCGTCGCGGGCAAGCTTTTCGGTCATAGCCTTCAGCTTTCCGCGGGTCTTGACCGTCTTTATCTCCCCGTTTTCAAAAACCGCTATCCCCGCGCTGTCATAACCTCTGTACTCCAGCTTTTCAAGCCCGTCCATAAGCACATCGGAACAATCCCTCCGACCGATATAGCCGACTATTCCGCACATAATCTTATCCCCTTTCAGAAATATCATAGAAATTATATTCCCCATAGATAGATTATAGCACTAAAAGCCCCAAAAGTCAATATTAGAGATTAGAGGGTAGAGGTTAGAAGTTAGATTATAAAGAACGCCCGCCATGGGGCGGGCGATTGAAATTGCTGTGCAAGAAATTATTACGGACGAAAAAATTATTCGTCGGCGGAAAGAATTAAACCTACATTGTCAATCCCCTTGGGTTTTGCAAGAACCATGCGGACTGTATCGCCGTCTTCGCCGGAAAGCGTGTAATCAAACGCCTCGCCAAACTCCAAATCATCGCGCGTCAGTTTGATAACTTTATCCCCCATAATTAAATTGCCTAAATCGTCGTGGGAAATAGTAACAGGGTCGGAAAGAGTAACAGCCATACGCTTAACTTCGGAATCTGTACTTTCAAACAGCACATCAATTTTTTCGATAAGATTATTGTTTTCCTCGCTGTCCGACAACTCTTTGACTTTTGCAACAAGGTCATCAGCGGAATTTTCGTCGGCGTCAACATAGCGTATCACCGCATCGTCTACTTCCTTGACGTTAAAATCGTCGATATTTACCGTTCCGACTTCGGAGAGCGTGCCGTTCTCGGAGCTTACCTCAAAAGCAACCTCGCCGAGTTCCGCTCCGTCAGCCGACGTGTAGGTGAGGGTTGAAACGCTGTCCGCGGACGCGCCTAACATAGAAACCGCGCCGAGAGCCGCTACTGCCGCCGCAGAAATCACCGTTTTTGCAATGTTGATGTGTTTCATTAAATTGTCCTCCTTTGAAGATGCGGGAGTATGAAGTTTTTTCGAGAGCTTTTCTTTGATTTTGTCGGTGAATTCGGACGATGTCTGCACTTCGTTTTCCAAAGCGCATTTGTCAAAAAATTCGTCAAACATGATCATACCCCCTGTTTATCAAAAATTCTTTCAGCTTGCCTCGGGCGCGGGACAGCTTTGACCGAGCGGTGTTCTCGTTTATTCCCAACGCGTGAGCGATTGCGGCGGTTTTTTCGCCGTAGAAGAAATACCGCAGGAAAATTTCCTGTTCCTCGGCGGAGAGCGTTTTAACCGCCTTGTGAAGTTCCGTCATCATTTCGTTAAGCTCTGCGGCGCGCTCTATCGAAAACTCCGACGGCAGTATCTCCTCGATATCGTCAATGTTTTCCGCGTCCTTAGCGGGAGAATTTAAAGAACGAAAACGGTTTCTGACCGCGTTTTTCGCGCAGACCGAAAGATAAGGCTTTAGTCCCACGTCACAGCGGAGGTTTTCCCTGTGAAACCACAACTGTCTGAACACGTCAAAGCAAAGCTCCTCCGTGTCCTCCGCGGACAGCGACCCGCCAGAGAAATTCCGCAAAACAGTGCAGACGTATCCCGAAAACAGCTCAAGAATTTTATAAAGTGCCTGCTCGCCGTCCTCGGATTTCAAGGCGGCTATAAGTTCGTTCTCCAACAATATTCCCCCAAAAGCGTAACTCTGCGCATTTTTACCCTTTCACTTACATATACACGGGAAACCTGAAAATGTTGCAAAAAACGCCGACGAACACGACGGCGTTTGTAAATTATTTGTTCTCCGAAAACTCCTGTTTAATCTCTGCGGCGTGTTTTTGCTGGATTTCGCTGTCAAACGAAAGCACGGGAGCAATGTCCTCGTGTTTAATCTTCCGTCTGACGTAATTCTGCGTTATCTTCACAACCATCGGCAAAAGCGAAATAACGCCGATAAGGTTCGGGATCATCATAAGCCCGTTGAACGTGTCGGAAATATCCCACGCAAGGCTTGACGTCATCACCGCGCCCGAAATTATCATCAGCACGAAAAACACCTTATAACCTTTCGCCGCTTTCACACCGAAAAGATACTCGAACGACTTCGAGCCGTAATGCGACCAGCCGACCACCGTTGTAAACGCGAAAACCAGAATAGCTATCGAAATGAAAATCTGCCCGAACGGACCGAAAACGCTCCCGAACGAGTCCGCAACAAGCGTCGCGTCGTTTGTGCCCTCGGCTATCGCGCCCGTTTCAAGGTCTATTTTCCCCGAATTCAGCACCACCAGAGCCGTCATTGTGCAGACCGCCATGGTGTCCGCGAAAACCTCAAAAATGCCCCACATACCCTGCTTTACGGGCTCGCGGACATTCGACGCGCTGTGAACCATTACCGACGAGCCGAGACCCGCCTCGTTTGAGAAAACTCCGCGCTTGCAGCCTTGAGTTAAAACGGTCTTTATAGTCACTCCGACCGCGCCGCCCGCAACGGCTTTCACCCCGAAAGCAAACTTGAAAATCGCCGCGAAACATGCCCCGATATTCGTAATGTGAGCGAAGATGATTACAAGGCAGCCGAGAATATACGCCGCCGCCATAAACGGCACGACTTTCTCCGCGAAAGAGGCAATGCGCTTTAACCCGCCGAGGATTATCAGTCCGCCGAGTATCATCAGCACCGCGCCGATTATGATACTCGTCCATTTTACCTCGCCGAAAGCGTATCCGAGGTTCACATTCTTCAAAATCGCAGAATCAAGGTTGATGACAATCTTGTTTACCTGCCCCATATTCCCTATGCCGAAACTTGCCAGCACCGCGAACACCGAAAACAACGCCGCCAGAATTCTTCCTATGAACTTACAGCC
>CANQNY010000068.1 GCA_947625335.1 uncultured Clostridia bacterium | reverse complement strand
CTTCAGATGTGCATGGCGCTGGCGGCGGCTACGCACAGGTTGTTCCTATGGAGGATATCAATCTGCACTTTACGGGGGATATGCACGCTATCACCGCGGCAAATAACCTCCTTGCGGCGATGCTTGACAATCATCTTCATCAGGGCAACGCTCTCAATATCAACGTCAAGAGAATTTTGTTCAAACGCTGCCTTGATATGAACGACAGGGCGCTGCGCGGCTGCGTAGTGGGTTTAGGCGGCAGAATGGACGGCGTTCCGCGCGAGGACGGTTTCCAGATAACGGTGGCAAGCGAAATTATGGCTATTTTGTGCCTTGCGCGCGACCTTGATGATTTGAAAGAACGTCTCGGCAACATTCTCGTGGCGTTCACCAACGACAACAAGCCCGTTTATGCGCGCGACCTTAAGGCAGTCGGTGCAATGACCGCTCTGCTGAAAGACGCGATTAACCCCAACCTCGTCCAGACGCTGGAAAATAACCCCGCGATAATCCACGGCGGTCCGTTCGCGAATATCGCTCACGGCTGCAATTCCGTGAGGGCAACCAGACTTGCGCTCAAACTCTCCGATTACACGATAACCGAGGCGGGTTTCGGCAGCGACCTCGGCGCGGAGAAATTCTTCGATATCAAGTGCCGCGCGGCGGGATTAAAGCCCGATTGCGTTGTTCTCGTTGCAACTATCAGGGCGTTAAAATACAACGGCGGCGTTCCGAAAACCGAAACCGGCAAAGAGAACGTTGACGCTCTCAAAAAGGGCATAGTAAACCTCGGCGTGCATATTGAAAATATGCGCAAATACGGCGTTCCCGTGGTTGTCGCGATAAATCATTTCGCAGCGGATACCGACGCGGAAATCGCCGTTGTACGCGAGTATTGCGAGAGCAAGGGCGCGAAAGTCGCGTTTTCGGACGTGTTCCTCAAAGGCGGCGAGGGCGCGATAGAGCTTGCAAACGCCGTTGTTTCCACGATTGAGAGCGAAAAGAGCAATTTTGCTCCGCTTTATGATGAAAAGCTCCCGATTAAGGAAAAAGTGGCAATTATTGCCAAGGAAATATATCGCGCAGACGGCGTTGTTTACACGGCAAAGGCGGAAAAGGCGATTAAGGAAATCGAGGAGCTGGGGCTTGACAGAGTGCCTGTCTGCGTTGCGAAAACGCAGTACTCGCTGTCCGACGACCCCGCAAAGCTCGGTCATCCGACCAATTTCACGATAACCGTAAGCGATGTCCGCGCAAGTTCGGGAGCGGGCTTTGTGGTGGTCTACACGGGCGATATTATGACCATGCCGGGACTGCCGAAAGTGCCTGCCGCAGAGAATATCGACGTGGATTCCAAGGGCGTTATCACGGGTCTTTTCTGAGTATATGGAATTTATTGCTAATTCCGAGACCGAAACGCGCGAATTCGCTAAAACTATCGCCCAACGCCTTCAGATAGGCGACGCGGTGCTGTTTAAGGGCGAAATGGGCGCGGGGAAAACCGCGTTTACAAGGGGAGTAGCGTCGTATTTCGGCTGTGAAAACGAGGTAAGTTCTCCGACGTTCGCGTTGGTGAACGAATATCGCGGGAAAATTCCGCTTTTTCACTTCGATTTGTACAGAATTTCAAGTTTTGATGATTTGTACGCGACAGGTTTTTTCGATTACTTAGACTGCGGCGGGATAATGCTTATAGAGTGGAGCGAGAACGTCCCCGAACTTTGCGAAGAGCTTGAAAGCGCGGTTTATGTTACAATTGAAAAACTCTCCGAAAACAGCCGAAAAATAACCGTTTCGGGGAAGAATTTCGGCTGAAAAGGGGTGATTGCATGATACTCGGCATCGAATCCTCGGCAATTTCGGCGGGGTGCGCGTTGTGCGGCGGCGGCAAGATAATAGCCGAGGAGTTTTTGAACACCGCCCACACGCATTCCGAAACGCTTTTGCCCATGATTGCAAGCTGCCTTAAAACTGCGGGAGTAACGCTTTCCGATGTTGAAAAAATCGCAGTTAGCGCAGGTCCGGGGTCGTTTACGGGGCTTAGGATCGGCATAGCCACCGCAAAGGGGCTTGCTATGGGCGCGGGAAAGCCGGTTTGCGCAGTGTCGACTTTGGAGGCTGCGGCGTACAATTTCGTTGGCATTGACGGGGTAATCTGCGCTTGTATGGACGCTCGGAGAAAGCAGGTGTACAACGCGCTTTTTCGCTCCGAAAACGGCGTTATAACGCGACTTTGCGAGGACAGGGCGATTTCTCTGGAGGAGCTTTCGGGGGAACTTTCGGCGTTCGGCGAGAAAATCTTCCTAGTCGGCGACGGCGCGCAGCTCACAGACGATTTCACCAATGGAAAATACACGCTTTCGCCGCCGCTTTTGCGGTATCAGCGCGGGAGCGGGGTGTGTTTCGCGGCGGAAAACGCGCCTGCCGTCGACGCGGCAACGCTTATGCCGAGGTATCTGCGGCAGGCGCAGGCGGAGCGTGAGAGGCTGGAGCGGGAAAATGCTCTGTAGCTTTGGGAAATTTTTGCCTAAAGCCTTGACGAATTCGGGAAAAAGCTGTATAATAAAGGCAGCGCTGCGGTTTTCGAGCAGCTTTGTTTTCGGGCGGCGCATTTTCCGTATCGGCGGCTTTCTCGGCAAGCTGAACTTCCCCGAACGGGAATTCTGTCAGCCGCACGAGGGCTGTTTGCGCGAAACTTTTTATATAGGTTAAATCGGCTCTTGACGAATTTAGGAAAAAGCTGTATAATATAAACATATTAAGCGGTGACGGGAGAGGTGTTTTATGATTGCGATAGGCTGCGACCACGGCGGATATGAGTTGAAACTCGAAATTATCAAGCACTTGAAAGAGCGCGGCATTGAATGCAAGGATCTCGGGTGCGGCGGCGAAACCGTTGATTATCCCGATATTGCACAAAAAGTCTGCGCTGAGATTACAAACGGCTTTTGCGAGCGCGGAATTCTGATTTGCGGGACGGGTATAGGCATGAGCATGGCGGCGAATAAGATCCGCGGGATACGCGCGGCGGTGTGCGGGGACGAGTTTTCGGCAAAGTTCACGAGAATGCACAACGACGCGAATGTTTTGTGCATGGGCGCGCGCGTTATCGGCGCGGGAATTGCAAGGGAAATCACGGATATTTTTCTTGATACCGCGTTTGAGGGCGGCAGACATGTTGCAAGGGTTGAAAAAATTATGCAGTTGGAGGGTAAATAAATGGAAAATTTTGAGAATGTTATTGTCTGCGACCACCCGCTGGTTCAGCACAAAATCGCGCTTTTGCATGATAAGAATACGGGCTCGAAGGAGTTCCGCGAGCTTGTCCACGAGGTTTCGATGTTTATGTGTTACGAGGCAACCAGGGATTTGCCGCTGAAAGAAGTTCAGATACAGACCCCGCTCGGAGAGCTTTCCAATTCCAAGATAATCAGCGGCAGGAAGATAGCTTTTGTGCCGATAATGCGCGCGGGAATGGGAATGCTTGACGGCGCGCTGGCGCTTGTTCCCACCGCGAAAGTAGGGCATGTCGGCATTTACCGCGATAAGCAAAACGGCAACACCGCGACGGATTATTATTGCAAGCTGCCGTTCGATATTGCAAACCGCGAGGTCGTTATTCTCGATTTAATGCTTGCAACGGGCGTTTCGGCGGTGAAAGCGGCGGATATTGTGAAAGCGTCGGGCGCTAAGAACATCAAGTTTATGTGCGTGCTGGCGTGTCCCGAGGGGATAAAGGCTTTGCGGGACGCTCACCCGGACGTTCAGATAGTCTGCGGCGCGATTGACAAGGGCTTGAACGAGGATCTGTACATTATCCCCGGCATCGGCGACGGCGGCGACCGTTTGTTCGGCACGAAGTAAATTTTTTACAAAAAATGGAGCATTATTGTTCCATTTTTTTGTGTTTTGAGAATGTTGTTTGGCGGTGAAATTGTGAAATTATGAACAAGCGCGAGGCTTTGAGAAAATATTTCGGTCACGAAACGTTTCGCGGCGCGCAGGAGCAGCTTATAGACAGTATTCTTGCGGGGAGGGATTGCCTTGGGGTAATGCCGACGGGCGCGGGGAAGTCAATCTGCTTTCAGTTGCCCGCGCTGCTTATGAACGGCACGGCTTTGGTCATTTCGCCGCTTATTTCGCTTATGCGGGATCAGGTGGAATCGCTTGTCCAAAGCGGCATAAACGCGGCTTGCATAAACAGTTCGATTGACGAGGCAAGCTTTGCGCGGATTTATCAGAACGCTCTTGCGGGGCGTTACAAGCTTATCTACATAGCTCCCGAGCGTCTTTTTACGCCTCGTTTTTCGGAGCTTGTGAGTAATATTGAAATTTCTCTTGTGGCGGTAGACGAGGCTCATTGCGTTTCGCAGTGGGGACAGGATTTCCGCCCGTCGTATCTGAAAATCCGTTCTTTTGTGCAAAGTATACAAAAACGTCCAGTAACGGCGGCGTTCACAGCAACGGCTACCGACCGCGTGAAAAGCGATATTGTACAGATGCTGGGACTTGTCGATCCGCTTGAGATAACCACCGGTTTCGACCGCCCGAACCTGTATTTTGAGGTCCGCGAACCCGAAAGCAAGGAAGAGGAGCTGCTGAAGATACTGAGAGCTGAAGTGGACGGAAGTGTGATAGTTTACTGTTCCACAAGGAAAAATGTGGAAAACGTCTGCTCGCTGCTCCAAAGGCACGGCTTTCGCGCGGGGCAGTATCACGCGGGATTTTCGGCGAAAGACCGCGCCGCCGCGCAGGAGGATTTCCTGTTTGACAGAATTGATGTAATGGTGGCTACAAACGCTTTCGGAATGGGAATTGACAAGTCGAATGTGCGGCTGGTGGTGCATTACAACTGTCCGCGGGATCTCGAAAGCTATTATCAGGAGGCGGGGAGAGCGGGGCGCGACGGCGGCACGGCGCGGTGTATCCTGCTGTACAGCGACTCCGACAAGCGCCTTGCGGAGTATATGATAGAAAGTAGTTTCAGCGAGTCAAAACTCCCTCAAAACGAGGCTCTGGCGGTAAAAGAGCGCGATATGACGCGACTTCGCGCGATGTTGAGCTACTGCAAGTCGAAAAAATGCCTGCGGCGGTATATTCTGAATTATTTCGGGGAGAATTCGGGCGCGTATTGCGGAAATTGTGGAAATTGCACAAAAGGCGACGAAGTAGTAGACGTGACAATCGCGGCGCAGAAAATACTTTCCTGCATTTTTCGCTTGAAACAGCGCAAAACAGCGCTGCCGATCGGCGATATTTGCAAAATTCTCGCGGGTGATCCTGCGTTTTCGGAGTATTCGGATTTGTCAACTTTCGGCATTATGACCGAGAATTTCAGCCGTATTGTGCAAATTGCACAATATTTGTGTTCCGAGGGCTATTTCGAGGAATGCGGGGAGCGGAAAATATGCGTTCTCACGCCCAAAGCCGATGAGTTCGTAAGAACCAAAAAGCCTATTGTAATGCGGTTTCACGGGAAAAAGCTCTCTAAAGCCGAAAAACTCCCCGAAAATCCCGAGCTGTTCGAGGAACTCAGGAAACTGCGCCGCCGCTTTGCCGAGGCTCTCGGAGTGCCGCCATATGTTGTGTTCTCGGATGAGAGCCTGCGCGAAATGTGCGTTATTTTGCCGCGCAGTATCGACGAATTTTTGACGGTTTCGGGAGTCGGCACGCGCAAAGCCGAACGTTATGGCAAAAAATTCCTGTCAGTAATTAACAATTACGTTGAGACCCGCAAGTATCAAAATTAACAGCCCTTTTTTGTCTATTTTGCTAAATTTTTAAAAATGTACAAAACCCCTTGACGGGCACAAGAAAATGTGGTAAAATTTTATTTAAGCGCTACACATTGTGCTTGAATACGGAACAAAGGACTGTTTGAAAATGATCAGAGTCATCAAGAAAGACAACACCAAAGAGGAATTCAACGTTCAGAAAGTGGTAAACGCGGTGAACAAATCCGCTACCCGCGTGATGTATAAGTTCACGCCGGAGGAGCTGAATTTCATCTGCAAATTCGTGACCGATAAAGCTGTCGAGGCGAATAAGGAAGAAATTACCATTGCCGAGATGCACAATATCGTTGAGGCGGCGCTGGAGGCGGCAAATCCCGCGGTGGCGAAGAGCTATAAGGATTACCGCAACTACAAACAGGATTTTGTTCACATGTTGGACGATGTTTATGTAAAATCTCAGTCCATTATGTACATCGGCGACAAGGAGAACTCGAATTCCGACTCGGCGCTTGTGTCTACAAAGCGTTCGTTGGTGCTCAACGAGCTTAATAAACAGCTCTACAAGAAGTTTTTTATGACCGCCGAGGAACTTCAGGCGTGCCGCGACGGATACATTTACGTTCACGATATGAACGCACGCCGCGATACCATGAACTGCTGTCTGTTCGATGTGAAAAGCGTTCTGGAGGGCGGCTTTGAGATGGGCAATCTCTGGTACAACGAGCCGAAAACCCTTGCGGTGGCGTTCGATGTTATCGGAGATGTGACTCTTGCCGCGGCGTCGCAGCAGTACGGCGGGTTTACGGTGGCAAGCGTTGACGAACTTTTAGAGCCGTATGCCGAAAAGACCTATAAAAAGCAGTTTGAGCGTTATACAAGCCTTGGACTGTCGGAGGAAGTTGCCGACAGGGAGGCTATGAAGGACGTTAAAGAGGACTTCCGCCAAGGTTTTCAGGGTTGGGAGTATAAGTTCAATTCCGTGTCGTCAAGCCGCGGAGATTACCCGTTTATCACAATGACGGCAGGCACGGGACGCGGGAAATTCGCTAAAATGGCAAGCATTACCATGCTGGAGGTGCGCGGCGCGGGGCAGGGGAAGAAGACCTGCAAAAAGCCCGTGCTGTTCCCGAAAATCGTGTTCTTGTACGATGAAAATCTGCACGGCGAGGGCTGCGAGCTGGAGGACGTTTTCGAGGCGGGAATTGAGTGCTCCCGCAAGGCAATGTACCCCGATTGGCTGTCGCTTACGGGTGACGGATATGTTGCGGATATTTACAAGAAATACGGCAAAATAATCAGTCCCATGGGCTGCAGGGCGTTTTTGTCGCCGTGGTACGAGCGCGGGGGCATGGAGCCTGCCGACGAGAACGATACGCCCGTTTTCATCGGGAGATTTAATATCGGCGCGGTGTCGCTGCATTTGCCGATGATTTATGCGAAAGCACAGCAGGAAAGCCGCGATTTCTTTGAAGTTCTCGATTATTATTTGAATTTGATAAGAAAAATCCATATAAGAACATATGAGTATCTCGGCGAAATGCGCGCCTCCACAAATCCGCTTGCATACTGCGAGGGCGGTTTCCTCGGCGGGCATTTGGGAATTCACGATAAGATAAAGCCGCTTTTGAAGTCCGCTACGGCAAGTTTCGGAATTACCGCGTTAAACGAGCTTGAAGAGCTTGCGGACAAGAAGTCTATCGCGCAGGACGGCTCTTTCGCGCTGAAGACTATGGAGTACATAAACCGCCGCGTTGCGGAGTTCAAGAAAGAGGACGGGCATCTCTACGCTATTTACGGCACGCCCGCCGAAAACCTCTGCGGCTTGCAGATAACCCAGTTCCGCAAGAAATACGGCATTATCGAGAACGTTTCCGACAGGGAATATGTTTCCAATTCTTTCCATTGCCATGTTGCGGAGGATATTACGCCTATTGAGAAACAGGACAAGGAACAGCGTTTCTGGAATTTGTTCAACGGCGGGAAGATACAGTATGTCCGCTATCCGATTGATTACAACAAGGGCGCGGTGAGAAGTCTTGTCCGCAGGGCGATGCAAAAGGGCTTTTACGAGGGCGTAAACCTCTCGCTGGCGTATTGCGACGACTGCGGTTATCAGCAGCTTGAAATGGACGTCTGCCCCAAGTGCGGGAGCAGAAATCTCACGAAAATTGACCGAATGAACGGTTATCTCAGCTATTCACGGGTAAAGGGCGACACCCGCCTGAACGCCGCGAAAATGGCGGAAATACGCGACAGAAAGAGTATGTAATGCGCTATCACAATATTACGACGGACGATATGTTAAACGGCGACGGTCTGCGAACGGTGCTTTGGGTGGCGGGGTGCGAGCATATGTGCCGAGGCTGCCACAATCCGATAACGTGGGATATAGAGGGCGGTTTGCCGTTTGACGAGGCGGCGGAGCGGGAGTTGTTCGAGAAAATCGCGCCCGACCACATAAGCGGCTTGACGTTCAGCGGAGGAGACCCGCTCCACCCGAAAAACCGCGATGAAGTGACCCGCCTTGCGAAAAAATGCCGCGAGCAGTTCCCGAATAAGACTATCTGGCTGTATACGGGGTATTCTTTCGAGGAGATAGAGGAGCTTTCGGTCGTGTCGCTTTGCGATGTTATCGTGGACGGCGAGTTTGTAAAGGAGCAGTTTGACGCAAAGCTGCATTGGAAAGGCAGCGCAAATCAGCGGGTAATTGATGTTAGGGAAACGCTGCGGCTGGGTAAAATCGTTCTTTTTGACTGAGAGCAGTAAAAGTGGTAATTTTTTCGGTTTTGGTATTGACATTTTGAAAAAATAGTTATATAATTAAATTATAACCATAAGGGGTTAAACCCGTGAGAAAATACATTTTTGAAAGGACAAGAGTCTGTCATGACCCAAGCGACATCTCGGCACGATTCCGATAAAAGAGTTATCCGAACCAAAAAGGCGATAAAGGAGGCTCTTTTTAAGCTGCTAGAGGAAAAGGATATTTCGGCTGTTACGGTAAGCGAACTTGCGAAAAAAGCGAACTTGAACAGACGGACGTTTTACACGCATTACAGCAATCTTACCGATATTCTGGACGAAATCGAGGGAGAGCTTGTCGATTCGCTTACAAAGCTTGTAGAGGATTTTGATCAGAGCGATTTCAGCGCGTCGACCAAAAAGCTGTTTTTGGGGCTTAACGAGCTTATAACCGTGAAGTTTGATTATTATTTTAATCTTGTGCGGGTAGATATGCGCGGGGTTCTTGTGTCGCGGCTGAAAAACGTTATCAGAAGTTCGACGGACAAGCTGTTGGAGCAGGTGTGTTCGGTGCGCGACAAGCGAATGGACGTTATGTCGGCGTTTATTGTCGGCGGTTTTTTCAACGCGTATCTTGAGTGGAATTCGGCTCCCGCGGATATGCAGCCGGAGCTTGCCTCCGATATTGTCAGCGGAATGGTGGCAAACTGCGTTGAGCATGTAAAACTATGTATGCAGCAGAGTACGCAAAAGGAAGAAGAGACCGCTCAATAAGCGGTCTTTTTGTTTAAGTTGAGGTGAATTATGAAGTATCTTGTAAACAACAGTCAAATGAAGGCGGCGGAGAGCGTTTGCAACGGGCGTTATATTACATATTCCGAGATGATGCAAAACGCGGGGAAGGCTCTGGCGGAAGGCGTTGCAGGGCTTTCGGACGCCGATAAAATCTGCGTGCTGTGCGGCGCGGGAAACAACGGCGGCGACGGGTTTGTTGCCGCGGAAAACCTTATTGGCAGGGGAATGCGGGTTTCGGTGGTGCTTTGCTGCGGCGAGCCGAAAAGCGAAATCGCCCGCGAAAAGCTGTCGCGGCTGCCGAGGGAGAACGTTTTTTCGCTTGCAGACAACCGCGAACGCTGTTTCGAGCTTGTAAAAAACGCGTCTGCCGCGGTGGATTGCGTTTTCGGGACGGGTTTTCACGGGGAATTGCCCGCGGAGATTGCGGAGCTTTTTTCAGCCGCGAATAAATGCCCCAAGCGTGTTTCGGCGGACGTTCCGTCGGGGGTAAATTCCGATACGGGGGAGTTTGACGAGCGGTGTTTTCGCCCGCAGATAACCTATTCTTTCGCCGCGCTTAAAAAGTGCATTATTCTCCCCGAATGCCGCGATATTCACGGAAAACTTGTGCTGTCGGATATAGGCATTCCCAATGATTGCTTTGAGGAATATCTTGCCGAGGTAACGGATGAAAGCTGCGCGCGGTGCTTACCCGAGCGGCTGCCGACGTCGCATAAAGGCACGTTCGGCAGACTGCTTAACATCGCGGGGAGCGTGCCGTACAGCGGCGCGGCGGCAATGTCTACAAAGGCGGCTCTGCGGACGGGCGCGGGTATTGTGACGCTCGCAACGCCCGGCAGCGTTGTGTTGGCTCTGGGCGGTTCGCTTGTCGAAAGCACGTTTTTGCCGCTCTCCGAGACCGAGGACGGCTTTGTCGGCGCGGGAGCTGAGGAAAAACTCCGTGATATTCTCCCAAAAATCACGGCGGTATCTGTAGGCTGCGGAATGGGAAATTCTGTAAATACTCGGAAAATGACGAAATTTGTGCTGAAAAATGCAGATTGTCCCGTAATTGTTGACGCTGACGGAATAAATTCGATTTGCGGCAATATAAATGTATTGAAGCAACGGACAGGTATTACCATTCTCACGCCTCACCCGCTGGAATTTTCGCGGCTTTGCAGGCTGTCGGTGGAGGAGATAATGCGCGACAGAATAGGCACGGCGCGGGATTTTGCAAAGGAATACGGCGTTATACTGGTGCTTAAGGGCGCGAACACGGTAATTACGGACGGAGAACGCGTCGTTGTAAACAACTCGGGCTCTCCCGCTCTTGCAAAAGGCGGAAGCGGGGACGTTTTGTGCGGCGTTATCGCGTCGCTTGCGGCTCAAGGGCTGGAGCCGTTTTGCGCGGCGGTGTGCGGAGCGTATGTTCACGGAAAAGCCGCCGAGCTGAATGCAAAGCGCATTCCCGAGGCGTGCGTTCTGGCGGGAGATCTTATTGAAACGCTGCCGATGGTATTGCTGCCCGAAACTTCAAAATAACATTTTGGAGGAATTTATTTGAAAGGCAGAAAAATTATTTCAGCCGCGGCGATCGCTGCTGCGGCGGCGACGCTTTGCGGCTGTTCGGGGAAACTCCCGTTTTCGGGGAACACTCCTGATTTTGACAAAAGCTATACCGTCTGCGCGGATATTTCCTGCGGGGAACTTTCGGCGAAAGCGGACGTTACGCGTATTTCGGCGGGTGATTATCTGTTCACATTTTCCGAGCCGAAAGAGCTTTGCGGGATAACTCTCGAATACGGCGAGGGTTTCTACACGGCGAAACTGGGCGGTCTTTCGTTTAAAGCGGACGAGAACGCGGAGTATGCAATGCTCCCGGAGATAATCGCGTCCTCGCTGAATGCCGTTGTGGGGCTGCCGGCTGAGAATATTGAGCAGTCCGACGGCGTTATGACAATGGAAACAGAATTTTCCGGGAAAAAAGTCACCGTAGAGGCTGACAGCAAAACGGGCGGGCTTATTTCGCTCAAATGCCCGTATCACCAGCTTTCGGTGGAATTTTCGGGTCAAAAGCCGTATGTTTCCGATCTGCCTGACGAGGGCGGGCTGATTGTAAGAAATTAACCGAAAAAAGCTCTTGAAAAACAGCGAAAAATGTGGTATAATGATTAAGGCGCATTTTCTGTGCGCCGAAATTTTTAAGGAGCATTTTTCGGGTTGGTATGACGAATTTAATTGTTTTAACTCAGTCGGGAGATTTTCTCGATACTATAACTTCGGTAAACAACGCCGTAAACACGTTTGTCTGGACAAATCTCGGTCTTTGGCTGCTTATCGGGGCGGGGATAATTCTCACCATAGCAACCAGATTTTTCCAAATTGTGCATATTAAAGAATGGTGGATGAACACCATCGGCGGTATGTTCTCGAAAAAGTCAACCGCGCGGAAAAACAAGGAACACGGCAGCGTGTCGCAGTTTCAGGCGTTATGCACCGCGCTTGCGGCGACAATCGGCACGGGAAATATCGCGGGCGTGGCGTCGGCGATTGTTGTCGGCGGTCCGGGAGCGGTTTTCTGGATGTGGGTAGCGGCGTTTTTCGGTATGATGACGAATTTCAGCGAAAACGTTCTCGGCATTTACTACCGCCGCAAGAATTCCGAGGGCGAGTGGAGCGGCGGCGCGATGTATTATCTTCGCGACGGCTTGGGTCATTACAAGGGCTGTAAGTACATAGGAAGAATTCTGG
>CANQNY010000067.1 GCA_947625335.1 uncultured Clostridia bacterium | reverse complement strand
TCTGCCGAGGGGGAACAGGCTGTTTCGGAGAATTCTGCCGAGGGGGAACAGGCTGCTTTGGAGAATTCTGCCGAGGGGGAACAGGCTGTTTCGGAGAATTCTGCCTAGGCGGGTTCGGACGACCGGGGTTTGCCGATTTTTTTACCGAAGAATTTTTCTTATTTGTCTTTCGCATTGTTTTCAACTCCTTTTTAACGTCCAAACGCGCCGCCGCGCGCTAAACTCTCCTGATATCCGCGCCGACAGACCGCAAAGCTTTTTCGGGGGACTCGTAGCCGCGGTCGATAAATCCGAGACCCGTTATCTCCGACACGCCGTCCGCCGCGAGAGCCGCTACAATAAGCGCCGCGCCGCCGCGAAGTTCCGCCGCGCGGACTTTCGCCCCCGAAAGCCGCTGTACGCCCTCCACAACGCACACTCTGCCCTCGGTTTTGATTGACGCGCCCAAGCGCACAAGTTCGGGGATATGCCGAAACCTGTTTTCAAAAATATTCTCCACAAACACGGAAGTTCCCTCCGCCGTACAGCAAAGAGCCGTGAAAGGCGCTTGTATATCCGTCGGAAAACCGGGATACGGCATTGTGCGGACGGTTTTGGGGGCTACCAGCCTCTTTTTGCAGGAGAGATACATCTTCCCGCCGCCGTAGGTGTAAACCCGCGCTCCCATCGACTCCAGAACCGTTACGAAACCGTTCATATGCGAGGGTTCGCACCGAGTGAGAATTAGCTCTCCGCGCGTGATTGCCGCCGCGCAGAGATACGTTCCCGCGACTATTCTGTCGGGGATAACGCTGTGTTCGCAGGGTGACAGCCGCTCCACGCCCTCGACAGCGATTACGCTTTCGCCTGCGCCGCGAATTTTCGCACCGCATTTTGTCAGAAAATCCGCAAGATCGGCAATTTCAGGCTCACGCGCGGCATTGTGAATTTCGGTAACGCCGCGGGCTGTAACTGCCGCTAAAAGAATGTTCTCAGTCGCTCCGACAGACGGGAACGACAGCGTTATTTTCGCGCCGTGAAGTCCTGCGGGAGCTGTGCAGTCAAGATAACCGTGCTGTTCGGAAACCTCCATACCCATAAGCTCCAGAGCCGACAAATGAAGGTCGATAGGTCTCGCGCCCAGCTCGCAGCCGCCCGGAAACGACAGCCTGCACCGCCCCGTGCGCCCCAGCACCGACCCCAGAAACACTATAGACGAGCGCATTTCCCGCATAAGCGTGTCGGGGATTTCGGGGGAGGTGACGTTTGCGGCGTCAACTGTTACGGTGTCCTCGCTTTTTTTACAGCGGCAGCCGAGTTTCGAGAGTATACGCAAAGCTGCGTCCACATCGGTAAGCTGCGGGCAGTTGTGAATTATGCTCTCCCCGTGCGCTAAAACTGCCGCCGACAAAAGCGGCAATGCGCTGTTTTTCGCGCCGTGAACGGCTATTTCCCCCTCAAGCCTTCTCCCGCCGTTTATTATAAGCCTCTGGCGGTTTTCCATAACATCACCCTTTCACATTTACTACTCCCATAATATGTGAAAAGGAAATATTTGTGAAACCGCAGCTTATTCTAACTTATCTTTACCAACAAGTTCAATTATCTCCGATAAAATCGCACCCGATGCGTCTAATTTGCGCATTTTTCCCGCGTTCTCCTCCATAACGGCAAGCCTTGCGCGGTCGGAATACAGCCTTGACACTTCCTCGACAAGCCGCGCTTTGGAAAGGTCCTTATCCTCGATAAGAATCGCCGCGTTTGCATCGGAGAGCGTTTTTGCGTTGTAAAACTGGTGATTTTCCGCAGCTTTCGGGAAAGGCACGAGAATTGACGGTCTGCCGATTTCGGTAAGCTCCGTTATCGTCATAGCTCCCGCGCGGGAGATTATAAGATCCGCCGCGCACATGCAGGTGTACATATTGTCGATGTATTCCTTGAAAATAAGACGCTGTTTATCCTCCCGAACGCCGCATTCCCGCAGCGCGTCCATAAAAATATCGCGGTTTTTCGCGCCGTAGGAATGAATGTGATTTATACCGCCGGTTTTTTGCTCCCAGGCGATAAGCTGCGCTACCGATTCGGTAATTTTGTTTGCGCCGAGACTTCCCCCGAACGACAAAATTGTAAACTCGTCCGAAATTCCGAGACGTTTCCGCGCGGCGGAGCGTTCCTCAATCGGGATATTCGTCCGCAGCGGATTTCCCGTCACAACGCACCGTTCGGTGTGCTTTAAATGCGCTTTTGCGTCCTCCGACGCCAGCAGCACTTTGTCAACCTTATCCGACAGCATTTTCGTCGCCATTCCGGGATAAGAATTGCTCTCGTGAGTAACCGTTTTTATTCCCATAGCCGCCGCCTGCGACAGCACCGTCGCGGTGACGTAACCGCCTGTTCCGACCGCAAGATCGGGCTTGAATTCGCGGAGAATTTTTCTCACGGCAAGCTTTGCCGAAACCAGATAGCAATACGCGGCTTTCACGTTGCGGAAAGCGTTTACGACGGTCACACCCCTCTGAAAGCCCGCCATTTCAACGCCGCGAAACTCGTACCCCGCCTTTGTGACAAGGCGGTTTTCCATGCCTTTAGGAGTGCCGATAAACAGTATCTCCGTTTCGGGGAAAACCTGCTTTAATTTATCGGCGATAGCCAGCGCGGGATTTATATGCCCTGCCGTGCCCCCGGCGGCGAATACAGCCTTCAAAATTATCACAATCCTTTATCATCAAATTTAGATACTGTTCAGAGGTAAGAGGTTAGAGGTAAGCCGTGCAAACCGCTTCGCGGATTGCACTTGCATTATTTCAGCTTCGCTCTCTTAGATACCGACAACAACAGCCCCATTTCCCAAAGCTGAACCATAAGCGCCGTACCGCCGTAGCTGAAGAACGGCAGCGACACGCCCGTATTCGGCACGCAGCAGAGATTTACCGCGATATTCAGCAGCGCCTGAAAACCTATCTGGAACGTTATCCCCGTCGCCAGCAGACAGCCGAATTTATCCTCCGAAAGCCTTGCTATCTGGAAACCTCTGAAGATGAAAAACAAAAACAAAATGATAACAATTGCCCCGCCTATCAAGCCGAATTCCTCGACCAGAATAGCATAAACAAAGTCGTTTTGAGCCTCGGGCAGATAATAGTACTTCTGGGAGGAATTCCCGAAACCCTTTCCCCAAAGTCCGCCCGAACCTATGGCAATAGCCGCCTCGTAGTTCTGGTAAGAGTTGCCTTGAATATCCGACAACGGGTCCATAAAGTTAATTCTGTCCATAAAGTAGGAAAATCCCGAAAGCTGAATTGCAACCAAAACAGCCAGCGCCGCAAACGCTAAAACGAACAGCGCGGGCTTTATGTTTACGCCGCCCACAAACAGCATTACCGCCGCAATCAGGAAAATGATGATAGTTCCCGACAGGTGCGACTGCCCGTAGACCATTATAAACGCGATAAGCAAAAACATCAGCGCGGGTTTTCCCATTCCCACCCAGAAACGCCGAATGTTGTCGGTGTTTTTGTGAATGTAGTATGCAAAAAAGATTATCAGCGCGACTTTCAGAAAGTCCGACGGCTGGAACGTTCCGAAAACGGGAATTTTAAGCCAGCGTTTCGGTCCGTTTTCGATATTGGAAACGCCGAACGGTATGCACAGAAAATTTAAAAACAGCATTGCCGCAAACAAAATGTGAGCTATCGTAATGCGGCGTTTTTTCTTGCCGAACGTAAACTCGTGTCGGAGAATTCTGTAGTCGAAAAACGTGATGAAAAACATTCCGACAAGCCCCAAAGCCGCCGCGGGGAGCTGCCTTGAAATATAGTAGAACGGGTTTCCGTTGTCGTGGTACGCCCACGCGTGACCCGCGCTGAACATCATGGTTATCCCGAACGCCAGCAGCACCAGCGTAATTACCAGCATCGGCACGTCCGCGCGTCCCGAAAAATTGAACATACGAACGCGGTTCGGGTCTTTTTTGTCACGCTTTTTCGGTGAATTATTTTTCGGCGCGGGCGGTTTCCCCTGAGGTTTTCCCCGCGCAATATTCTGTTGAGCCTGCATATTGCCTCCTATACGAAACAGCATAATTCGCGTAAGCGAATTATGCAAGTATAATCCGCGGCAGCGGATTATACGGCTTACCTCTTACCTCTAACATCTTACATCTAACCGAACATTCCAAAAGCCAAAACCGCCGCTAACAATCCAAAACCCGCCGCAGCGGCTGTGAAAACCGCGTCGATTTTTATCTCGCTCCAGCCCGACAATTCAAAGTGGTGGTGAATTGGGGTCATTTTAAACAGCCGCTTGCCTTCGGTCGTGTGGTAAATGCGTTTTGTTATCTTGAAAACCGTTGACTGAATGACCACCGAAAGCGCCTCCAGAACGTAAATCATCGCGGCGATGACCATCAAAAATTCCACGCCGCAACCCACTCCCAGAGCGCACACAATCCCGCCCAGAAACATCGAGCCGGTATCGCCCATAAACACCTTTGCGGGCGGGAAATTCCACATCAGAAATCCCACGCACGCGCCGCCCGCGCAAAACGCCAAAAGCCGCTCTCCGTGCATGCCGATAAGTCCCGCTATCACCGCGAAAACCGCCGTGTAAACCACCGTTACCGAGCCGCAAAGCCCGTCTATGCCGTCGGTGAGATTTACCGCGTTTACAAGGTACAAAATTCCGACTCCCATGACGGGGTAATAAAACAGCCCCATATTCCATTGAAGTCCGCCGGGAAAGACAATTGTAGTGCGGGAAAGACCGCTTACATAAAGCGTTGCAAAATACGCCGCGATAATCATCACCTGAAAGATGATTTTCTGCATCGGCGAAAGCCCCTCGTTGCGCTTTTTTGCAACTTTTATATAATCGTCCAGAAATCCCATAAACCCGAACAGCAGCGCCATAACCGCCCCCGCCGTAGTCTTGATAAATTCGGACTTATCCGCGCCGAACCAGTCGACTTCGCCCGTCGCTCCCAGCACCGCCATGCCTACCGCAAAACACACCGCCGTGGCGATTATAAACGCAATTCCGCCCATGGTCGGAGTGCCTTGCTTTTTTTCCTTGTGCCATTTCGGACCGATGTCGAGGATTGTCTGACCGTATTTCAGCTTGTGCAGCAGCGGGATAAGCCAGAACCCCAACAGCCACGTTATCACAAACGCCGCGATCGCCGCAAAAACGCTTGTCCAAATCGCCATATAATTCACACTCCGATCCTTTGAGCGATCTCTTCCATTTTCATGCCGCGGCTGCCTTTAAACAGGATTATATCGCCGTCTCTCACGTTTTCAAGCAGCATTTCGGTAATTTCCGACTTGCTTTCGCTGTGGAAAACGGGTATCTCCCGACGGGAAAACTCGTCCCGCAAAGCCTTCATTTCCTGCCCGTACAAGAAAAACAAATCCGCGCAGTCCGACAGCTCCACAAGATTTGCGTGAAGGTCGTGAGAACGCTCTCCAAGCTCCAGCATATCCCCTAAAACGGCGATTTTCCGTCCGCGTTCGGGACGGTTTTTCAGCACCGAAAGAGAGGACCTCATAGACGTCGGGGAGGCGTTGTAACAGTCGAGAATTATCGTCACGCCGCCGCGTTTTTCGATTTTTTGGCGCATACCGCTGGGGGTATAGTCCGCAAATCCCGAAATTATTTCAGAGGGTTCAAGTTCAAATTCAAGCCCTACGCAAAACGCCGCCAGAGCGTTTAAAATCATATGTTCGCCCGCGGCGGGAACGCTTGCGCGAAGGCGGTTATCGCCGAAAATCAGCGTAAATTCCTCGCCGTTTTCAAGGTGAGTTATGTCCTCAGCGCGGACGCTGCAGGTTTCCGAAAAGCCGTATTTTATCACGCGTCTGCCCGGATTTTCGCTTGAAAGCTCCCGCAAAAACTCGTCGTCTCCGCAGACGATAAGAGGGGCGTTTTTGTCCGCGCCGTCGAGAATTTCAAGCTTTGCGCGGAGGATATTTTCCTGCGTTTTAAGGTTCTCGATATGGCAAAAACCGATGTTCGTAATAACGCAGCACTGCGGGTGAGCGGTCTTTGAAAGCACGGAAATCTCCCCGCGCGCGCTCATGCCCATTTCCAGCACCGCCGCGTCGTAATCGCCCGACAGCTCGAACAGCATTTTCGACATGCCGATGTCGTTGTTGAAATTGCCGTCGGTCTTGAACGTGCGAAGTTTTTTCGACAGCACCGCCGCTATCATATCTTTAGTCGAGGTTTTCCCGACGCTCCCCGTCACTCCGACGACTTTCAGGGCGAATTTCTCCCTGTAATCATGCGCCAGCGCGAGCAGAGCCTCCCTCGTATCGCGAACGCGGATAACGGGTATCCGAACGTCTTGTTCCCTGTCGGAAATCGCCGCAGCCGCGCCCTTTTTTTCGGCGTCGGCGACAAAATCGTTCCCGTCGAAATTCTCCCCTTTAATCGCGATAAAAAGGTCGTTTTCGCAAACGGTCCTCGTGTCGGTGGAAACTCCGCTTACCTCGGCGTTCCCGCCCGAAAGCGTGCCGCCCGTTATTTTCGCAATTTCCCCCGCGGTGTATTTTACAGACATAATTTACCCTCGCTCTCCGGTTTCAGAAGTGTGAACGTTATGATTTATTGCGGAAAAATTCCTCGACTATCTCTTTTTCATCAAAATGAAAATATTCGTCCCCGATAGCCTGATAATCCTCGTGACCCTTTCCGCAAAGCGCGACGACGTCGCCCTCGCGCGCCTGCTCCAGCGCATATAAAACGGCTTGTTTTCGGTCGACAAACTCGGCGTGCGGAACGTTTTCGGGAATTCCGGCTGCAACATCATCGATTGTTTTCTGCGGGTCTTCGTGCCGCGGGCTGTCGGTTGTCACCACCGGCAAATCCGCGTATTTTGCGGCAGCCGCTCCCATATCGGGGCGTTTTCCCGCGTCGCGCTCTCCCGCCGCTCCGAACACGCAGATAAGCCGTTTTTGCGTTAAATTCCGCAATGTTTCGAGCAGTTTCAACAACCCGTCCTCGGTGTGAGCGTAGTCGCGGATTACCGTGAATTTCCCCGAATACAGCGTTTCAAGTCTCCCCGAAACGCCCTTTATTTTCTCCAAAGCCGCCGTTACCTCGTCAAACGAAAAGCCCATAAGGCTCGCCATTACCGCGGCTTCGAGGGCGTTTGTCACGTTGTACAAGCCCGTCATTGCAAACCGCACGGGATAGCTTTTTTGCGCCATTTTGTCGGTTATGATAAACTCGCTTTTGGCAGGCGAAAGTTTCACAAATTCGGTGTAAAAATCAGCCTCTCCCGCTAATGAAACAGTCACGATTTTTTTGTTTTGAGAACGCAATTTTTCGGCAATTTTCCGCCCGTATTCGTCGTCGATATTTACCACGGCGTTTTCGCACATATCAAACAGCGAAAGTTTCGCTGCGAAATAATTCTCCATGCTGCCGTGATAATCGAGGTGGTCGCGCGTGAGATTTGTAAACGCTCCGACAGCGAAATTCTCCGCCGCAAATCGGTACTGCGCGAGCGCCTGCGAGGACGCCTCGATAAAACAGAATTCTGTGTTTTCGCTTGCCATTTGCGAAAACAACGAGTACAGTTTTCGCGGTTCGGGAGTGGTCGGCGGACCATCGTGCGAATAGCAAAGCCCCCCGCCCGTGTCCGTGCCGAGCGTTCCGATAACGCCCGTTCTGCGCCCCAAAATCCGCGTTATACCCGCGCAGAGGTTGACGACCGTTGTCTTACCGTTCGTGCCCGTCACCGCGCCGAGCTTGATTTTTTTTGTCGGGTTGCCGAAAAAATTCGACAACAGCACGGGATAAATTTTTCGTGAATTTTCTGCAACAATTTCGTTTTTGAGTCCGAGTTTATGCTGAGTTACAACCGCCGCAGCACCGCGGGATAACATCTCCTCAGCCGCCGAATGCCCGTCGAAACTGCCGCCTTTTATGCACACGAACACCTCTCCCGCGCGCAGTTCGCGGCTGTCGGAAGTCACTCCCGAAACGGGGATATTCTGCATATCCGCGGGGATTTCGCACACCCCCGAAAACAGCTCGCAAAGCGTCATAAACTCACCTCCCAAAACTCCCGTAACTCCCGAAAATCAGTCGGACTGGACGTTGTACCTGAACGTTACCTCAACCACCGAGCCTTTATTAAGCGTCGTGCCCTCGGCAACGCTCTGTTCAACGGCTTTCGCGTCGGCATTCTGCGCCGCGCCGCCCGAAATTTTGATGTTAAATCCTGCGTTTGTGATAAGCTCGTTTGCCTTGTCGACGCTGCAGCCGATAACGTTCGGCACAACTCCCGTTTCGGGGTCGGAATTGTCAAGATACACTACAACTGTAGAACCCTTCGGTATGCTTGACCCCGACGGGGGAATTTGCCGTTTTACCGTCGCGGATTCCGACGCGTCGCCGACAACTCTCGTCTTAAAGCCTGCGGACGTTAAAAGCGTTTCCGCTTTCATCGAGAGATTGCCCACAACCCACGGCACGATAGCGTCCATTTCAGCCTGCTCTTCGGCGGTGTAGGTGGGGTAAATTCCGAGATGTTCGAGCCCCTCTTTAAACACCTCCGATACCACGGGCGCTGCAACCGCAGACCCGTAATATTCCGTTCCCGTCGGGGTGTCCGCCGCCACCAGCATAACTATTTCCGGGTCGTCCATCGGCACCGCCGCGACAAACGTCGACACATAGGTCATATGCGCGTTGGGGTCGGTCATAAGAGCTTGGTTATGCTCGTCGATTTTCTCGGCAGTCCCCGATTTTCCGCCTATTCTGTAACCCGCGATATACGCGTTTGAACCGCCGTTTTGAGACACTATCGTTTCAAGAATTTCGCGCATTTGCTTTGAAGTGTCCTCCGAGATAGCCTGCCGTTTTACGGTAGTGCCGATAGTCTCGATAACGTTTCCGTCGCTGTCGATTATCTTATCCACAAGATGAGGAGTAACTAAATACCCGCCGTTTACGATAGCGCATTCTGCGGTTATCATCTGAATAGGCGTAATTTTGTTGGTCTGACCAAACGACGAGGACGCAAGCTCCACAGGACCCATTCGTGAGCGCGGAACATAAAGGCTTTGAGCCTCTCCGGGGAGGTCAATTCCCGTGCGCTCGGTAAACCCGAACGCCTCGAAATAGCTGCAGAATTTATCTATCCCCATCGCCTGCCCGATTTGCACGAAAGACGGGTTGCAGGACTTGGTTATCGCCTCCTGCAGCGTGAGAGTTCCGTGACCCGTGTAACTCCAGCAATGAATAGGAACGCCCGCGACGGGGTACACCTGGTTGCACACGAACGTGGAATTTCTCGAAATAACCTCCATATCCAGAGCCGACGCGCAGGTTACCGTCTTGAATACCGAACCGGGGTAATACAGCTCGGTTATCGCCTTGTTTTTCCATTGCTGCTCGCGGAAAACCGCCTCCTGCGCCGTGATTTCCTCCTCCGTCGCGCCGTCCTCTTTCATTTTCTCAAGCGTCTCGATATCAAGCGGATTTGTAAGCTCGGAGCGGTTGTTGAGGTCGTAGGACGGGGAAGTCGCCATTGCGATAATGCCGCCAGTTTTGCAGTTCATTACAATAGCCGTCGCGCGGTTTATTACCTTGTACTGCGAAACGCACTTTTCAAGGGATTTTTCAACATAATGCTGAATAACCTCGTCCAACGTCAGCACAAGCGAATTTCCGTCAACCGCGGAGAAGTAGTTATCTCCCGCGTATTCAATCACCTGTCCCAAGCCGTCTTTGGTGTAAAACGCCTTGCCGTCGGTGCCTCTCAAATAGTCGTCGTAGTACGCCTCCAAGCCGTAAACGCCGTCCCCCTCGAAATCCGTGAACCCGATAACGTTCGCGGCAAGCGTGCCGCCGGGGTAGTAGCGTTTGCTGGTTTCCTCAGTCACTATGCAGTTTGCGGGGATATTGTTATCCAGCATAAACTGCTGAATTTCCATAACAGCGGGCTTTTCAGCCTTGTATTTCACAATGAAATAATAGTTGTTGTCATAGTCCTCGCAAGCCTTTTTCATGCGGTCGGGTTCGATTTCAAGAATATCCGCCAGCCCCTCGCAGATAACGTCCGCAAGCGGCGTGTACGGCTCTATTACTTCATCGTCTTTCTTGTTTTCAAGCTTTTTGTCATAAGCCTTGCGGCGTTCCTCGTCCGCCATATGTATGGGCGTGGGAGCTATAACTATATCCCACACCGTGGAGCTTTGCGCTAAAACCGTGCCGTTCGCGTCGTAGATAGTTCCGCGGTTGGCTTTAATCGTAAGCTCGGTCATCTGCTGATTATTGGCTTTCTGCCGCCACATATCGCTTTCAATTACCGTAAATTTCAGCAAGAAAAATCCGACGTACAAGGAAAATCCCACAAACGCCGCCAGAACCAGCATCTGCCGTCCGCGATAGCCTAAAAGCGGCTTTTTTTCGACTTCCTCGTCGTCCTTTTTCTTAAAATATTTGTAAACTCTCCGTGCAAAACGCACAAATCCGCTTTCATTCGACGCCATTCAATAACCTCCGAAAAAACCAAAAAAGCAAAGCCGACAGCGAGCCGACTTTGCTGTGTAAAACAGTCTGCCGACAACCAAAAGGGCTTGTTCACCCTTATACTATGCCGTCAGAAACCGATGTATTCCAAAATCGAGCCGAACCATTTCTTTACAGACCCGACAAAACCCTCCGATTCGTCCGTCTGCGTCTCGATAAGACTTTCGGTGTTTATGCTGATGTATTTTTTCTGCGACGCGGAAACCTTCGTCATTCCGAGATTTTCCGTCGCGTACTGCTCAATATAGCCTATGTTCGCAATCGAATCCAGCCTGCTCTGCAGCAGCTCGTTGTCGTCCTGC
This sequence comes from uncultured Clostridia bacterium, assembly GCA_947625335.1. Lineage (GTDB taxonomy): Bacteria > Bacillota > Clostridia > Oscillospirales > Ruminococcaceae > CAG-115. The sequence continues at coordinate 1,317 of CANQNY010000067.1, read as the reverse complement.
GCCTGCTCTAAAGCGGCGCGCTGCTCCGTCACCATACGCACGGCGTCGTCTTTTTTGATGTTGAAGTAATTCGCCGCGAAAAGCGCGGAAAAAATCGCCAGCACCGCGACAAAAGCCGCCGTCTTGGAGCCGCTTTTTGACAGCGACACCGCGGGCGCCATATTTATTTTAGCCTGCGCCTTTTTGCGCTCTTTCTCGCGGCGGTCTCTCTCGGTCGTGTCAAACCGCGAAAGGTCGTATGCGAGGTTTGTGTTGTCGCTGTAAAATTCCATTTTTCGCCTCCGCTATTTTATCTTCCGAATGACCCGCAGTTTCGCGCTGCGACTTCTGGGGTTTTCGGAAATCTCCTCTTCGCTCGGAACAACGGGTTTTTTAGTAACCTGCTCCCCTCGCGGCGTTCTCCCGCAAACGCACACGGGAAATTCGGGCGGGCAAATACAGCCCGTGCAGAATTCCTTAAAGCGGTTTTTAACAATCCTGTCCTCCAGCGAATGAAACGTTATTACTGCCATTTTCCCGCCCGTTTTCAACAACTCGAACCCGTCGCAAATTGCCTTATCCAGCGCGTCAAGCTCGCCGTTTACCTCAATTCTGATTGCCTGAAAACTCTTTCGGCAGGGATTTTTCTCCCGCCGATACGCCGCGGGAACGCTGTCCTTGATTATTTGCGCCAACTCCCCCGTTGTTTCTATCGGGGCGGTAAGCCGCGCCGTTACAATGCCTTTTGCAATTCTCGGAGCGAATTTCTCCTCTCCGAACTCGTAAAGAATACGCCTAAGTTCTTCCTCGGAATATTCGTTTACAATATCTCTTGCCGTCTGCCCCTCGCCGCTCATTCGCATATCAAGAGGCGCGTCGCTGTGGAACGAAAATCCCCGCGCCGCGTCGTCAAGCTGATGAGAAGATACCCCCAAATCAGCCATAATGCCGTCGACAGAGCTTACCCCAAGCTCTGAAAGCGCAGATTTCAGTTCCGAAAAATTCCTCTTGACCAAAGTTACCGGATAGCCGGAAAGCCGCTCCCCCGCAGCCTCGATAGCCTCCCCGTCTTGGTCAAAGCAAATCAGCCTTCCCCCCGAAAGCCTTTTTGCAAGCTCCAGACTGTGACCGCCGCCGCCCGTCGTAAGGTCCGCGTACACCCCGTCGGGCTTTGAAAACACCCCGTCAACAGTCTCTTTGAGCAGTACGGACATGTGACGAAATTCCATCAGATACCGATTTCCTCCGCCATACCCGCAATATCCTCGGGAGTAGTCTCGTTATTGTACTTCATGCTGATCCCAGTTTTTCAGTATCTTTTTACAGGATTTTCTTCTA
>CANQNY010000066.1 GCA_947625335.1 uncultured Clostridia bacterium | reverse complement strand
CCCCGCGAACTACCTGCTCGCCGCCACCGGCGAGGAGGTGTGCGAGCCGGGCGAGGACGGCGCGCAGCTGTGGACGGTCGACGCCACCGGCGTGCGCGACTTCGCGCTGACCTTCGGCAAGCGCTACCGCGAATTCACCGCGGTCTCCGGGAGCGGCTTGCGGTAAGATAGTATTCAGCGCGGAGGACGCTGTTGAGTGGAAAAAGCGCGGCGAGAAAGTTGTTCTCGTTCGTCTGGAAACTTCTCCCGAGGATATCACCGGTATGAAGGCTTCCCAGGGCATTCTGACCGTTCGCGGCGGTATGACCTCCCACGCTGCGGTTGTAGCTCGCGGCATGGGCACCTGCTGTGTTTCGGGCTGCGGCGATATAGCTATGGATGAGGAGAACAAGAAGTTCACTCTCGCGGGCAAGACCTACCACGAGGGCGATCCGATTTCCATCGACGGCTCTACGGGCAACATCTACGACGGCATTATTCCTACCGTTGACGCAACTATCGCGGGCGAGTTCGGGCGCATTATGGCGTGGGCTGACAAGTACAGAAAGCTGAAAGTACGCACCAACGCAGACACCCCGACAGACGCTAAAAAGGCTCGCGAGCTTGGCGCGGAGGGCATCGGTCTTTGCCGCACGGAGCATATGTTCTTCGCGGCGGACAGAATTGCGGCGTTCCGCGAGATGATCTGCTCGGATACCGTTGAAGAGCGCGAAAAGGCTCTCGATAAGATTCTTCCGATGCAGCAGAGCGACTTTGAAAAGCTTTACGAGGCTCTTGAGGGCAATCCCGTTACCATTCGTTTCCTTGACCCGCCTCTCCACGAGTTCGTTCCTACCGAGGAGGCTGACATCAAGGCTCTGGCTGACGCTCAGGGCAAGTCTGTTGAGACTATAAAGAACATTATCGCTTCGCTTCACGAGTTCAACCCGATGATGGGTCACCGCGGCTGCCGTCTTGCGGTAACTTATCCCGAAATCGCGAAAATGCAGACCAGAGCGGTTATCAGAGCGGCTATCAATGTAACTAAGGCTCACCCCGACTGGAATCTCGTTCCCGAAATTATGATTCCGCTGGTTGGCGATGTTAAGGAGCTGAAATACGTAAAGGATATTGTTGTAGCTGTAGCTGACGAGGAAATCAAGGCTGCGGGCAGCAATATGAAGTACGAAGTCGGCACTATGATCGAAATCCCGCGTGCGGCTCTTACTGCTGATGAAATCGCAAAAGAGGCGGAGTTCTTCTGCTTTGGTACGAACGACCTTACTCAGATGACCTATGGTTTCTCGCGCGACGACGCAGGCAAGTTCCTGAACGCTTATTATGACAAGAAGATTTTCGAGAACGATCCGTTCGCGAAACTCGACCAGACGGGCGTCGGCAAGCTTATGGAAATGTCCATTAAGCTCGGCAAGGCAACCCGTCCGGAACTTCATGTCGGCATCTGCGGAGAGCACGGCGGCGATCCCTCGTCGGTTGCGTTCTGCCATAAATTGGGACTGACTTACGTTTCCTGCTCGCCGTTCCGCGTTCCGATCGCGCGTCTTGCGGCGGCTCAGGCGGCAATTGCCGATGAAAAGTAAATTCGGATTTTCTCATTCTTCCAATAGCGGGTAAAACCGCTCCCCCGACACCACGGTGTTGGGGGATTTTTTTGTATAACTCAGCCTAGGTTGAAAATTATTAAAACCTCTTGAAAAAAAATATATAATATGATATAATGAAAATATAGTATTGCATACTGCTGCGGGGGGATTTCAATGGACAAAAAAATCGGCAGAATAAACAGGAATATGATGATAGGGTGGCTGGCGATGACGGTCGTGCTGTCGGCTACCTATATTATCGAGCTTTTGAAAGGCGCAAGGACCCCCGAATATATCATCCCTTTCCTTGCGGTGACGATAATTCCGCCCATAATAGGGCTGGTGCATTTCCTGTTCAATAAAAACAGCACGCGGCTGCGGTATTTTGCGGCGGTGGGCTACCTTATTATGTATACCTACGTTCTGCTTAACACCAACACCATTATGACATACGGATATATTATCCCTATGTTGTCGCTTATGGTGCTGTATCATACGCCGTCGCTGGTGCTGGGGCTGGGAATTTATTCGTTAGGCATCAATATCGCCGCGGATATAAGGCTTATACATATCGGTTATATTTCCGCTGAGAACAATAATATCAAGGATATGGAAATCCAGCTCGGAATGATATTGTTCTGCTATACTTTCGCGTTTATGGCAAGCGTGATTTACAAGCGGATTGTCGTGGAAAACGCCCGCCATATTGAGGAAATTGACGAAAAACAAAAACAGCTCGAACGCGTGACGCTCCAGACTATCACGACTATCGCGAACATCATCGACGCTAAAGACGAGTACACAAAGGGTCATTCCTACCGCGTGGCGGAGTATTCTTCAATGCTTGCGCGGGAAATGGGCTACAGCGAAGAGCGCGTTGCGGATATTCGGTTTATAGGGCTTTTGCATGATATCGGAAAAATCGGCATTCCCGACGCTATTTTAAACAAGCCCGGCAAGCTTACCGACAGCGAGTATGCTCTTATGCGAAAGCATGCCGAAATAGGCGGAAATATCCTCGAAGGCAACAATATGATAGAGGGTATGGACGAGGGCGCGCGTTATCATCACGAGCGTTATGACGGTCACGGCTATCCGCAGGGGTTAGCGGGCGAGGAAATCCCCGAAATCGCGAGAATTATCGGCATAGCGGACGCTTACGACGCGATGACTTCAAACCGCGTTTACCGCCGCAGACTTACGAATGAAACGGTTATGGAGGAGATAAAACGCTGCGCGGGTACGCAGTTTGACCCGAAGATAACGCAGATTTTCATTAAAATGCTGGAGGACGGCAGGCTTGAGCATATCGTCCCCGACGCCGTGCCCGATGATGAAAACAAGAGCCGTGCCGAGCGCAGCGCGGAACTTCTCAGCAGCGTTATCGGTTTCCATTCCGAGAAATACGACTCAAAGCGCGATTACCTCACGGGCGTTTTCAGCAAGGACGCGGGCGAGGAGAGTATAGGGAAAACGCTTTCCGCGGTGGACGGCGGCTTGTTTATCGCGGACGTTACGAACCTCCAAGGCGTAAACGCGCGTCACGGCATTGTTGCAGGCGATCATGTTATAAAAACCGTTGCCGACGAGCTTTGCAAGGTCGGCGGGCTCATCGTTGTACGATACGACGGCAGCGGGTTTTTGTGCTTTATGCCTGCGATGTTCAAGCGCGAGGAATTTCTGAACTTTATGGAGGACACCTGCGATAAAATAAGCGATGTTCTGGCAAAAATGCCGGAGTGCGACTCGAACAACTATATGTGCTTCGGCGGCGTGCTTTCAAACGAAATGGGTTCGGATTTCCGCGAACTTTGCGCGGAGGCTGAAAAGGCGCTGTTCCATATAAAACAGCTTAAGCGAAACGGCTGCTATTTGTTCAATAAGTCCGAGAGGATCGAGGGCGACGAGGTTTATCGTATGGATCTGGGGCTGCTTATTGATATGATAAAAGCGGGCGCAAACGCCGCGAAAACTCCCCCCGAGGCGGACGCCGAGGAGTTTATGGTGGTGTACAATATGGTCCGCGGAATTTACGAGGACAATACGGGCAGCGTTTGGCTGCTGCTGCTTACGGTAACGCCCGCTGTCGGCAGAACCGCGACGGTTGCCGACCGCGACGAGGCTATGGATTACCTCGAAAAGGTGATAAACAACACGCCTGAGGTCTCCTGCACGGCGTTTCGGTTTACAAGCGTCCAGTTTTTGGTAATTCTGACCGACATCGGCGAGTCGGGCGCGATTGCCATGAAAGAGCATATTTTAAACGGCTTTTACAAGGTCTACAACCGCCCGAATATGGCGTTAAGTCCTGAGGTGGCGTACCTGCCGCCCCACCACGATTATTAAAAAAACCCCATCTACTTCGTCAAAGGCTTTTTTTGCAGTAATCTAAAACGCGCGAGGACAATCCCCGCGCGTTTTTGTTTATTCACTCAACTTATTTTTCAAGTTTCTCAAGGTATCTCAGCATGCCCTCGGCGGCGCGTTTTGCCTCCTCGACAGCGTGAACGACCGTGTGTGCGCCTTGGACAACGTCTCCCGCCGCAAATACGCCGTCTGCGGTGGTCATACAGTTCTCGTCCGTCACAAGCAAGCCCTTTTCGTTCGCCTGAAGTCCCTTGGTGGTGAGCAGCAGCTTGTTTTTCGGACCGTTGCTTATGGAAATAACCGTCGAATCAACCTCGACTTGGTCAAGTCCGTCCTCGTACCCCACGACCTTGTTGTTTTCGTCGAGAATTGCCGTTCTGAACACAGGACCTTTGTCGGTAATTTCGACAATTTCCTTGCCGAAAATCATCTCCGCGCCTTCCATTTCGGCGTATTCGACCTCGCGCGGACTTGCGGTAATTCTGCGGCTTCTCGCGTACAGCCGAACGCTTGACGAGCCGTGCCTCAAAGCCACTCTCGCAACGTCCATTGCCGCGTTTCCGACGCCTATAATCGCCACTCTGTCGCCCAGCTTGTAACCGTTGGGATTTACGAGATAGTCCATGCTGTAGTGAACGTTTGGCAGGCATTCGCCCTTAATACCGAGAGTTTTCGCGCGCCAGACGCCCGTTCCCGCAAAAACAGCCGAATAGCCGTCGCGGAACAGATCGCTTATTTCAAGCGAACCGCCGATAGTGGTGTTCGGGCGGATTTTCACGCCCGTGTCAAGCAGCTTTTTGGTATAGCGGTCGCAGATTGAGCGCGGCAGACGAAAATCGGGAATACCGTACCGCAAAACTCCGCCGATGTCGTCGCGAGCCTCGAAAATAGTCACGTCGTAACCCTCTTGTATCATCTTGAACGCCACGGTTATCCCCGCAGGACCGCCGCCGATGACCGCGACTTTTTTGCCCTTGGGGGGCTTTTTTTCAACGACCATGCTGTCGAAATACGCGTCGGAGATGAACTTCTCGATAGCGTTGAAGTTTACGGGAACGCCTTTCTTGCCGAGAACGCAGTTTCCTCTGCACTGTCTGTCGTAATCGCAGACGATAGAGCAGACCAGCGACATGGGGTTGTTTTCAAACAAGATTTTTCCTGCCTCGCGGAGCTTATTCTCCTTAAAAAGCGCGATAACCTGCGGGATCGCCGTATGTACGGGACAGCCTTTCTGGCACATCGGCACTTTGCACCCAAGACAGCGTTCGGCGGTTTCTTTTACATAAACTGACATAAAAACACCCCTTTAAAATTGTTTCTTAACCTTATTCTAACACAAACAAATTGATTAGTCAAGTATTTTTAAACAAAAAAAGCTCAGGCTGTAGATAAAGCCCCATCTGCGGCGTCAGCGTCACTGCGGCAGGCACAAAGCCTAGCCGCAGCACCGCTTTCTTGCATCTGGGACTTTCTCTACAGCCTAAAAATTGATTTTTTATACAGCCTGAGCTCCCCCGCACCGGAGAGAGCCGTTTTTCTGAGTTAAACCTCCGCGATAACTTCCACTTCCACCAGAACGCCCTTAGGTATCTGCAAACCTCCGACGCAGGAGCGCGCAGGCTTTCCCGTGAAGTATTCCGCGTAGACCTTGTTGAACGCCGCGAAGTCGTTTATGTCTTTTAAAAAGCAGGTGGTCTTGACCACTTTTTCAAGCGAAGTTCCCGCCGCCTCTAAGAGAGCCTTGACGTTTTCGCACACTCTGCGGGTCTGTTCCTCAATTCCTCCCGAAACAACCTCGCCTGTCGCGGGGTCGATCGGAATTTGCCCCGACGCGAACATTACCCCTCCGATAACTTTCGCCTGCGAATACGGTCCAATCGCCGCAGGAGCCTTGTCTGTAAAAATCTCTTTCATAAAAATCCTCCTTAAATTATCGCTGACCGCTGTATCTCAGCGGTTTCAAATCTTTGAACACAAAATCGGGCTGTTTTATGTAAAATATTTTCGGCTTAAAGCTTTCCTTGTCCGCGCAGACAAAATTCCACGTAACAAGAAAGTAAATCCACGGGCATTCTCCGCCGCCGAGCCTGTCGTTGTAGACAATCCGCCCGCTTTCGCCGTTTTCAAGCGTAAACTTGCTCTTTATAAAGCCGCGCTGTATTTTGTCGGTGTAGAGTATCTCGTAACCGTTTTCGGCGCGTTTTACAAACACCCTTTTCCCGAAGAATTCCGAGAATTTTCCGTCGAACAGAGCAGCGTCGCCGTAAATCTTTACTGCGCTTTTGTTTACGCGCAAACCGTCGCGCGATTGAAACGCCTCGGCTTTATGAAACAATATTTTGTCGGTAATGTCGGACTTGTCAAACTCCGCAGGAAGAAATTTCAACGCCCTGCGAGAGTTTGCAAAGTTTCCGAACCGCACGGCTTTGGTGTACGCCAAGTCAATTTCCTGAACGAAAAGCATCGCTTACTTTATGTAGTCCACCAGCCTGTACCCCGCGTTTACAAGCGCGCTTCTTATCTCCTCGAAATGCTCGGAGTTTCGGGTTTCAAGCTGAATACGCAAAAAGCAGCCGTTTATGTCGGGGTTTTCGTCGGCGCGCTCGTGACGGACTGTGGTTACGTTTCCGCCGAGTTTTGCAATAATCTCCGACACGCCGAGCAGCTGTCCGGGTTTGTCTACAAGTTCAATGTTAAGCATGCCCGAACGCCCGCTCTTTACAAGACCGCGCCTTATAACGCGGTTCAAAATCGTAACGTCGATATTGCCGCCCGACACAAGGCACACGACTTTCTTTCCCTTGACGGGGACTTTGTTGAACATAACCGCCGCCACGGACACCGCGCCCGCTCCCTCCGCAATAAGCTTTTGCTGCTCGATAAGGGAGAGTATCGCGCATGAAATTTCGTCTTCGCTTACGGTGACAATCTCGTCCACATACTTCTGACAGTATTCAAACGTATGAACTCCCGGCTCTTTTACGGCAATTCCGTCCGCTAAGGTCGACACGCTGTCAAGACGCTCAATCTTGCCGCCGTGCAGAGAATTCGCCATAGACGGCGCGCCCGCCGCCTGAACGCCGTAAACTTTGATGTTCGGGTTCAGCGACTTTATCGCAAACGCCACGCCCGAAATAAGTCCGCCGCCGCCCACGGGCACTACCACCGCGTCCATTTCGGGGAGCTGTTCGAGAATTTCAAGACCGATTGTACCTTGTCCCGCGATAACTTTTTCATCGTCAAACGGGTGTATGAACGTATAACCCTTTTCATCTCTCAATTGAAGAGCCTTGTTATACGCGTCGTCGTATACTCCGGGAACTAGGCAGACGTCCGCGCCGTAGCCCTTTGTCGCCTCGACTTTAGAGATAGGCGCGCCGTCGGGCAGGCAGATAAGCGATTTTATCCCCGCCTTAGTCGCCGCCAAAGCCACGCCCTGCGCGTGATTTCCCGCCGAGCACGCGATAACGCCCTTTGCGCGTTCCTCGTCGGTCAGCTGGGATATTTTGTAATAAGCTCCGCGAACCTTAAAAGAACCCGTGACCTGAAGGTTCTCGGTTTTGAGATAAACCTCCGCGTCGGGGTTGATTTTCGGCGCTTTGATAAGGTCTGTTTTGCGGATAACCTCTTTAAGTATATGCGAGGCTTTGTAAATACTGTCAAGTGTCAACATAATTTTCCTCCTAGAGCGCAATAATTTGCGCTACAATAGAATTATAAACTCATTTGTCGATTTTGTCAAGGGCTTTGGGAAGAATTTGAAAAAATTTGTAATACCCCCTTGAAATAATATACAATTTGAGTTATAATAAATTTGTATAGCTATTAAGAGCGTGTATAAAAAAACAAATTTCAGACTGCATAGAAAGCCACAGATGCTAGGAAGTGACACTGCAACTAGCCTTTGTGGCTGTTGCAGTGGTGCTGACGCCGCAGATGGGGCTTTATATACAGTCTGAACTTAAGGAGAGTAATTTTTTTGAAAGGTCCATTACTTCGCTTATTTGACTTAGCCGCAGGACGAACGGATATGATTACTGTCGTGCTGTCGTTTTTCTCGTTCGCTGCGATTATTTTTCTGTGTTTCCCCGTAAGAGCCTACGCAAGGGCGAAAGTGGCGTCATATCTTGGTGACGACACCGCCGAAAGCGCGGGAATGCTTACGTTAAACCCTTTGGCTCACATAGACCTTATGGGGGCGTTGTGCATGGCGATATGCAACATCGGCTGGTCGAAGTATGTTCCCATTTCGCCGCACCGCTGCCGTAAAGTTACCGCAAGAACTGCGGCGATAATCATTGCCGCTACGGGACCGCTTTCGCTGCTTTTGCTGGGGCTTATTATGGTAATTATTGTCAAAATCCTCGCGCTGGTGGCAGCTCCGTCGGCGGTGCTGGGTTATATTGCCATAGGGCTGTACAACTCCGCGGAGATAAGCGTGTATCTTGCGGTGCTGAACCTCTTGCCGATACCGTCGTTTGACGGGTATGTGCTTATACAGGGGCTTTTGCCGCGCAAAGCCGCTATTTGGATGGAAAATTATTCCAGAATAATCAATTTCGTGGTGTTCGTGCTGCTGATTTCGGGCGTGCTTTCGCTGCCGCTGAGCCTTATTTCTTCGGGGATAATGTGGCTGTTCGACCTTGCGACGATGTGGCTGGGGTAAGAGATGACGGAGCTTAATTTCAAGCTGGAGGTCTACGAAGGACCGCTGGATCTTATGCTTGCGCTGATACAAAAGCACAAGCTGAATATTTACGATATTGAAATAAATGTGCTGTTGGAGCAGTTTTTGGGTTATCTTGAGCGCATGGCTGAGGCGGATCTGGAGGTAACTTCGGATTTCCTCGAAATGGCGGCAAAGCTTATTTTGATAAAATCCTCCGCGCTGCTGCCTAAAGAAGAGGTCGAGCAGATCAAAAAAGAGCTTTCGGGCGCGCTTATCGAGCTTGCTTTGGCAAAGACTATGGCGCAAAGGCTCAAAAAGCGTTTTTGCGGCGATACGATTTATGTCCGTGAGCCTGTGGAACTTGAAGTCGACAGCGTTTACCGCGGCGTTCATCAGCCCGAGGAGCTTTTGCTGGCATACGGGGTGTTGTCCGAGCGTTCGAGAAAGCGCGCGTCATATGAGCGCACGCCCCCCGCGCCGCCCGTGGAAAAGAGCTATGTTACGGTGTTTACGGGGGTGCTGACCGTGCTGAAAAGCCTGCGGCGGCACGATACCGTCGCTATTGAGGAGCTTTACAGCGGGCAGCCGCGTTCACGCAGGGTGGCGACGTTTCTGGCGATTTTGGAGCTTTCAAAGGACGGGAGAATTTTCGTGTCGGAGGACGGGAAAACGGTTCGTATGACCACGCCTGAAGAGCGCGAGAAAAACAGATTGCTCCTTGAAAACGCTCAAAATGAGGAAAATGGTGAAATTGACGGAAATACGGAAAGTGCGGGTGACGGTCATTGAAGTTCAGCGAGGGAATGGCGGCGGTTGAGGCGGTGCTTTTTGCAAGCGGCGAGCCGATTGAGCTTGAAAAACTGGCGGCGGCGTGCGAGATAGAGCCCGAAACCGCGCTGCGGCTTGTCGAGCGGCTGAACGACCGCTATGACGAGCAAAAAAGCGCGTTTACGATAGGAAAGCTCGGAGAAAGCTTTCAGATGATGACGCGCCCCGAATTTTCGAGGTACATAAAGACCGCGCTTGAAAACAAGCGTCAGACGCCGCTTACTCCCGCGGCGATGGAGGTGCTGGCTATAGTGGCGTACAACCAGCCCGTAACGCGCGGTTTTATCGATACGGTTCGCGGAGTGGACAGTTCGGGCGTGGTGAAAAGCCTTACCGACAGGGGGCTTTTGGAGGAGCATGGGCGGCTGAAAGACGTTCCCGGAAGACCGATTGCTTACAGGACGACAGACGCGTTTTTGCGGTGTTTCGGGTTTTCAAGCCTTGAGGATATGCCGAAAATCCCCGACAGTACCGAGCAGATTGACCTTGAAGAATACGAGGAAATGAGCGGCGAATTCGACGAGTCTGACGGCGGGGAATAGCTTAAAATAAAAGGGAGGTGTTCTCGTGGGGTGGATTATAGCGGGCGCGGTGCTGATACTTATTCTGCTGGTGACGCTGTTTAGAGTGACCGTTATCTTCAACTATAACGAGAATGTCTTTCTTGATATTTCTTTTCTCGGGATAACGCTTTTCCATATCCCTAAAGTAAAGAAATCCTCGAAGAAACCTAAGAAAAAGAAGAAAAAGCCCGAAAAGGCTGACGAACAGGACAAAAAGGACGAGCAGAAAAAAAAGCCGAAACCCTCGCTTTCCGATATTCTGGAGCTTGTGAAACTGGGTCTTGACAGTCTCGGAAAGCCGCTTAAGAAGATTTTAAAGCGGACGGAGTTTTCGCATATAGGCGTGGACGTTATCTGCGGGGGAGAGGACGCCGCAAAGGCGGCGATAAATTACGGCGCGGCGAATATTGTACTCGGAAACGCGCTTTCGCTTATAGATACGTTTTTCACGCTGAAAACCCCCGACGATTTGCACATCGGGGTGGATTTCTACAGGGAAAAGACTGCCGCGAAGATATATTTCGAGGTGCGGCTTACGGCGGCGGCAGCTCTGGCGTTCGCGTTTACGCTGCTCGGGCGGGCGATAAGGTATTATCTCACGCACAAAGAGGCGCGCGACGCGGTAAAGAGTTTTACGGGTTAATAAATTTTAGTTTAAAATAAATTGCCGAAAGGAGTAAAATTATGGCACACGCAATTGAGGGTATTCTGGGGGTATCGATGGAGAAAATCCGCGAGATGGTGGACGTAAACACCATTATCGGCGAACCTATCACTTCCCCAGAGGGGACGACGGTCATTCCCGTGTCGAAGGTTTCGTTCGGGTTCGCGTCGGGCGGCACGGATTTGCCCGTTCAGGCGGCGGAGAAGTTCGCGGGAGGCTCGGGCGCGGGCGTTACGGTAAAGCCCGTGGCGTTTATCGTTATCAAGAACGACGGCGATGTAAAGCTTATGGAAATGGGCGCGTCAAGTTCGCCTATAGAGGGCGTTATCGACGCTATTCCCGGTATTGTCGAGAAAATCAAGGCGTTTATTGCCGACAAGAAAGCCGCTAAGGCTGAAAAATCGGGGAAGTCTGACAAGGCTGACGCTAAGTTCTCCGACGCTACAGCCGATGTTTCCGAGATGACGGAGGAATAATTCGTTTTTGCCCAATTTCGTGCATTTTGGGAACAACTTCCCCAAAGCCTGCGAAACGGGGAACAGTTCGTGTTTCTGCGCAAATGCCTGTTTTCGGCGTTTCGGGAGCAACTTCCCAGAAATGACGGAAGAATAATTTCCAAATTTTTGCGTAAACTACCCCTACAGCAATTTTTGGGGGTAGAATTATGAAAAAATTGGTAAGTCTTTTGCTTACGGCATGCATAGCGGCGGCGTTGATAACTCCCCGCGCAAAAGCGGAGGGTGCGGGGAGCGCGCTTCCTCTCTCGGCGAAAAGCGCGGTGGTGATTGAGGCTGAAACCGGCACGGTGCTGTACGAAAAGGATATGAACGCGCATCGCGCCATGGCGTCCACAACCAAAATAATGACCGCGATTTTGACTATCGAGGCGGGCGATCTTGACCGCGAGTTTACGGTAGATAGTTATGCGATTATGGTCGAGGGTACGTCTATGGGACTTCGAGAGGGCGACCGCGTGTCGCGCAGGGATCTGCTGTACGGGATATTGCTGCCGTCGGGCAACGACGCGGCAAACGCGGCGGCGGTTTCCGTTTCGGGGAGCATTCCTGCGTTCGTTGACAAAATGAACGAAAAAGCGCAGACTCTGGGGCTTTCGGATACGCATTTCGTAACCCCGTCGGGTCTTGACGCGGACGGGCATTATACCTCGGCATATGATTTGGCGCGGCTTGCGGCGTATGCCATGAAAAACGAGCTGTTCAGGGAGATTGTGTCCTCGCGCTATAAAACGCTGGAGTATGGCAATCCGCCCTATTCGCGGACGTTGTACAATTCCAACAAAATGCTGACGCGCTACGAGGGCGCGGTCGGCGTTAAAACGGGTTTTACCGACAACGCGAGAAGATGTCTGGTGTCGGCGGCTGTGCGGGACGGCGTGACGCTTATCGCGGTGACGCTGAACGCCCCCGACGACTGGAACGACCACATTCGCCTTTTGGATTACGGCTTCGGCGATTTTGC
>CANQNY010000065.1 GCA_947625335.1 uncultured Clostridia bacterium | reverse complement strand
CAAGGATTTCACCGCTTTGCTCGAAACCGTTCCGCATTGGGCGGATATGTGCCGCCAGCGCGAGGAGGCGGCGCGACGGCTCCGCGAGCAACGCAATTCATAAAAAAACAGGCTGCGTTTTCGGCGCAGCCTGTTTGTTATTCGCATTCGTTATCGAGAATTTTTTTCACGTCCGCTATCGGCAAATTTTTCTCGCGGGAAATTTTAGCTAAATCCTCATATTCCCATTTATGTTTCACAACCCCGTACCCGCTTGAAATTTTCCTGCGAACGCTCCCAAGAGAGCTTTGAAAAATCTCCTCTTTTCGGTCGAGGACGTGCCGCAAAGTCTTTGTTTCCCGAACCCCGAGAGTTGAGGTGTGCGTAAACATTGCCTTAATCAAATTGTCCTTGTCGGACTCGCTGCACATCGCGCGGATAAGCGTTCCCACGCGTGATTTTTTCATTCCGACAGGCACGGTGTAGACCTCCCGCGCACCCGCCGCGAAAAGCTGTTCCGCCGCAAAAGCAATCTCCTCCGCAGTCATATCGTCAACATTTGCGGAAAGTTCCCAGACAACGTCCGTGCCCTCGGAAAATTCCTCTCCCAAAAACGCCCTCACACAGTTTGCGGCGGGGAAATCCCTTTTCCCCATTCCATAGCCTATTGAATTTGCCGCCATAACGGGCATTTCCCCGAACTGAGAAACAAAATGCCGCAGCAGCGCCGCTCCCGTCGGCGTGCAAAGTTCGCCCTCGATTTTCCCTCCGTAAATCGGAATTCCGCGCAAAATTCGCGCTGTCGCGGGCGCGGGGACGGGCAAAACGCCGTGCGCGCAATGTACCTGCCCGCTGCCGACGTGAATGGGCGACGCGGCTATTTTATCGGGTTTAATTTCGTTTATCAAAAGACACACGGCGGTAATATCCGCGACCGCGTCCAGCGTTCCTACCTCGTGAAAATGAATTTCCGTCACGGGCTTTCCGTGTACAAAACTCTCCGCCTCGGCGATCAGCTCGTACACCGCCAGCACGTCCTTTTTCACGTTTTCGGGAACGTTCATGTGTTCTACAATATGCTCAATGTCGTGCATACTCGCGTGATGATGTTCATGATGTTCGTGATGCTCGTGGTGTTCGTGGTGGTGTTCACCCTCTTCTTCACCGTCAACCAAAACCGACACGCGTGTGCCCGAAATTCCGCATTTTACGTCGGAATGTCTTTCAAAACGAACTTTCGGTATGCCGAGGGAATTCAGTTTTTTTACAAATTCGTCGGGTTCGGGAACAAGCTCCAGCAACGCCGCCGAAAGCATATCTCCCGCCGCTCCCATTGAGCAGTCAAAATACAGAGTTCTCATATTTCCTCCTAAAACAGCTATTTTCGCACATCCATATGATTTATAATCGCGGTTTTCAAACGAGTTCCGAAAGCATTTCCCGCTAAAACAGCCTGCTTTCTGGTTGATATTCAGCACTGCTTACAATCCCGCATCCGAGCATTTTTCTTCGGTACAGATTGTTTTCGTTTAATCCGCAATGTTTATTGCTGACAAGCTCCGAAAGCATGCAGCTATTTTTTCACTTCCATATGATTTATCATCCCCGCGAGATAACCCGCTCCGAAACCGTTGTCGATGTTTACAACGGCAACTCCCGACGCGCAGGAATTAAGCATGGAAAGCAGCGCGGAAACTCCCCCGAACGCCGCTCCGTAACCCACGCTTGTCGGGACGGCGATAACGGGGCAGTCGGAAAGCCCGCCGATAACGCTTGCAAGCGCGCCCTCCATTCCCGCGACAGCGATTATTACCGCCGCGGACATAATTTCCTCCTTGTGCGCCAGCAGCCTGTGCAGTCCCGCTACTCCCACGTCAAACAGCCTTACCACCTCGTTTCCGAGAGCCTCGGCGGTCAAAGCCGCCTCCTCCGCGACGGGAATATCGCTTGTGCCGCCCGTCGCAACGACTATTTTTCCAATCCCGTCGGGTTTCGGCATTCCGCCCGCAATCGCCAGATGCGCCGTTTCGTAGTAGACAATTTCGCATTTTTCGGAAATTATCCCCGCACTTTCGGGCGAGAGTCTTGTTATCAAAATGCGCTCCTGCCCGTGATTTTTAAGCGAGTTTAAAATCCCGATTATCTGCGCCGCGGTTTTTCCCGCGCCATAAATGACCTCCGGCGCGCCCTGCCGCAGCTTTCGGTGAAGGTCGACGTTCGCATATCCCAACTCCTCGAACGGTTCGATTTTGAGTTTCAACAGCGCGTCGTCAACGGAAATTTTTCCGTCGCGGACAAGCTCTAAAAGTCGTTTAGTTTCGGTGTTCAAAAAAATCACTCCCGGGAAAATCGTGAAAAGCGGCTTCGCAAATAGCGAAACCGCCGTTCATATTTTTGTTATTTTTTGCGTCCCGCAAGCGTGTTTTTAATAACGCCTTTCGGGTCGGTGAAAAGCAAAATCCCAAGCCAGATTACAAGCCCCAGCGCCACGGCACATAATCCTAAAAACGCGTCGTTTTGCATATCCGCGGCGGCAGGGGAGAAGTATTCCGCGCCAAGTTCCGCATATTCAAAAACCGCGTCCACAAGCCACATAAGCGACGCTCCCCAGAACATCAGCACCAGCGTCCCCAGCCGCATTTCGGCTCTTTTCGGGCAGGCATACCACACAATAGTAGACGCTATCGCCGCGAAAACGGTGATAAGCAGCGTCATTTAACGTCAGCCTCCGTTTTTTCGGAGCGTTTTTCAATAACTCTTGAAACTCCCACCATAACGCCCCACACAGACGTTACCAAAGCCGCCATTCCGACGCCCGCCGTACCCATTTCGCGCAGCATTTCGGCGGCGCTTGCGGGGTCGGCAGCGTTAGTCAAAAACGGGAATACGGGGATAATTTCTCCGTGCCAGATATGCTCGAACGCAAGCAGCGCCGAACCTCCCCAAAGCATCCCGTCAAGCCACTTGAGCTTCGCCGAAAACGGCATTTTAGCGGGCATTTCGCCCTCGTTTTTTTCAGCATTTTCAGCCTTTTTCTCATGTGAACTTAACGCCTTTGTCGCGATAGTGGTAACAACTGCCTCCGCGGCGGGAATTAAAAAACAAGCCATAGTTAAAACCTCCCAAAATATTCTACATTTATTATACATCAATTTCCGCTGATTGTCAAGTGAATTTTTTGTGAAAACTATTCCTCGTCCGCCTTCGGCAATTTTCTGTACAGCGTACACCACATTGTAAGAAAGCACGCCGCGCCTCCGAGGAGATTTGACACGGGTTCAGCCATAAAAACGCCGTCCGCGCCAAAGCCCATTCTCGGCAGGAGAATAGTAAGCGGCACGACAATGATAGCTTTTCTGAGCAGCGAGAAGAAAATCGCGCGTTTTGTACAGCCCAGAGCCGTAAACGAGGATTGCCCCGTAAATTGCAGCGCCATAAAGCAGAACCCGAAAAAGTATATTCCGAGAGCCTTTGACGCCGCTTCTATCATCTCGCTGTCGGGCGTGAAAATCGAAACTATAACATGCGGGAACGCCAGCACAATTATCCACGCCGCCACGGTATAGCATATCCCGACCAACGCCATAAACCGTATTCCTTGCCGAACGCGCGTGTATTTTCTTGCGCCGTAGTTGAACCCGATAACGGGCTGCGAACCGCCCGTAAGCGATTGTATCGGCAGCGTAAAAATGTCCCTCACGGAATTCAGCACCGTCATCACGCCGACATAGAGGTCTCCGCCGAATTCTTTCAGCGTGTGCGTGCACACCGCCTGCACCGTGCAGTTTGTCGCCTGCACGATAAATCCCGAAAGCCCCAGCGAGGTTATTTTTCCGATAAGCTCGCCGTTCGGCAGCATAAGTTCCCGCCTGAACCTGTAAAGCGTTTTTTTGCCGAAAAAGAACGACACAGCCCACGCCGCCGACACCGCTTGACTTATGACGGTAGCGACCGCCGCTCCCGAAATTCCCATTTTGAATGCAAAAATGAATATCGGGTCAAGCACTAAATTCAGAGCCGCTCCGATAAACACCGTAAGCATTCCCGTCCTCGGGCGACCCTCCGCGTTTATAAACCCGTTAAGCCCCGTTGCAAGCATTGAAAACGGCGTTCCGAGAAGATAAATCCTAAGATATTCGTCAGCGTAAACATAAGACGCGTCCGACGCTCCGAAAAGGTACAGCACGGGCTTTCGGAAGATAAGACACCCCGCGCTTATCACCACCGAGCTTGCCAAAAGCAGCATAAAGCATTGCGAGAGGATATGCTCGGCTTTTTTGTCGTCGCGCGCGCCGCGTGCGATTGAGAACAGGGGAGTGCCGCCCTGCCCGAAAAGGTTGGTAAACGCCGCTACAAGGCTTGTCAGCGGGAACGCAAGCCCTATCCCCGTCAGAGCCATATTTCCGATGTCGGGCAGATGCCCTATGTAAATTCTGTCAACTATGTTGTACAGCAGCTGCACCATCTGCGCGAACAGCAGCGGCACAGCCTGCGAAATTATATTTTTCCGTACAGAACCCTGTGAAAAATCGCTGTTCAAAACTGTCGCCTCCACAGTATATTATACCATTTTAACCGCTCCCCGTCAAGTACATAAAAAGCGGCAGAGCCTAAACTCTGCCGATGTAAATTAAAGATTTCTCAGATCCATTCTGTTCAGCACGCCGTCAACGTCAATTCCGGGGTGAGTGTAGTATATCTGAAGAATTTGTTTTGCGAGGGAAACGTCTATTTTTCTGCGTTTAGCAATTTCCTCCGCTGATTTTTGTTTTTCCGCGTCAGCCATCACTTCCGAAACAACCTTCGCAATATCGATTTTTTCACCCGACATAATGTATTCCTCCCGTTAAACTTTAAATACATTATATCATTCTCCGCCCCGTTTGTCAAGCCGTTATCCGTACACAAGCAGGTCGAAAAAATGTGAATCCCGCGATAAATATTCCCGCGTATCGTCCTCCGTGTAAAACGAGATGACCAACGTCCCGTCCGACAGCCTTCTGAATTCCGAGAGTTCCAGTACGTCCTCGGGCGTCTCGAAAACCACCGCGTCAATTTCGCCCGTTTTCGTGTCAAGGTCATAGACAGCGCAGTCTTTCCCGTTCAGCTCTGCAAACTGTATTTCGTTTTCAGATACCGCATACCTCACATCTTTAGCGATAAGCTCAAAGCCGTCTTCGGTTCTTTTCACAATGCGCCTGTGGTCTCTTCCGTTGATATTGCAGCACATAGCAAAATAGTCGCCGCGCTTATAAAAATCCTGTATCAAGGCATCTGCGGGAACTTCCATAAATTCCTGCGAGCCGATAACGTCGTAGTTATCGCCGATTTCCTTGATATACAGCGTGTTGTTTTCCTTTTCCAGCCCGTACAGTTTCCCCTCGTCCGTGAAAAGAAAGCGTATGTCCCCGTCTATGCTGTACTCGTCAATCGACAATTTTCCGCCGTTTATGCCGACTTCCCACAAGCAGGTTGATTTGCCGTCATACCCGTACAGCAAAACCCTGTTTTCGTCAAGCTTTACAGGAGTAAGGAGAGTAATTTCCTTATCCGTGATTTTGAATTCTTGAAGGTCTCCCGTCACCCTGTCGATAATGACAAGCGCTTGCCCAAAATCATACGTCGAGTAGCATTCAAGGTAATATCTGTCTTGAAGCACGGCATAATCGCCCGTGCCGTAAAACCATTGAAAATCCTCAAGGGGCGTGAAACTGCCGTCCCCGCCTAACAGCCCGTCCTTTTGTTTTTCTACAGACGTTACAAGATAGTCGTCCTTGCCGATTGCCTCGTGGATATAAAATTCCATTTCCACATATTCCTTAAACATATCGGAAAGCTCAATCCGCCGAGGCTCGGGCAGGGGAGCGGCGAGTTCTTCGGGGTAAAGGTCCTCGTCGGGGCTCGAAGAATATGTGGCATGCGGTTTATCCTCTTCCGATATATCCGATTTTTCCGAGGAATTTTCGCTGTCGCCGGGCGAGAGCGGGGACGCGGTTATGTCAAGCGACGCGCCGCCTGACACATTCGGAGAATGTCCCAAGTTTCCGGCTTTCAGCACGACAAACGCCGCACATGCCGCTCCCGCAAGCACAATCCCCGCCGCAGGCAGAAATTTTATCGCCTTTGCGCGCGGTTTTTCGCGCGATAATTCAAGCTTTTTTCCCGCCTCGTCAATAAATTTTTCGTCGATGTCGTTCACAAGGCTTGCAAAATCGATTTTTTTCAATTCAATACACCCTTTCGTTCCAAAAATTCGATAAGCTTTTTCCGTTCGCGTTTGAGGATATTGTAAACGTTCGACTCGGTAAGTTTCAGAGCCCTTGCAATCTCGTCCACGCCGCAGCAGTACCAGTATCTCAGCACCAACACCTCGCGTTTTTTCTTAGGCAGTCCCGCCAGAAACAGGTTCACCGCGGAAAGTATCTCGTGCCGCTGCGCGGTCTCCTCAACGGAGTATTCCGACGAAAGATCGTAAATCTCGTCGATAACGCAGGCGTCAACGCCGCTGCCGCGTTTTTGTGCGAGATTTTTCTTAAGCTCGTCCAGCGCGGCGTTTCGTGTGATTTTCGCGAAATACGCTCTGAGAGAATTCGGCTTTTGCGGCGGGATAGTCTCCCACAGCCGCATAAGCGCGTCGTTCACGCATTCCTCGGCGGCGGTGCGGTCGTTCAGTATGTTTTCGGCAACATGCGTGCAAAGCGCACCAAATTTCCGCTGTGTTTCAGCGAGCGCGTTTTCGTTTCTTGCGAAGAAAAGCTCGATTATTTCCGTGTCGTTCATTTACTCACCCCTATAATTAGAGACGAAATTTTTAAAGGTTTTTGGTCTGTTAAGAGAAAACTATTTCCCAGTTTACAGTTAATAGTGTATAGTGTATAGTAGTAGGAATCCGCTCCGCGGATAATTTAGATTGTATTCAAACTTATCGGTAATTTCCCCTCTTTTACAATCAAATAAGCGTTCGCGCAAGCGAACGCACATACTACTATTCACTGTACACTGTACACTGTAAACTGAAAAACCTCCATTGCGCTTTGCGCAATGGAGGTTTTGCCTGCTGTCTTGTTCTGACAAAAAAGATTTTTTGCTTTGACTTAATTTCCTCACCCATATACATATTATAATATATTGCTCTGTAAATGTCAACCCTTTAGGAAAATTTTCTCTGTGAAAAAGTATTACATTCCCATCGACATCCCCTGATCCTCGGACTCGCTCTCATCCTCATCGAGTTCTTCATCTTCGGCTTCCTCGTCCTCGCTCGGCTCATCGTCCAGGTCCTCGGCTTCTTCGTCATTGAGTTCCTCGTCCTCGGTTTCTTCGCTGTCGCCGGAAACGTCCTCAAAATCGCTCTCAGACTGCTCCTCGGTGTTACTACCCTCGGACTGCTCGGAGCTGCCCTTAAACCCGCTCACAGCGGCTGTTTCGCGCTGTTCCGACTCTGCTGCTCTCTGCGTCAGATCTCGGTTGATCTCGCTTTCAATCAAGCCAATCACAAACTGCTTCTGCGTCATGTTGTTGCGCTGCAGATAGTCTTTGATTTTCTGAAACAGTTCCTCCGGCACCTGAAACGCCATAGTTCGCATATTGCCCATGTTCTTATCCTCCTTTGCGCTTATCTGCGGGTGAAGTTCGTCGCGAAGCGCCTGCGCGACAAACTCCGCCATTGTGATTCCATGGCTGTCCAAAAATTGTCGGACTTCCGCATGAAGCCCGGCATCGATCTTGACTGTGATTCCCTTTTTCTCATCAGTCGGCATTGTGATCACTCTCCTTTATGTAGTTCCCGAATGCAAATGAAACAAGTTCCTCGACCGTAAGCCCGGATTCCGCTGCCTGAATCAACAGCAGCTCGTAAAGCTGTGATGAAATCTCTACGTCCATAATGTTCTCCTCTCTATGATCAATTTAAAAATCAACAGCCGGCTTTTTCAAGCCGACCGTTAAATTTATTCACTTTTATGGATTTAGTCCAACCTCTTTTGTATTTCAAACCCGCCCTTGAACCGCACTATTATAGCGTCCTTGCTATCGACTGTGATTCGCTCTATAAGCTGCCGCGTTACCATATCGTCGTATTCGGTCAAGATGAAGTCTTCGTTTTCGAGCCGTTCCAGAATTGCGTCAAGCTCGGACGAGTTTCGCCGTGATGCTGACTGCTTTGCTTTTTCGGCTTCGATGAATTCTCGCAGACTTTTCATTTCCTCGCTGAATTTCTCAATATCCGTCATCGCGCTTTCCGCTGATTCTGGTATGGTTGCAAGCTTTATCAGCTCGTCAATATTTCGAGCGAGTTCATCGATCCGCTGTTGAGCCGCCTGTACGCTCCCATTCTGATTCGGGTCAAGCACTTCCGAAATGCTTTCCCGAAGCGCTTTCACTACATCGTCCTTGACCTCGCAGAATTCATTTATTGCGCTTACAATCGCTCTGTGGAGTGCCTGTTCGTCAACGGTAGGTGAGCTGTGGCATTTCTTCTTGCCGTATTGGATTCGACTTATGCAGCGCCATTTGATCTCCTTAAATCCCTTTGCAGTCCAAGTCACTCGGCGGTAGTGCGCTCCGCATTCTCCGCAGACGAGCAGTTCCGAGAGCGCGTATTTTGCGCTGTACTTGCCTTGTTCGCCTTTGGTGAGCTTGTCCGCGATCACTCGCTTTGCCGAACGCCGCGCCATTTCTTCTTGCACCCGATTAAAATCATCACGGGAAATTATCGGCTCATGATGATTTTTCACAAGGTACATCGGAAGTTCTCCGTTGTTTTTTCGGGTTTTCTTGGTAATGCAATCGGTCACATATGTCTTTTGGAGTAACGCGTCGCCCGTGTATTTTTCGTTTTTCAATATAGCCTTGACCATTTCAGACTTCCATGTGGTATTTTGGCGTTTTGTTCTCGCACCCGATGAATTCAGCGCATCCGCGATTTGCCGCAGACTCATTCCGTTAAGATATTCACGAAAGATCGTTTGTATTATTTCAGCTTCTTCGGGAACTATTTCGGGAAGCCCGTCCGCGCTCTTTTTATATCCGAGCATTGTAGAGTACTGCATCGGAACATTGCCGTTCTTGAAGCTCTGACGAATTCCCCAAGACACATTCTTGCTGATGGATTCCGACTCTGCTTGCGCGAAGCAGCTCATGATGGTCAACATCATTTCCGTGTCGGTTTCCAAGGTGTTGAGGTTTTCCTTTTCGAAGATAACCGCAATGCCAAGCGCTTTCAGCTCGCGTATGTAGTTCAGACTGTCGACCGTGTTTCGGGCGAATCGTGAGAGCGACTTGGTGAGTATCACGTCGATTTTCCGCTGACGGCATTTTTGTATCATCTTGAGGAATTCGGGACGTTTCTTTGCCTGAGTACCGGTGATACCCTCGTCTGCGAAAATTCCCGCCATTTGCCATTCGGCGTTTTTACCAATTTTTTCGGTGTAGTAGCTGATTTGTGCTTCGTAGCTGCTCTCCTGTTCCTCTTGGTCTGTGCTGACACGGCAGTACGCAGCTACTTTTAAGCGCGAAGTCCTCTGCGTTTCCTCGCGGGATTTCGCGGGTATCACCACTATCTGCATATCGCTTTGTGCCATTGTTGCTATCATGTTCTCACCTCGCATATTGTCATATATTTTAATTGAGCGCACCTTATAATAAGTGCTTCAACCTTATCCTTGTCGGCGTTTTCCGAATCGAGCAGCCGATTTATTTCATTGGTCATGCGCTGAATTTCATCGGTTGGCTTGTAATCCGTGATCGTTGCCCCTGCTAGCCTCGGTTCGTCCTGCGAAGTGGGTTTGCGGTATGTGTTCCGCTCTGCCTTTATGCGAGCTGCTTGCATGAAGTCCTCGGCAGTAATGATCTTCGGATAGCCGTTTTCGCCAATATATTTCTTGTTTTCAAGCACACGGCAGACCATGTTCTTGTTCCATATTGCCTTGCCAGTATTATATGGTATCTGCATTTCGGCGGCGATGGCTTTCAACGATTTACCGCCTATGTAGTCCGCGAAGATTTTCCGTACCGCCTCGGCTTCGGGAGCGTTCAGCGCATATTTCCCGTTCACCATACAGTAGCCGAACGGTATACTTCTGTTTTTCAACATATTCTCACCTCACGATCCGCTCTGTAAAATCTATTCCGCCAATCAAGTCAAAACGGATTTCCGTTTCGGACAGCACCGTGATCTTTTCAACGTTCTGTCCGAACTTGATTTCATCGAAATCTGTTATCGGCTCGGTCCTCTCGAATATCCCGATCAGCTTCCGCAGCTCGTCAAGTCTTTCGCCGTCCTTATCGTCAAGGTTGGCGTGAAGCTGTTTTTGCGCGGTCATCAGTTTTCGGTCGAGTTCCTGAGTGCGTTCCTTGAAGTATGCTCCGTCAAGCGTGCCTTGTGAGTGTAGCATGGTCAGCAAGTAGGTTTGCTGTTTGATCTCGGCTATTTCCTTGCGAAGCTCCGCAAGCTGTGTGTTGCCCGATTTTTCTCTTTCGGAGAGTGTTTCAAGCTGACGAAGCATTGGCGTGAGAATTGCTTTATAATGCGCTTGCAGCTTATTCCATAGCCGTATAAAGGCTGCTTGGAATACCCATTCGCCGATTTGCCTGATATCGCAGTTGCCCATATTTTTATGATCGTGATTTCGGCATACCCAATAGTTTTTTTCGCGGTTCTTCTTTCGTCTGAACGTTCCGCCGCATATACATTTTATTTTACGGCTGAATGTGCTGCGCCGCGGGGTGTAATTAATGCTTGGCTTTCTTGCTTGTATAAGCGATTGTATTTCCTCGAACAAACTGCGCCCTATAATGGGTTGGTGCGTATCACAGATGTAATACTGCGGTTTTTCACCACGGTTTGCTATCTGACGGAATGGCAGGGTGTCGGTCGTAAAGTTTTTTTGCAGAAGAGTATCGCCTACATACTTTTCGTTTGCGAGGATTTCTAAAATCCTCGGGGTTCGCCAGCACTTTCCGAATGGAGCGGGAACACCGTTTCTGTTTAGTCGTGCCGATATCTCCTCTGCGCCGATTCCATTGGCATACCATTCAAAAATCTGTCGTACCGTTCCGACTTTCTTCGTATCGGGAACTATCTTTCCGTCCTTGTAGATAAAGCCGTATGGCACGGAGCAGTTTTTGTAAGTTCCGTCTGCCATTCGCTTGTGAACGCCTATCCGTACATTTTTGGATATCGACATCGACTCCTCTTGGGCGAACTGACTGTATATCGCCAGCATCATTTCCGAACTGATCTCGCCCGTGTCGATATTCTCCTTTTCAAAGTATACCGATATGCCGAGGGTTTTCAGCTCTCGTACCGCTTCAAGGCTGTCTTTGGTATTTCGCGCGAACCTTGATATTGATTTGGCAAGTATTCTGTCGATCTTTCCTTTTCGGCAGTCGCTCATCATTCTTTGGAACTCCGTGCGCTTTGCCGCAGACGTTCCGGAGATACCTTCGTCCGCGTACATATCCACGAATACCGCGTCGGTGCTGTCCTTGAGCAGCTCGGTGTAGTACCGTATCTGTGCTGCGAATGAGTTTAGCTGATCCTCGCTGATGCTCGATACACGGGCGTAGGCGGCTGTTCTGACGATCTCGTCGGAACGGTCTTTTGCGGGTATTATCGTGATTTCAGCCATATCATCAACTCCTTTCACAATACAGTATACCGAAACGGTTTGGGTTTATCTATCACCAAACCGGACGAAATATCTACGGTTATTTGTATCACAATCGACAAAAGCGGACAAGGGTTCAAACTGTCGTGATCCGCTTTATGACAGCTTTTTCGATTTTTCTGCACTGCGCCTCGGTTATGAGTTTTTCGTCCAACAACTTGTCCAGAAAATTTCTGCATAAGTAGAATTTGTACCTGATAATAGCTTCGTTATCCATATTTTTCCTCCATGTTCTTATATTAAAAAATGTGCAAATTTCAATCCCGACGGTTACGGCGAGATTCAAATTTGCACACTTTTCAGTGTGCAAACGGTAACGGCTCCGTGTAATTACAGAGCCGCTTCCTTATATTTAACAGCGAATTTCTTCGCTTGTTTGCCTGTAAATACTGTCGTATTTGCCCCGCACCCCCGACATTGGGAATATTTCAGACCGTAATTGGCATTACGTCATGGGACTCTCACCCCGGCATGGTTCTCATGCCGCCGCCCCCATTACGTGCAGTTGTGGCTGGACGGAAGTATCATTATCCCCCTGTGCAGGTCATCGCGCAC
>CANQNY010000064.1 GCA_947625335.1 uncultured Clostridia bacterium | reverse complement strand
TTTTTGTTGAAGTAGGCGATAGGCGTGAGTACCTTTTCCTCGCGGAACATTTTCGCCATTTTGTTGTAGCCGATGCCATCGGCGGCGAGCCTGAATATCCGTTTTACAACCTACGCGGCAGGCTCGTCAATTATCAGATGATGACGGTCGGCAGGATCGATTTTATAACCGAACGGTGCTTTTGAGCCGATGAATTGCCCGTCGCGGGCTTTGGCTTTTTTCGCCGCTTTCGTTTTCTTGGAAACGTCACGGGCATATAATCCATTGTCGAAAACCTTAAATAAATCAAACGGCTTTATAAGTGAATTCCACTGCAATAATGATCCGTATCTCTCGAAGCGGGATACGGGATTTTTTTGACATATGTTATCGAGACCATATTTTTAATCAGTAAATATTGTGTACATCTCCATGCGAATAAAAATCCGAGGTGTTTTTCATCTCGGATTATAAATTATAAGAAAAAAGTTGCTATTCAAACGCAAATACTTCAATACCATCAATCAGCTTATTAACTACAATAGAAATTCATTATTACATCATTTATCCAATCTTTATCGTATTACACTCAATGCTCCTTTGTCCATCTCGCAAACGTTATCGCACAGCGCGTCAATATCCTCCGCGGAGTGAGAGGCAATGAGAATAGTTTTTCCTTGTGCTTTCAGGCAAAGCAGATACTGCCGCATATCCTGTACTCCGGCTTTGTCTAAACCGTTCATCGGCTCGTCGAGGATAAGCAGTTCGGGGTTCTCCATTATTGCCTGAGCTAAGCCCAATCTCTGGCGCATACCAAGCGAGTATTTGCCGACGTGTTTTTTTTCGTCGGGGTTCAGACCTACGCGCTCCATAGCCGCGCGAATTTCGTTTTTACCGATTTTCCGCTTGATTTTCGCTAACTGCGCAAGGTTTTTATATCCCGAGAAATTAGGCAAAAATCCCGGAGTTTCGATTATCACTCCTATATTGTCGGGAATGTCAACGTCTTTTCCCACGCGCTTTCCCTGTACAGTAACGCTTCCCGAGGTTGGGGAGACAAGCCCGCAGATACATTTCATCAGCATGGTTTTCCCGCTGCCGTTTCTGCCGATAAGCCCTGTTACGGTGCCCGATTCTATTTCCAGAGAAACATTGTTTAAAATTATGTTTCCGCGAAAAATTTTAGTCAGATTATGAATACTGATGACCGCCATTTAAATCACCTCGTCAAGCTTTATTTCCGCTTTCTTTCTTGAACAGAATATTATTATTGTAATTGAAATGATAAGCATTGCTGCTAAAACGCCGATCTCAAACAAGGCTGATGGCGTTTTGAACGCGTTGTGTATATTCAGATTTGAAAAACTGCCCCAATCAAGTATCATAAGATAAAGCGAACCCGTAACGCCGATAAATCTGCCGATAAGCGTAAGCGCGATAATCAGCGCCCCCGCTATCGTTCCCGCAGAACGCCGAAACAGCGAGTTCAGCGAAAGAATAACACTACCAAATGAGATCATACTCAGCGTTCCCACCGGCAGGCTCCACCCAAGCGCGTCATAGGGCGGGATTTCTTTAAGCACATCGGACGGAATGGCACATGCTATTTTGTATTTATGCATCGAGACCGCGTTTGAGAGTATTCTTCCCCACGAATCATCAAAGGAGAGACGCCCGGTCAGAATAGCCGCGCTTACAAGCGAGACTGCTAATGTCACAATAATTGAGACCGCGATAACGAAGAACAACTGGCTGAGATACCATGCCTTCTTCCCGCTGCGCGTGATGATAGTCAGCTGCTGCGGATCCTTGAACGGAAGCTCCGAAAAAATAAGCAGCAGCGCCAGATAAAGCTTTATGATCATGCTCGGATAACAAAAGTTATACGCGAGAATGCCTATGCTCACATTCTGACCAAGCGCCCATGCCGCATTTGCGTATGGCACAATCAGCGCATAAACCGAAGAAAGTATCAATATAGCCGCTGCCCACGAGCGCGGACTGTTAATAATACAGAACAGATGCCGGCGCGTTATGCCCAAAGCCATGCAGATCGTTTTCATATATCGTACCTACCTCAGATCGGAATTTACCGCGTATTTTCGTTCAATTAAAACGAATGCGAGAAAGATAATTATAACCAAGCATACAAAAGTATAAATAAAAGGATAAAGCGTTGAGATAACGCTTGAGCCCCTTCCCGATTCATCGACAAGTATCTGATAAGGAACATTCATCATACTGAACGCTATTCTCGGATCAACAAGCGCCGGGAGATGAAAAAGTCCAATAATAATCTGAAATAATTCGATCAATACAATGGGGCTTACCATCGCGGTATACGGATTTGTAAGCCCTACCGAAACAAGCGCGGCAAATGCCGACATTGTTCCCATGTAACAGGAAAAGCTAAGGATGGTCAATAAATAAAACGGGAAAATATGCCCCTTGAGGAGCAGTTCGCCGTTGGTGGTCATCATTGTACGAATGAAATAACTTTCGCTTTCAATGTCGCCGACAAGCGGGTTTATGAACGACAGTCCGAAAATAAAAAGCGAAAGCGCTATGACCGATACAAGCACCGAAATAATAAATGTCGACAGCATTGTGGAAACGGCATAGCCAAGCTTTTTTGTTCGCAGATAGGAAAACAGAAAGCGTCCGCTGCACCAGTCCTCCGCGAACAGAGCCGCCGACGGCACCGCGCATATTAACAGCAAAAAGCTCTCGGTATCAGCCATTAACGCGTCTGTCAAGGTGTAAGAAACAGGCTGACCTATGTAAAATGTATAGCGAACAGAATAGATAAGCAGCAGCACATACAAGACTACCATTCCCCAAAATCTCGCAGAGCGAAGCGCTTCTGAGACATTAATCGTGATCGCGGATAAAACTCTTTTCATCGCATAAACTCTCCCGTATATGCGTTTATTCTGATCGCAGGAGAACCATGATTTTCCCATGGTCTTTCTCCAAGTCTGCCATCATCACAATAAAATTCCCATGCGGGAGTGAGAACGGTTTTGTCATCCTCAAAAACCGCTACATAAACAAGAGCGCAGTCATATAATCTCTCATATATCGGTCCGTAAGGCATTTGGTAATAATCTCTGATGAGCTGCTCCGCGCCTTTAAGATCTATAAACTCTCCGTCGGCGTTTTTTTCCTCAATGACCCGATATCCCGTAAGATTAAAACGTTCCAAACCATTCTTTGTATAGCACGCCTCTATCTCTGCTCCGAAATGATTCATTGTATCAACATCGGTCGGTGATATCCCCGTAAAGAGCGGAATGTCATTTATAAATTGTCTGGCTCTTATGTAATAAAAATCTTCTGGAGCACAGAAGACCCTTTTGACGCCGGACGGGTCTTCATAGTGCGTTGTGATCTCCTCAAACAATTCGGCGGTGATCGCGGTCACATCAAAGATCTCATAATTATCAATGAATTTGCTGACATCTTCGTCAAACCTTTTATACAATTCCTCAAGGGACATAAAATCCAGTTCCTTTACGGAAGACATATTTCTTCCATTAGTACAAATAAAAGAAACTTCAGCAAAATCCGCTCCGTTATCTGTGCTGTAGTGGACATGACCGTGTAAGTTATAGTAACCATGTTCGCTTTCGCTTTCAAATGCGCGATGATTTCGCACTTCAGGTATTATGTCATCATATATTTCAGGCGGTTTCACAAACATGGAAGCAAGGACGCTGTCATCCGGCTTTATACATTCGGCGTAATATATCGGGGGCGCGGATACGTTTTCATATTTTGATCTGTCATAATCAACATAAACGTTCTCTGCCAGTTCCTCAAGGTCAAGCTTCGACTCGGAAGAATTCCAATCGGAAGAGTTCGGAGCGGACGAGCAGGCAGTAAATAAAAACGAAACAAGAACCATAAGCAACGCAAATTTTTTCATGCTGACCTCTTTCATCGTTATCACCTCACCGCTTGGGAACCGCCAAAATTTCTTTTTCTATTATAAAAGCAATTTAAAAATACAAAACGTGATATGCTTTTTTAAAATTCGACTAATTTTGTAGAATATGCCAAATTTACTGCCTCAGTTTTGTCAATGTTGCCCGAAAAGCTTAAGAGATAACCGTCATATATCCAATAAAGCAAAGTCCCGTCATTTCCAAAATCAAGCACAAATCCGTCGTTCTCCTCATAAAGAGACACCGGTTCTACCGCCGCGTTTTCGGTGTTCACATTTCCCATATTTCCGCGAATAATATCTTGTCTAAATGAAACAATTTTCTCACCGCAAACGTATACAATTGCCGTACCGTAATCGTCAGCATAAAAATCATTGATTTTCCAACCGTCTTCTATGGGCAGTCCGTAATATTCTTCAATTTGAGTTTTATCGGAAGAAAGGCTTGCCATAAACAATTTTGAATATTCGCGCTTGTCCTCAAAGGAAAATCTTCCTATAGTCAAACCTACGACCGCGCACGCTGTTGCCGCAAACAAAACGATTGATACTACAAATGCAGCGACAACAATACGCCTTGCTTTATGCAAAGTCCAACGACTGTCATAGCGGGTTTTTCGCAGATTTTTAAGCACCTTGCGTTTCCAAAGTTTGTATGAAAGAGAAAAACGGTGCTTTTTAGTGACAACAGCCATTTGCTCCGAGCGTTCTCTTGCAGTATCACGAAGGGCAAGAACCAATTTTTCATCAAACGTCATAATCGAATCCTCTCCTTTTCAATATTTTAATGAGCCTTTTCTTTGCGTACCTGACTTGTGATCGAATATTTTTTTCGGGAATTTTCAGTTCTTTGGCAATTTCCGAGGGCCTCATCTTCATGATCACATACAAATACATTAAACTGTAATCCAAAGCCGAAAGTTCGCTGAGTGCCTGACTTATTTCCTCTATTGTTATATTTTCCAATGCTGTTTCCTCAACCGAATACTTTGAAGTCAATTCCCCATACTCGTCAATATTTTCAAGCGGATGGCTTTTTTTCTTTTTTATGTAATTAAGCGAAATATGCTTTACCATGACGGCAAGATAAAATCTCTTTTCATTATCCGGAATATCGGAAATCACTTTCGGATTGTTAATAAGCCGCGAAAATGCGTCTTGAACAACGTCCTCTGCATCATATCTGTTTTGCAAAATGTTTAAGGCGACATCATACATCATCTGTTCGTACTTTTCAAACAATTTGTTAATAAAATCATAATTTTCCGGCACTTTACACACCTCCTTGTTTTTTTGATTTCCATTATCGCACAATGATCCTGCTTGCCATTATATTATAAGTCATTTTCAGGAAAAATGCAATATCACCGAGATACCGTTCGCCGCGCCATAGATGCCATTCGCCATTTGGCTAACGCACGATCGGGCAGCTCACATCAGAATACCGCCCGATAATTTTATATGTACGTTTCTTGCCCAAAAGCTTTTAATTACTTTCATCATCATGAACGGCGAAAATATCCACTATATCCAAGAGCGCATCCGCCATATCGGTATCGGACACTTTCATCTGTGCTTTCATAGCCGCCATAGCGTCCTCAATGCTGTCTACCTTGACCTCTCCCGACTTTATTTTATCCAATACCGTGAGTATATCTCCCGTCATTTCATTTATGGAATTTTTCTTTTGAGGTGTCCTATCCCCAACATTCGATTTAAAAATCTCGTACACATCGCGGAGAATTTGGTTGAACCTCTCAGAGATTCTAAAGCGCAGGAAGTCGTCCTCGTTCACGACCGTTTCATTCAGATAATTCATAGCGTTGTCAAAATCATCGGGCTTAGGTTTGTTGTCGGAATAATAATTCTCGATCCCACGCTGTGCTATCGTCAGCATATTGTTGACTGTTCCTATGTGCGGTGCGGCAAGCTGCCGAACATAAACGTCAATTGAATTTATCAGGTTAGAAAACTCTTCGTGCTCGATCAAGTCGCTGATAAGATGATTATTCTGCTTGCCGCTCATCAAGATTTCAACAGCCTTGTCGCTAAGGTGAATCTGCTTAAGCTCAATATTTTTTGTAATGCGGCTCTCGGTGAACCCCAGCAGATAGTCTGTCGGAACTTTGTAGAATTTTGCAAGGGCGATGATCCGGCTGTAACCCGTGTCTCGGTCATTGTCGTTTTCCAAACCGTTGTACACAGCCTCGGAAATACCTGTCATTTAGCTGACCTGCTTAGTGGTCAACTTTCTTTCTATCCGCAAATCTTTTAGTTTCTCACCCATAGTCAACTTTACTTCCATAAATAATTCCTTCGTTCAAGATACCTATCATATTATAGAATAGCATAATCCCGCACTCAAAGTCAAGAACCCTATCCTATTCTCAAATAAAAAATTCTATATATGGAATTCGATGGTAGAAAAAATAAAAAATTCGGATTATGGCATATACGGCACAGTCCGATTTTTTGTTGTATAATGAACCTACGATGATGATAGCAACGATTACAATTTTCTATTCGCCGCAAGAGATAAGCTGTCGTCATCATTATAATCGTCAAAACAATACAAGGAGGTAATTTCTATGGCAAATCAGATAATACGCGATGAACTTCGTGACCAAAAGGTATATTAGTGGGAGCTTGCTAAGGCGTTGGGAATTTCCGAGGCGACTATGGTGCGCAAAATGCGAACTGAGTTAAACGATGATGAAACGACCAAGCTGCTTGGACTGATTGACGAGATCGCACTAAAAAAGGCGGGATTGTAGAAGTTTTAAATAAGCAAGGCTGAAAGAAAAATCGGAGGGGTCATATCACTTTCGGATCGGCTCTTGAAAAAATTTTAGAGGGGGTGCACATACGCGCCGGGGAGTTGAAAAAATCGGAATACGCACTCTAAATAGCAAGCAGAGAAAAAAGTGCATACTTTGACACTTTTTCCCATTTATCGATGTGACCCCTCCAAATGTTTCTTAGAGAACCCAAACCTAAGAGTAATACCCCCAAACAACTAGGCATTGCCTAGAACCACTTTGATTAAGAAACTCAGAAAGGAAAACGAGGAAATTTGCCATACCTTAAATCAATTTCTCTCCGTACTACCGTCAATCGCAGCTTAGCCTACATACTCAATCCCGACAAGACGGAGGATTTGATTTACACAAATGCTATGAATTGCATACCCGATCCGAAGTGTGCATATCTTGCTATGAAGATGGTGTATGAA
Source organism: uncultured Clostridia bacterium (assembly GCA_947625335.1). Lineage (GTDB taxonomy): Bacteria > Bacillota > Clostridia > Oscillospirales > Ruminococcaceae > CAG-115. The sequence goes on along the minus strand of CANQNY010000064.1, from coordinate 5,049 downwards.
CAATTTTCGGGAAACAAATTTGACGAGCCACCACACAAGTCCGGCAAAAGCAAAGTGAAAGCTATTCATTACATTCAGTCGTTCGACCCAAAGGACAAAATCTCTCCTGAGCTTGCCCATCAGATAGGCAGGACTTTTGCGCGAAAGGCTTTCGGAGATAATTGTCAGATCGTCATTGCAACCCATGTTGACAAAGAGCATATCCATACGCGCTTCATCATAAATGCTTACGGAATAGACGGACGGAAATTCAATGACAACCTCGCGACCAGAAAAAATCTCCGCGAGATTTCCGACAGGGTCTGCCTTGCGTTCGGAATTAAACCGATTGAACCCAAGCAAGGTGCGTCCGGAATTGACCACAGCGAATGGGAACACAAGCAGAGGGGTACTTCGTGGAAAGAAAAAATCCGCAGCGAGATTGAAAGGCTAGTCGGTTGGGTCAAGAACGTTGATGAACTGCTTGCAGAGTTGGAGTTGTTAGGCTACACGGTTCGACGCGGGAAGTATATTTCGGTCAAGGCTCCCGAACAGCAGCGGGCAGTCCGATTGAAAACTCTCGGCGAGGATTATACGGTCGAAAGCCTTGCTTCTCGGATTTTGTGGAAAGATGTAGGAGCGGGACTAAACAATCCGTGCGAGAAGTCGGCACTCCGCGACAAGTATTCGGAAACTATCAGCGGCATTCAAGAGGTCAACGCTTTCCACCCCACTCTTGAACAACTCGGAACTCTGCTCTCGGTTATAAACCGTGATCGCTTACAAAGTATCGGAGAGGTCAACGGTAAAATAGAGCAATTAAAATTTGAATTGGAGAAATCCAGGATGGAGGTAAACACTATGGAAACCAAATGCAACTTCTTAAAGAGCCTTGCGGCACAAGCGGAGGAATACTTCACGCTTATGGACAAGCCCTCGCTCACTGCAGAGGAAGGACTTCGCGCAGAAATGTACAGAGAAACTCTCGTAAAGCAGAATATTGAAAGCACTTCGGATTACGAATATCTCAACGGTGTCATCATCGAAACGAAGCAGAAAGCTACTCCCATTAGAGAGCATTATAATATGTGCACTACACTTTTAAAAGAATATTCCGATATTTCTGCTACATACAACGAGATTTCGCAAGGCGACTATATCAGCAAGTTAATCGAACAGGAACGGAAACAAGACGCGCCGCAAACGCGTCCGCGAAGATAAGGAGGTACTTATTGAGCAGAATTTTACAAAACGTTGATACACAGTTTCAAATTCCCGAAGATTGCAAATCCGAATTTATCAAAGCTATGAAAATCGGTTACTACAAGGAATTTCACAAGCAAGGTTTGATTACGGACGAGCAGTTAGAACAGCTTATTTCAATGCAGAATAACAGCGCAGAAAACGCGGCATAATTTACAACTAGGTAGGATATTCCTCTGCATAATATTTTGAAAACATCTTGACTTTAAAGCTCGAAAGTGATATAATTAAAATGCAGGGGGATGTCCGAAAATTTTTGAACATTCCCGATAAATCGGGAGAGGAGGTACAATGTATAGCAAAATCAGAGTGGCGGCATACTGCCGCGTTTCAAAGGATATGGAGGATCAGCTCCATTCACTTTCGGTGCAGATAAAATATTTCACCGAATACATCAGCGGTCACGAAGATTACGAACTGGTCGAGGTTTATTACGACGAGGGCATAACAGGCACATCAACACGCAAACGTGATGGGTTTAATCGTATGATAGCCGATTGTGAAGCTGGTAAAATCGACCTGATACTCACGAAAAAAGTCAGCCATTTTGCTAGAAATACAGTCGCCACACTTAATTTTACGCGCAGATTATCCGAATTAAAAATCGGAGTAATATTTATGAATGACGGCATTGATACGCGTGATAAAGACGGTGAGTTGAGGCTGACGATTATGTCGTCGATAGCCCAAGAAGAAAGCCGTAAAATATCCGAACGCATAAAGTGGGGCATGAAAAAGCATATGGAGGACGGTGTGGTTCTGGGTTGCGGTCGAATTTATGGCTACAAGGTAATTGACGGGAAATTGAAGATTGTTCCCGAAGAAGCTGAGATCGTAAAAGAAATTTTTCGCAGCTATCTGTATGACTATAGCACACGAATTAAGCAATTGCGGAATTCCGACACTAAAAATCGTGTATGGAGTCCGCAGCACGTTCTAAAAATTTTGAAGAACGAAAAGTACGTTGGCGATCTAACGCAATGGAAAGTCTACAAGCCGAACATACTTGCGCCGCGCGAAATTGCAAATCACGGCGATAATCCCGAAGCGCCGCTTATAACGATTCGAGACCATCACGAGGGGATTATTTCGCGCGAAGTCTGGGATGCTGCACAAGCGGAAATGCTGCGGAGAAGTCGAAAATCCCGCGAGGGCAGAAAGCATTCGCGCGTCTATTGGTTTAGCGGTAAAATGGTGTGCGGAAAATGCGGTTATAGCTACAATGTTTCAGGATCGGCAACAAATCCATATCGTCAAGTTGGCTGCCGCAATCGTCAGATCTACGGCACTGCTCCAAGAGTTGCCCCGAACGGAGAGCATATAGGATGCGATAATCACACCATTGATGAGAGAATTCTAGACAAGGTGATGCAGACTTTGCTAGCAAATGTCCAAGCTCTCAGACCCTCATTGGAAAAGGAAATGCTGAACGAAATTCGGCTTATACAAAGTGTTCGGAAAAGTGTTGATGTTGAGCCGCTTAAAGCCGAGATTGAAAACCTTAAAGAGAAGAAGCGTAAGGCTATTGATCTTGTGATTGAAGGTCTTATTTCCAAAGACGATTTGAAACAGCAAACCGAATTTTACGACAGTGAAATCACGAGGCTTACTGAAAAAATCGCTGAGAGCCAAAATATCGGCGCACTTCACCAAAAGCAAATTGATGGTATAAAGGAGGCAATGGAGCGTATAAAAAATGTTGCCGACTGCGATGTCAGCAACACCGAAATATACGGTGAAATGCTTGATAAGATAATCGTTTCCAAATATAAACATCTTAATATCTATCTTAACGGGATTCCATATTACTTATACTGTCAAGAAGATACCGCGGCAAGGAATTTATGATGTGATCATTGATTCCTGCGAGATTATTTCTTAATTGAGGTTTTCGGGAATGAATGGTACATTTCATTCACGACATTCTTTATGGGGAAGAGCAGATCGTCGCCGTTTACCAGCGAATCATAATTGTCGTCTGCCGCGATAAACCGAATGTTGTTGTCCGTAAACTCGCGCACATACATTCCCGTTTCAACATAGTTTCTTCCGAACCGTGAGAGGTCTTTGACGACTACAAGGTCGATTTTCCCGTTTTGAATATCTTTGTACATTTGCCGGAATGCGTCTCTGTCAAAGTTAGTGCCGCTGCACCCGTCGTCGCAGTAGAATGTGTAGTCCGTTATCGAATGGTCCTTGCAGTATTGCTCCAGCAGAACTTTTTGTGTTTCGATACTAACGCTTCCGCCAAAGTTGCCGTCGTCCACCGAAAGCCTGCAATATAATGCTGCCTTGTAATTCTGTTTTCTTGTCATATAACTCCTTTCCCGGCAGCGGATCGCGGGTCCCGCAACAGACAGTATACTACAACCGTCCGCAAAAGTCCAGCGTTTTTTCCGCTGCCGTCAAGATTTTTTCGCGGAAATCACATCTTAAGGGTAGGAGACTCCTGTTCTTCCTGATCCGATTGCTCCTCGCTTTCGTCGCTTTCGAGCCTGTTTAGCATAAGATTTTCAAGGCTGTCGGCAGCATTTACCTCATCCGTAAACGCTGACCATACCCGATATGTCACACCGCCGATCTCGCGGTCGGTGAACTTAATTTTCTTTATCTTTGGCATATTCTCGCATAACGGTCTGTTAAGACCATTTGCTTTTTTAAATTTATAACCGATTATTTTTCTCATAAATACCTCCTTATGTTTCGTGTTTTTACCGCAGCAACCCCTATGAATTCGGCTTGGTTGCCGCGCTTATTTTTCCTACAACCCCCTGATTTGCGGAATTATTCATTTTACAACCTCTCTTTTCTTTTTCAATATCTGGCTCAGCGGCGGGCTTTGCCCGTCCGCTGTATTCGGGACGACCCCGTCCCTTTAACTTGCATCATTTTCATAACCCGAACTGCTCTCGCACCGCTTGCAGAGCCGTTTTTCAAACTCGCGCAGAAACGGCTCAAATTTCGCTCCAATCGCAGAGGTCGGGCAAGTTGCCCTACTCGGCTGAAAACCTCGCTCAAATCGGCTCACATGTCGGAATTAAACGCCGGAACGATTATCCCTTGCTTGGCAAGATTATTTCTCATCAATTCCGCTGCAAATGCAATTAGATTATCTCCGCTCATCATCTCAACAGGAACAGCAGGGACGGCATTTCCTTAGCACGGTAAATCCGCATCCTCAATCTCAATCAAGCTATAATCAGCATTTGCGACATTTTCAGGGTCGGCAGGGACAGCATTTTCCGAATACAAAATTTTACCGCCGCTGCTGTCCCTTTCGGGATTATAACGGATAAAAATACTGCGGATACCGTTACTTTTCGTTTTCCCGTAATCAATTCCGAGCGAACGTATCTCATCATCATGCTGAAGTAAATCACGGTAGAGCCAGTTGCAATTAAAATCCTGTCCGGGATATTTTTCTTTAAGCAATGAACAAATTTCCGAGGCTGTTCCGCTGACATTCTCCCGCTCGCAAATGAAATCATGGATTATGAATGAAAAAATATCCGCCTTCTTTTCAGGCGGATCATCAAGTAAAATCCATTTTGCATTTTTTCTTTTCAGATTTAATTCAAGAGCAGGCGCGCCTCTGCCGCTGATATGGAGTTCAGCATTCTCGCCGCTGCGGGTGAACACAAGCAGTCCGTCCGCGCAGCCCGCTATTCCGTTCGTTCCGGAGATAAGATTGTTGGGATTTAAGTCGCGTGCTTTGCGGTTGTGATGAACCAGCACGACAGCAATTTCAAGCTGATCCGCAATACTTTTCAGAACGGAAAGCTCACGGTAATCCGCGCCGTACTTAGT
>CANQNY010000063.1 GCA_947625335.1 uncultured Clostridia bacterium | reverse complement strand
ATTGTTCCGATACGGTCAGCGGCGCGTTCTATCGAACAGGGCGAGTCTGCCGCTCCCGAATAGACAGTCACAACATCTCCGACCTTTATGTCGGGAACGTCAGTCACGTCGATAAGCGTCTGATCCATACAAATTCTTCCGCATATCGGAGCGTATTTTCCGTTCACAAAAACGCTCCAGTTCCCCGAAAGCCGCCTGTTAAAGCCGTCCGCGTACCCGCACGACACAAGCGCTAAGCGCGTTTTCCGCCCCGCGGTGAATGTTCTCCCGTAGCTTACGGTAACGCCCTCGTCAATGGTTTTAAGCTGGCTTACAACGGTTTTCAGGCTGAAAACGGGAGTAATTCCCTCCGGCACGGGAAAACGTGTATCGGGACGCTGCCCGTACATTACAATTCCCGCGCGTACAAAATCCCCCTCGTAATCGCCGTGGTAGATAATTCCGCCGCTGTTTTGAGAATGCGTTTTAAGACCACGCTTTTTGCACAAATCAAGGAGCTTTTTCTGCTGTAAATCGGTAAATTCAATATCGTCCTTGTCAAGGCTGTCCGCGACGGCAAAATGCGTGTAACCCGCGCGGCAGTCAAGCCCCTTTTGCGAGAGAATAAAGTCGAGCTGTTCGGCAGTATTTATTCCCACGCGGCTCATTCCCGTGTCTATTTTGATGTGAACGGGTATTTTTACATTCTTTTCCAATGCCAGAGCCGAGAGTTTTTCCGCATATTCGGTATCTCCGACGGTGAATATGTAATTATTTTCCAAATTATCGAATATAAGCGGAATATCGCAGTAGCCGAAAATCAGTATTTCTCCGTCAATATCTCCCGATGTGAGCCGCTGAGCCTCCCACAAATTTGACACGGCAAAGTGCTTTATGCCGCATTTGTTCAACGCTTTAGCGCATTGAACATCTCCGTGCCCGTAGGCGTTCGCCTTTACAACGGCGATTATCTCCTTGCCGCGGGATAATTCGCGGATTTTCGCGATATTCTGCTTTAAAGCGTCAAGATTTATCTCCGCCCAGGTTCTCCAATAAAAATTATTCATCATAATACCTCTATATCTTGAAATTTCGGAAAAAATGTGTTATACTATATACGATGTGATTTTATCACACTATTATATTATATTACCCTTTTTGTAAAAAATCAATAGATTTTGCAAATATTGTTTAAAATTAACCGGAAAGAGGAAATTTATGGCAGTTCGCAGAAAAAGTAACTGGTATATTTATTTTATAGCTTTCGGAATAGCTTTGGCATTCGCGATAACGGCGATCTTCACGTTCCGCTGGTATCTTTTCCCTGAGGAGAGCAGACCCGTGGACGTTGATATGTCGGGCAATCCTACCGACGATTTCCGACCGACAAGCGATTACAACTTCGCGGTTTTGACGATGATCTCCGAGGGCAGCACCGAGGTGCCGGAGTTGTTTATTTTGGCGGAGTACAACGCTGTCGCAAGCAGAATTGCGCTTGTGCCGCTCCCCGCGGGGATTAGTATGCAAAAAGAGGGCAGAACGCTTTCAAACGTTTACGCGGCTCAGGGCGGAAAAAAGACGGCGCAGGCGGTCGAGGACGCGGTCGGGATACCGATCGACGGCTTTATCAATATGGATCATGACGCGTTTGTTACGGTTATGACGTATTTCGGGAGCGTAAGTTACAATTTCCCAAAAACTATGATAATTGAGAAAAATGACGAGGTTACTACGGTCAACGCCGGCGAACAGCGCATTACCGCGGAAACCTTTTATAACTTGATAATGTTCGCGGATTTTGAAGAGGGCGAGTCTTACAGATTTAATGTAATAGGCTCGATGCTTTCCGAGCTTATTAATCAGAACTTCAGAAACGCCGACAGCGCGCTGCTTGACACATATTTCAGGGCGATTGCCGAAAACGCCGAAACGGATATCGAGGACTCCGTTTACAGAAAACACAAGCCGGCTTTGCTTTATACCGTGGATTACGGAGTAAATCCCGCGGAGTTTTATATTCCGTACGGAGAATTCGGCGACGACGGCGGGTTCGTTATCTCGGAGAACTCGATAATTACCATAAAGCAGAAGTTAGACCTTGAATAATTCAGCATGGAGGGGTATTATGGACGAGAAAATTAAAAAAACAATGGACAAACTTCGCGAAAACCGAATGAAACCTTTTTTCGCGCAGTCGAGGGAAGAGCTTTTCGATATTGTGCGGGAACTTGTTAAATCCGACAAGCTTATCACCGCGGGCGGCTCTATGACGCTTAAGGAAAGCGGGGTTACCGAACTTCTTATGAAAGAATTCGGAGCCGCTTATCTCGACCGTTCCGCGGGAAAGACAAAAGAAGAGGTTGACGAGATAATGCGAAAGGCGTTCGTTTCGGATTCGTTTTTCGCAAGCGCAAACGCTATTACCGAAAACGGCGAGCTTTACAACGTCGATGGGAACGGAAACCGCGTTTCGGCGATGATTTTCGGACCGCGTCAGGTGGTTATCGTCGCGGGCGTGAATAAGATAGTCAAAGACCTTGAGGAGGCGAAACTCCGCGTTGAAAAAATCGCCGCTCCGAAGAACACGGTAAGGCTTAATTGTGAAACTCCCTGCGCTAAAAAGGGCGAGTGTATGCATTGCCACGCTCCCGCCAGAATTTGCTGTTCGTATGTGACGCTTGCACACCAGCGCGTCCCCGACAGGATAAAGGTGATAATCGTAAACGAAAATCTCGGATATTGATTTCGGGAGGTGTTTTATGGCGTTATACATAGGAGTTGACGTTGGAGGAACGAACATCGCGTGCGGGGCGGTGAACGAAAACTGCGAGATAGTTGCCCGCTCGAAAGTAAAGACAAATCCCGGCGGGAGCGGTTTTCCCGTTTATAAAGAAGTCGTCGGGCAGATAGAAACGGCGGTAAGGCAATGCTGCGAGGCGGCGGGAATTGCTCCGGAAAAAGCGGCTTCAATCGGCATAGGCTGCCCCGGAATCTGCAACAGCGACACGGGATTTGTGGAGTTTGCAAGCAACTTGAATTTCGTGAACGTTCCGCTGAGATTAGATATTGAGAAAGCGTTCGGAGTGCCTGTTTACCTTGAAAACGACGCGAACGCGGCGGCTTTCGGGGAATTTTGCGCGGGGGCGGCGAAGGGTGCAAAAAACGCCGTGATTATCACGCTCGGAACGGGAGTAGGCGCGGGAATTATTATTGACGGGAAAATCTACCGCGGCTCGAATTACGCGGGCGGGGAGATTGGTCATACTGTCATTGAAGTTGACGGAGAGCCTTGCTCCTGCGGCAGACGAGGCTGTTTTGAGGCGTATTCCTCGGCAACGGGGCTTGCGAGAATGACCAAACGCGCTGCCGATGAACACCCGGAGTCTATTCTCAAAGACGTTATAAAAGAAGAGGGCAAGGTAAGCGCGCGCACGGCGTATACCGCAATGAAACGGGGCGACGCTGTGGGTAAAGCTGTTACCGAGCGATATGTGAAATACCTCGCGTGCGGCATAGCGAACGTTATAAACACGTTCCAGCCGGACATTCTCTGTATCGGCGGGGGAGTTTGCAACGAGGGCGACACGCTGATGATTCCTCTGCAAAAAGCCGTCCGGGAGCAGATCTATTCGAGAAATTCCTCGAAAACCACAAAGCTTTCGGTTTGCTCTCTCGGAAACGACGCGGGCGTTATCGGCGCGGCAATGCTTTTTAAAGGCTAACAACGATAAATCGCGGGGCGATTTATCGTGACAAATTGCCGAGGCAATTTGTCGTGCAGTTTGCAGCGGCAATTTACCGTGGCGATGTGTCGAAAATAAATAAATTCAGGAAGGTATGATAACAATGAGGTCGGATTTAATCAAAGAGGGCGTTGAAAAAACCCCTCACAGAGCTGTTTTGAAGTCGCTGGGCGTGATTGACAGCGAGATGAACAAGCCGTTTATCGCGGTGGTCTGCGCGGCGTCGGACTATGTTCCGGGGCATCAGCACCTGCACGAAATTTCGCGTTACGTCAAGGACGGTATTAGAAACGCGGGCGGCGTGCCGTTTGAGTTCTTTACAATCGGCGTATGCGACGGACTTGCGATGAACCACAAGGGCATGAGGTATTCTCTCGCGTCGCGCGAGCTTATCGCGGACAGCATTGAGGTAATGCTTACGGCACACCCGCTTGACGGAGTTGTGTTTATCCCGAACTGCGATAAAATCGTCCCCGGAATGGTTATGGCGGCGGCAAGAATGAATTTACCGTCTATCTTCGTAAGCGGCGGTCCTATGAACCCCGGCTGCGTTCAGGGCAAGAGAGTGGGATATTCCGAGATTTACGAGGCAATAGGGCAGTACACAAACGGCGAAATAGGCGATGATGTTATAAAGGATTACGAGAACAACGCGTGTCCGACATGCGGTTCGTGTTCGGGAATGTATACCGCAAACTCCATGAACTGCCTTACCGAGGCGGTGGGACTGGCTCTCCCGACGGCGGGTACGGAGCCTGCGGTGAATTCTGCGCGCCGCCGTCTGGCAAAAGAGTCGGGCGAACGAGTTGTGGAGCTTGTAAAGCAGAATATTCGCCCGCTTGATATACTTACCAAAAAGAATATGGAAAACGCTCTTGCGACGGATATGGCTATCGGTGCGTCGTCCAATACCGTTTTGCATTTGTTGGCAATCGCTCATGAGGCGGGAGTTGACATAAAGCTCTCGGATATCGACAATATGAGCAGAAAAACTCCCCAGCTTGCAAAACTCAACCCCGCAAGCAGCGTTTTTATCACCGATCTGAACGATGTGGGCGGTATACAGACTGTTATTAAAGAGCTTGCTAAGGGCGGTCATATAAACGAGGACGTTCTGACGGTAAGCGGCACACAGAAAGAGCGTATCGCGGCGGCAAGAGACGCTGACGGCGTGATAGTTCACACCTGTGCAGAACCTATACGCAAGGACGGCGGAATTGCCATTTTGTCGGGAAATCTCGCGGAAAACGGCTCTGTTGTAAAGCAGGGAGCGGTAAAGCCCGAAATGATGGATTTCACGGGTACGGCGAGAGTTTTCGACGGGGAACAGCTTGCCTGCGACGCTATTCTCGGCGGGTCAATTAAGGCGGGAGACGTTGTTGTTATCCGCTATGAAGGTCCGAAGGGCGGTCCCGGAATGCCCGAAATGCTCGCTCCCACGGCGGCTATCGTCGGAAAAGGTCTTGACGGCAGCGTCGCTCTGATAACCGACGGGCGTTTCAGCGGCGCGTCAAGGGGCGCAGCGGTAGGTCATGTTTCGCCTGAGGCGGCGGAGGGCGGTCTTATCGCGTTTGTCGAGGACGGCGACAAGATACACATCGATATCCCGAACCGCAAGATAACTCTTCTTGTGGACGACGCGGTTATTGCCGAGCGCAAAAAGAAGGGGATAAATCCTCCGAAACAGCTTGACGGTTATCTCAAGCGTTACGCGAAAATGGTAACATCTTCCAACACGGGAGCGGTTTTCTCGGACTAAAAAGCAATTTAAGGGCGGATTTTTACCGCCCTTTTTCTCTTCTAAAAAACGCATTTGCCGAATACAATTTACATATGATAGAATTGAAATTAAAAAAGACGACAATAAGGCTTGATTTCTCGTTTTTCGCGGTAATTGCGCTCTTTTTGTTCGTCAAAGATTCGCTTTTCGGACTTGCCGCGCTTGCGGCGTGCGCGTTTCACGAGCTTTCGCACCTTGCCGTTATGGCAGTTTTCGGAATTTCTGCGGATAAAATAACCTTTTACGGCGCGGGCATACGAATAACCTCCCGCGGCGCGGAAAACGCTCCGATTTTCCAAAGAATTCTTGTTCTTTTTGCGGGAGCGGCGGCGAATTTCGCGGCTGCGGCGTTTTTTCACCTTACGGGAAACGACCTTGCCGCGGCGATAAACCTGTTTACGGGGGTCTTCAATCTTCTTCCGTTCGGGGAACTTGACGGGGCGGCGCTGCTGAAAATTCTTGTAATAAAAAATTTCCGTCCCGAAAATGTGGACAAGATAATGCGTACAGTCGGGATAATTTCGGCGGCAGCGGCTGCTGTCGTTCTGTTTGCGGCGTTTAAAAACGCCCCTTTTATGCTTTGCGCGGCAGCTTTGTATATTGTAATTCTCGGGTGCGGCAGAATATGACGTAAAATTCGTTTTTTTAACAAATTACTTGACAAGCGGCACAAAATGATGTATAATTATTATAACAGCGTATGCTGGGTAATTTTAAGACACTAAAGGAGAAAAGCTATGAGGTATGAAATTAAGGGCGAACCGATGCCCGTCGTTCTCGTTTATCTTGACGCGAACGAGGCAGTTATGTGCCAGAAGGGCGCAATGTCCTGGATGACCCCGAATATGAAGATGCAGACCGGAACGGGCGGCATCGGAAAGGCGTTCAGCAAGATGTTTTCCGGCGAGTCCATGTTCCAGAATACATATGTTTCCGAGGGCGGTCCCGGTATGATAGCGTTTGCGTCCAGCGTACCCGGCTCTATCATTCCTTTTGACATAAGCAAGGGCGATATGATCGTTCAGAAGGGCGGTTATCTTGCGTCTGAAAAGAGCGTTGAGTTTTCGATTGCTTTCCAGAAAAAAGTCGGCGCGGGCTTTTTCGGCGGCGAGGGCTTTATTATGCAGCGTCTGCACGGAAACGGTATGGCTTTCATTGAAATCGACGGTTATGTTGTCGAATACGATCTCCAGCCGGGTCAGCAGATGGTCATTGATACGGGTTATCTTGCGGCAATGACAGGCACTGTCACAATGGATATCCAGACCGTCAAGGGCGTCGGAAATGTTCTCTTCGGCGGCGAGGGTCTGTTTAATACCGTTGTTACCGGACCCGGAAAGATCTATCTCCAGACCATGCCGATAAGCAATCTTGCGGGCGCGGTTTCTTCTTTCATTCCCAGAAGTTGATAATTAGTGTAAAATCTATCTAAACGGAGGTATGAAATATGAATATTTTGTATGCTGCAAGTGAGGCTTTGCCGTTTGCGGCAAGCGGCGGACTCGCCGATGTCGCGGGTTCTCTTCCGAAGGCTCTGGTTCAGGCGGGGCATGACGCGCGCGTTGTAATGCCCTACTACGTTAATACGATAAAGCCCGAGTTCAAGGAAAAAATGCATTTTATCACGAATTTCACCGTTCCCGTTGGCTGGAGAAGTCAGTACTGCGGCGTTTTTTCGCAGGAAGTGAACGGCGTGACCTATTATTTCCTCGATAACGAGTATTATTTCAAGCGCGACAACGGTCTTTACGGTTATTACGACGACGCGGAGAGATATGTTTTCTTCAGCCGTGCTGTGCTTGAAATGCTGCGGCACATCGACTTCCACCCGCAGATTATCAATTCCAACGACTGGCAATGCGCTCTTATCCCTGTTTATCACCACCTGTTCTATAAGAATCAATGGGGGTTCGGCGACATCAAGAACGTGTTTACTATCCATAATATCGGTTATCAGGGGCAGTACGGACTGGACCTTGTTAAAGATATTGTCGGAATTCCGCCCCAGAATGTCAATATTCTCGAATATGACCGCGATATTAACTTTATGAAGGGCGCAATTGAGATCGCGGATAAGGTGACGACGGTGTCTCCGACTTACGCGAAGGAAATTCTCGATCCGTGGTTCTCTCACGGGCTGGACAGAATTCTCCGCAACAAGCAGTACAAGACCTGCGGTTTCTTGAACGGTATCGATGTTGATTTGTACAATCCCGAAACCGATAACACCATTGCGGCGAAATTCTCCGCTAAAAATCACAAGGGCAAGGCTGCCTGCAAGACCGCGATTTTTGATGAAATGGGTATGCCGCAGTACGACATTCCGCTTATCGCGATGATTTCGAGATTTGCCGATCACAAGGGCTTTGATCTGGTGAAGTATGTGTTTGACGAGATAATTGCGACGGACGTTCAGATGGTTATCCTCGGTTCGGGCGAGAGAATGTACGAGGACTTCTTCCAGGAGATGCATTGGCGTTATCCCGATAAAGTCGGATTTTACCGCGGGTATAATCCTCAGCTTGCGAAAAAGCTGTATGCGGGCGCGGATATGTTCCTTATGCCGTCCAAGAGCGAGCCTTGCGGTTTGGCGCAGATGATCGCGGCAAGGTACGGTACTGTTCCGATCGTGCGTGCGACAGGCGGTCTTAAGGACAGCATTATCGACGCGGGCGATAACGGCATAGGTTTCACGTTCCAGAGCTACAACGCTCACGATATGCTGGAGGCTATACGCCGCGCAAAGGGTTATTACGACAACAAACCCGAGTGGACAAAGCTTATGAACCGCGCTATGAAAGCGGATTTCAGCTGGGCTGCCTCTGCGAAACTCTATATCGGCTTGTACAAAGAGCTTGTCGGCGAGTAATGAATTATTTACGGCGGGGATATTCTCCGCCGTATTTTGCAGGGCAGGGCAATGCCCTGCACCATTTCCCAGCGTAGGTGGATTTTGTTTTAACGCTGTTTTCTGTACGGCGGTAGGGTAATACGGAGTTATTGCGCGGAGAGCATAATGCGTGTGCTGTTTCCCAGCGTAGGCAGTTCTGTATTGAACGTTAATTTCTGTACGGCGGATATGCAGCTTATGGTCAAGCTGTGGTTAAAAATGGTAAATTATGAAAAGAAAGGTAACAAATATGAAAAAAAGTCTTAATTACGCGCTTTGCTATGCGATTTTGGCAATGGCGGGCGGGGTGTTCTACCGCGAATTTACGCGGGCAAACGCCTTTGACGGCGTAACGGCTCTGGGAAAGGTACATACCCACTTTTTCATGCTCGGAATGATAGTTTATCTCATTATAGCGTTGTTTTCGAGGAATTTTGACCTTGACAGCGAAAAGACCTTCAAGGTCTTCAGAGCGCTTTACAACACGGGCGTTCCCGTAACCGGCATTATGATGGGCGTGCGAGGAGTGTTCGAGGTTCTGGGCACGGAGCTTTCAAAGGGCGCGTCCGCGGTTATTGCGAGTATCGCAGGCATAGGGCATATCCTCACCGCCGCGGGGATTATCCTGCTTTTGGTAACTCTCAAACGGTGCGACGCAAAGTCCAAAGTGTCGCAGTAAAAGTTTTTTGCAATAAGCCCTTGAAAAAATTTCCGGATTGTGCTATAATATAAAAGTAGTATTATATTAAAGCGAAAGGATGTTTTTTATGGCAAAAATCGCCGTGCTGGGCTATGGCGTCGTCGGCTCGGGCACAGTCGAGGTTTTTTACAGAAATAAAGAAAATCTCGAAAAGAAGGCGGGCGAACAGCTCGATATTAAATACATTCTTGATGTGAGGGATTTTCCCGACAGTCCATACGCGGATAAATTTGTCAAGGATTTCAATGTGATTTTAAACGACCCCGAAGTAAGCGTTGTCAGCGAGGTTATCGGCGGTATAAAACCGGCATACGATTTCGTGAAATCTGCGCTTTTGGCGGGAAAGAGCGTTGTTACATCAAATAAAGAGCTTGTCGCGGCAAAGGGCGCGGAGCTTTTGAAAATCGCTAAGGAGAAAAATGTGAATTTCTTCTTCGAGGCGAGCGTTGGCGGCGGAATACCGATAATTAAGCCTATTCATACCTGCCTTGAGGCAAACGAGATAGACGATATTGCGGGTATTCTGAACGGAACGACGAATTTCATTCTGACCAAGATGATACGCGACGGAATGGGCTTTGACGAGGCTTTGAAAACCGCGCAGGAACTGGGATACGCGGAGCGAAATCCCGCGGCTGATGTAGAGGGTACAGACGCTTGCAGAAAGATATGTATTCTCGCGTCGCTGGTGTTCGGGAAACACGTTTATCCCGAGAGCGTTCACACCGAGGGCATTACAAAAGTGACTTTGGAGGACGTTGAGTATATTGACAGCTACGACGCGAAGATAAAGCTTATCGGCTGCGCGAAACGCAGCGAGGGCGATAAAATCTTTATCGGCGTGTTCCCCGCGGTTATCAGAAACGAGAGCCAGCTTTCGGGCGTGAACGACGTGTTCAACGCAATTCTTGTCCGCGGAGACGCAACGGGCGACGTTGTGTTCTACGGAAAGGGCGCGGGTAAGCTCCCTACGGCAAGCGCGGTGGTGTCGGATATAGTTTCGGCTGTAAAACACGCGGGAACGAGCCGTTCGCTTACCTGGAAGGACTCGGAGCAGTCGTTTGTGCGTCCGTTCGAGGAGTTTAGGTGCGCGAATTATATAAGGCTTTGCGCGGATAATATAAAAGCCGCAAAGGATAAGGCGGGCGAAATTTTCGGAGATAAGATTGAATTCTTGTCTTCTAAAAAACAGCACGACAACGAGCTTGCTTTTATCACAGACGTTATGACCGAAAAGGAAACTCTGAACGCTTGCGAAAAGCTGTCCGAAAACGCAAAGATCCTTGGAAGGATACGCGTTCTGGACTATTGATAAATAAAGCGGAGGGTGTTTGCAATGGGTGAGTTGGATATCCCGAAGTACAAGAGGGTCTTGCTGAAACTAAGCGGCGAGGCTCTGGCGGGCGAAAAGGAGACCGGTCTGGATTTTCCGACAGTCGAGAAGATCTGCCGCAGTATCAAGAAAACCGCCGACGCGGGCGCGCAGATAGGAATAGTGGTCGGGGGCGGTAATTTCTGGAGAGGACGTTCCTCAAAGAGCGCGGACAGGGCGAGAGCCGATCATATCGGTATGCTTGCAACAACCATGAACGCGCTTGCCGTGGCGGACGTTTTGGAAAGTCTGGGGTGCATTGTGCGCGTTCAGACTGCCATTACTATGCAGCAGGTGGCGGAGCCGTTTATTCTTGGGAAAGCGCTTAGGCATCTCGAAAAGGGCAGGATTGTCATTTTCGGGTGCGGCACGGGAAATCCGTTTTTCTCAACGGACAGCGCGGCGTCTTTGAGGGCTGCCGAGCTTAAGGCGGATATTATCCTGAAAGCGACAATGGTCGACGGCATCTATGACAAAGACCCGAAAAAGTTCCCCGACGCGGTAAAATACGACGTTATCACTCACCATGATATTCTTGTAAAGCGTCTTCAGGTAATGGACAGCGCAGCCGCGGCGATTTGCACCGAGAACAATATCCCGATCATCGTGTTTAATCTCGATAATCCCGACAATATTTACGACGCGGTTATGGGAAAGAGCGTAGGAACGCTTGTTACAAAGCATTAGTCGAGAGATAAGGGAGGATCTTATGAAAGAAGTTATCGATAATACCAAAGAGAGAATGAAAAAATGCATTACGGCTCTGGAAAGCGAGCTTGCAACTATCCGCGCGGGCAGGGCAAACCCCTCGGTGCTGGACAGGATAACGGTGGATTATTACGGGACGGCTACTCCGATAAATCAGATGGCGTCCGTGTCGGTTGCGGAGGCGAGGATTTTGGTGGTGTCGCCGTATGACGCGTCGCAGCTTAAGGCTATCGAAAAGGCTATTCAGGCGTCGGATCTGGGTATAAATCCCACAAACGACGGCAGAGTGCTCAGAATTGCGTTCCCGCAGCTTACCGAGGACAGAAGAAAAGAGCTTTGCAAGCAGGTAAGCAAAATCTGCGAGGAAAGCAAGGTCGCAGTAAGAAACGTTCGCCGCGACGGTATGGATAAGATAAAGGCTAAGAAAAAGTCTAACGAAATCACCGAAGACGATGTTAAAGAGGCGGAAAAGAATATCCAAAAGCTCACCGATAAGTTTATCGAGGAAGTTGAAAAAATCGGCGAGAATAAGAATAAGGAAATAATGGCGATTTGATGGGAAATTCCGGTATTCCGAGGCATATCGGCTTTATTATGGACGGAAACGGTCGCTGGGCGAAAAAGCGCGCTATGCCGAGGAACTTTGGTCATACGCAGGGGGCTGCGGTTTTCAAAAAAACGATAAACTGGTGCAGGGAGCTGGGCGTGGAGTGCGCGACGTTTTACGCGTTTTCCACCGAGAACTGGAAACGTCCCGCCGATGAAATCCGCGGTATAATGTCGCTGCTGCGGCAATATATTAAGGACATCAAGAGCTTTTCGGACGAGAATATTCGTATAATCATTTTGGGAGATATTTCGGCGTTCGACGAGGATATTCGCGCGGAGCTTGAAAATATTATGAAAACCTCCGAAAAGAACACGGGTTTTATCGTTGGGATTGCGTTGAATTACGGCGGCAGGGCGGAGATTGCGTTTGCTGCGAAGAAAATAGCCGAAAAGTGTGTTTCGGGGGAACTCTCCGCCGACAATGTTACGGAAGAACTGGTGGAAAGCTTTCTCTACACAAGGGAAATGCCGCCGCTGGACCTCGTGATAAGACCAAGCGGCGAACAGCGGC
>CANQNY010000062.1 GCA_947625335.1 uncultured Clostridia bacterium | reverse complement strand
AAGAAACCCGGTTTTTGCGGGAAAATGACCGATACGGTGGCAAGTCTGCGCTCGGCGGGACTGTCGCCAGACGGACTGGATTTGTGTCTTGGGAAAGTGAAAAATTCCGACGGCGAAAAAAACGAGATGCTCATCAAAAAACTCTCCGACACAGCGCGGATTTTCGGGCGGTATGAAATCTTTATGAAAGACTACCTCGACGTTTCGGAGGTCATCTCCCCCGCCGCGGATATTATCAGAAAAGAGAGCTTTCGCGACTTAGAAAACGCGGATTTTTTTGTAGACTGCTTTAATGATTTTACGGGCGGGCAGCTTGAATTTCTGCGCGTTCTTATGCGGAAAACGCGAAACGTGACGTTCGGTTTTTTCTCCGACATCGACAGCGAGAGAGAGGTTTTTTCAACAGCGAATTTGCACATTTCACGGCTGCGCGAGGAGGCGCGTCGCGTCGGTCAGGAAGTTGTCTTCAAAATAAACGACGCAGGCGAAAGATACTCGTCTTCCCCGCTTTTTGAGCTGTCGCAGAAGTTGTTCTTAAACGAAAAAAGCGAAGTCCCCGCGGGCGATTCGTGCGAGCTTATCACCGCCGCGGACGTTTACGAGGAGGCGGATTTTGTCTGCGCGAAAATAAAAAGGCTTATCGACGAAAAAGGCTTTCGCTGCCGCGATATAGCGGTGCTTTGCACCGACCTTTCGGTGTACGGAAGATATATGGAAAACGCCTTCAGGAAGTACGAAATTCCGATGTTTTCGGACAGCTCCGAGCCTATCCTCTACCGACCGCTTATAAACCTCGTAAACTCGATTTTAAACGCTGCGGCGGATTTTTCGGCGGATACGGTTTTAAGCTGTGTGAAAACAGGTTTTTTCTGCACATTTGACGAGGAAAAGAACGAATATACATTACTCAGCGACAGCAGCGCGGCGGCTTTTGAGGATTATTTATTCGAGTGGCTGCCCGACGCAAAGAACCTTAAAAAGCCGTTTGAACAGGGCTTGGACGACCCGAAAACAGAAGTTGCGGAAGAGGTCAGAAAAGCTGTTTCTGAGCCGATTTTGCGGCTGTCGGAAAAGCTTTCCAAAGGTAAAGTTGACGGCGGGAAAATCGTTCAGACGCTGTATGATTTTTTAATTCATGATGTGAAAATAAAAGACTCGCTGTCCGAAAAATGCAGGTTTGCGGACGGCGCGAGAGATACTGAAAAAACGGAGCTTTCGCAGCGGCTCTGGGACACGCTTGTCGGCATTTTCAACGCGCTTTTTAAGGAGCTTTCGGGAATTCCCGTGTCAATCGGGGAATTTCGCGAACTTTTTCGGGACGTCTGCGCGCAGACGGCTCTCTCTTCCCCGCCGCAGACGGTGGATTCGGTGCTGGTGGGAGATATTGACCGAACCCGCGCGGACGGCGTAAAAGCCGCGTTTATCGTGGGGGCAAGCTACGACGCGTTTCCGACGCCCGCGCCGCAGACGGGGATTTTTTCGCGCAACGAGACCGAGATTATCCGAAAAAGCATAAGCGGCATGGAGCAATTCAGCCTGAAATCCACCGAGGAGCAATACTCGCTGTCGCTTTACAGAGCGTACCGGGCGGTCTGCCTGCCGACGGAATATTTGTGCGTTTCCTGCCCCGAAATTTCCTCGGACGGAGAGCCGCTGCAGCTGTCAAGCGTTTTCGGGGACATCGGAAATCTGTTTTGCGACGTTGCAATCAAAAAGGCGTCGGCGTTTGGGGACGAGTTTTACTGCCGTTCGGTGAGAGCTGCAAAACTGCGTTTCGCTATGCGGATAAATTCAAATTCCAGAAAAAACGCCGTGCTTAAAAAGGCGTTGATACGGCGGGACTGCGGGGATTTCGTGCAAAAAATCGAAGAAATCAGTTTTGCGCGGGGCGATACCGAAGAACTATCCTCCATAAAGCACAAAATTTCCCCCGAAACGGCGCAGCTGCTGTTTCCCGCGTTTATCGGCGCAACGCATGCGGAAAAATTGGCGCAATGCAAATTCAACTATTTTTGCGAGGTGGGGCTCGGCATTTCCGAGCGCAGGCAGCGCGTTTTCAACAACATTCACCGCGGCGACGCTATGCATTTTATACTTGAAAGCGTGCTGAAAGAAATCGGCGGCGACGCGGAGCTTATGTGTTCGCTCAAACGCGGAGAAATTCTCTGGCTCTGCCGCAAGCATCTTGAGGAATTCGCGCACGCGGAAACCGTTTTTACCGACGACGCGCGCAGCAGATTTTTGTTCGGGAATATCGTGAACTCCGCCGCGGACGTTTTGATTTCGATGCAGTCTGAATTTTACGCGGGGAGCTATCGTCCGAAGTTTTTCGAGCTTGACCTTAAAAAAGGCGAATATCCGTTTTTGCTGGACGACGGGGAAATTCTCGTATCTCCCCCGCCCGCGGAGCTGTTTTCGGACGCGGAAACCTTTACGAAAAGCATTTCCCCCGCCGTCGGAACGCCGCACACACTTCGCACCGCGCCGCTTGAAATTCCGCTTGAGGGCGGGAAAAAGCTGTACATTACGGGGCGAATTGACCGAGTGGATATGTTTTCGGCAAGTCGTGACAACGGCAAAAAAGAAAAAATCTACATCAGAACTGTCGATTATAAAAGCTCGGTGCGCGGGTTTGATATTTTCAACGCGAAAAACGGCGTGAATATCCAGATGATGCTGTATCTTGCGGCTTTACTCCGCGCAAACAAAGATCTTTCGGCGGGAGGGGTGACATATATCCCGTCGCGGAGCAGCGGCGCGCTTTCGGACGCGTTAAGCCCGTTTAAGCTGCTTGCGATGAACCACCGCGGGAGCGGACTTTACGTCCTTGACGAGAACACCGAGAAAAACCGCGAACGTTATGTAAAATTCGTGATGGACAGAGTGTCAAACGAAAACAAGGACGACGAAAAGGCTCTTGATACCGTTCGGAAGGCGTTTTCCATAGACGAAACAAACTCCGTAAAAGCGGAGAATTTTAACTCGCTTTGCGGGGAAATTCTAAGCGGCGTCGGAGAGAGATTTTCCGAGCTGTTTTCGGGGAACGTTGAGGCTGTGCCTATCGCCTATTCCGAGCCTTATATTCAGCTTGACGGGTCAAAGAAAAGCTCTAAATCCGACAAACATCTTCAATGCGAATATTGCCGGTTTGCGGAAATTTGCCAGAACGGCGGGAAGGTAACGCGCGACCTTGACGCAGAGCGCGAAAACCGCTCCGAAAATAAGGAGAGCAAGGAGGACGGCGATGCCTGAATTAAACAAATATCAACTTCGCGCGGTGGAATTTCCGCACGACAATCCCGCTGTCGTTACGGCGGCGGCAGGCAGCGGAAAAACCACGCTTTTGGTGGAGAGAATTATCCGCCTGCTGTCTGACAGAGAACTCGGAATTCGCGCGGAATCACTCGCGGTGATGACGTTTACGAGAAATGCGACAAAGAGCCTGCGTGAAAAATTAAACCGCGCGCTTTCGGGAAAGCTTGCCGAAATTCCCGCGGGGGACGATTTCGACGAGCAAAGAGCCTATCTCTCAAAACAGATCTTCGGGCTGCGGCAGGCAAGCATTTCCACTATCGACTCGTTTTGCATAAAAATTATCCGCGAAAATCCTGAGGCTTTCGATTTGCCTGTAAATTTCACAATAATCGACGCCGCTAAAAAAGCCGCGCTGCAAATGCGCGCGATAAACGCCGCAATGAGCGATTTTTACGGCAACGACAAGCTGTTTTCCGACAGTGAACGGCGCGCGCTGTTTTACACGTTCAATTTTGAGAACGACGACGCGCTTATAAAACAGGTCGTTTCCGCAGCCGAGGACCTGACAAGCTGTGCAAACGCCGACGAAAAGCTTTCCGAAACGCTTGACGTGTACGAAAATTACAGCTCTTACGAGCGGTGGTTTATGCCTGTTTTAATAAACGAATTTTTTGACAAAACAGTTTGCTCAATCCGCGAAAAATTATCGGCTTTGGAGGAATTCCCGGAACTTATTTCAGCCGAGGCTGCCGAAAAAGGCAAATCAAAAGAAATTGCTCCGTTTTTGCAGGAAATTGAAGAATTTATCGCGGACGAAAACCGGCGCTGCGGCGAATTTTTAGGGCTTTACAAAAAATTAAAAGAGCCGTCTTTTAAAAAGCTTGCGGATATTATCGGGCAATTCAAGGAATTCAAAGCGATGAAAGCGCCGTCGACAGGAAAAGGTCCGAGGCTTGCGTCGAGAAAGCAATTTTCCGAGGCGGCAAAGGCTCTTCAAAAGCAATGCGAGAAAATCGAGAAATTCTCGGCGGACTTTTCCGAGGAATGTTTCGAGCAGCAAAAAACCGCCGTCTGCGCGTTTGTAAAGCTCGTGCGCGCGTACAGAGAATATTTTTCCGCAGTAAAAAATGCGGCGGGAGCGGCGGAATTTTCCGACTGCGAACTTATGCTGCTTTCAAGGCTTTCCGACGAGGATTACAGAAAATCGCTCTCAGACCGATTTGACTGCATAATCGTGGACGAATTTCAGGATTCAAACGACATTCAAGCCGAAATTTTCAAGGCTTTGGGCGGGAAAAGGCTGTTTTACGTCGGCGATATTAAGCAATCGATTTACGCTTTCCGCGGCGGAAACCCCGATATTATGGCGCGGCTTTGCGCGGGCGAGGACGGATTTAAAGCGCTGCCGCTGAACCTCAACTACCGTTCGAGAAAAGCCGTTTTAAACACCGTAAACAAGGCGTTTTCGGGGCTTATGACAAGGGAATTCGGCGGCGTGGACTACAAGGACGGGAACGCTCTGGAATTCGGCGCGGAATTTTTGCCGAAGTTACCCGACGATATTGCCGAAAAATATAAGTCTGAAATATTTTTTGTAAACGAGTCTGAAACCTGCGAAAATAAAGATATGCTGTTAGCGAGGTTTGCAGCGAAAAAAATCCGCGAACTTCACGACGACGAAAATTTCACGATAACGAAAAACGGCGTGCTTTGCAGACCCGATTACTCGGATTTTGCAATTCTGCTCCGCACGCGCACGAACATCGACCTCTACCGCGAGGCTCTGCGCGAACAGGGTATCGGTTCTGCAGCGCCGACGGGACGGGATTTTCTTATATCGGAGGAAGTAAAACTGGTTCTGAATTTCCTCTCGGTGCTGGACAACCCGCTTAAAAGCGAAGAGCTTTTAAAGGTGATGATGTCGCCTATCTACCGCTTTTCGGCGCAGGATACGGCTTTGATACGCTTGGGGCTTTTGGGAGCTGACGAGAAAAAACTGTCGGATGATGAAAAAAAGCAGATTGCCGCAAAGCTGAAAAAACAGCCGCTTTTCAACTGCCTGAAATTCTGCGAATTGCCCGAATTGCCGCTTGAAACCGAAAACGGCTCTGTAAAGCGGCATGTAAGCGAGAAATTATCGGGATTTATGAGCGATATTGACAAATTCAGAAGTTTTGCGAATTCCAATTCGCTTTACCACCTGATTTGCAAAATCTACGAGGACACCGACGCGGAGGCTGTTGTATCCGCATTTGAGGACAGCGCGCGGCGCGTTGCGAACATCAGAAAACTCGCCGACCTCGCCGCAGATTTCGAGGCGCGCGACGGCGGCGGAATAAGCGATTTTCTGCGGTTTATCGAGCGCGCCAGAGAAAATCGGCGGCTTTCCGTTGAGGAGGCGGCAAGAGCGGAGGAATCCGAGGGCGCGGTCAGCATTATGACGTTTCACGGGAGCAAGGGCTTGGAAGTCCCCGTGTGCATTTTAAGCGACCTTGAATACAAGATGAAGTCCTCGGATTTTACGGGAAATTTGCTGTTTAACCGCGAAAAGCTGTTCGCCGTGAAAAGCACGGATATAAAACGCCGCGCAAAGCTTGATACTCCCGCGCTTGAGGCGATTTCCCTGCTTAACCGAAAAAAGCTTTGCGGCGAAGAACTTAGGCTTTTGTACGTCGCTATGACGCGGGCGCAGGAAAAGCTTATTATGATTGCCGAGGCGAAATCGGAAAACTGGTCTAAAAGCGTTTTCGACGAGCAATCGCCCGACGCGACGTTTGAAGGCGTAATGCCGTTTAAGTGGATATTCTCGTCGCTTTTAAGATACAGCACGGACACGGGGGAAATCGACGGCGCGGACTGCGTTGTAAGAGACGTTTCTTTTGACGCGGCAACGCCGAAATTAAACGCTGTCGAAAAGACGGAATTTGACATTCCCGACAGCGAGGCGGACGCTCTTGCACAAAAAATCAGCACGCGGTACAAATACGAAGAAGATACGCGCCGCCGCGCGAAGTTCTCCGTGACGGAAATCGCGCATAAAAATTCATCAATGCCGCTTATTCTGACAAAGCCCGTTTTCGCGCAGGACAAGGGGCTTTCGGGAGCGGACAAGGGCAACGCCTATCACCGCTGTATGGAGCTTATCCCGACGGAAAAATTTGCAAAAGCGAACGTTCAAGATTACGCGAAAATTGCCGAAAAATCCATTCTCGAAATGGAGGAAAACAAAATCCTCACGCACGAGGAGGCGAACGCTGTCGACGCCGAAAAAATAGCCGAGTTTTTTAAAAGCGAGCTCGGACGGCGAATGCTCGAAAGCGCGGAGGTGTTCCGCGAACAGGAATTCTACGCCGAAATAGACGGCGCGGACTTTGACGAGAACGGTCTCGGCAAAATCGCCGTTCAGGGCAAGATAGACCTTTATTTCACGGAAAACAACGGAATCGTTCTGGTGGATTACAAGAGCGATACCGCGGAAAATCTTCTTAAAGAAAAAGACAATTACGCAAAACAGGTGAAAATTTACGGCGCGGTGCTGCCGGATCTTACGGGGCTTTCGGTCCGCGAGGCGTATCTGTACGCGTTTTTGTCGGGCGAGGCGGTAAAAGTTTTATGATTTTAGAGAAAATTCTTTCAATAGCGGGAGCGGCGGTGATCGCGCTGTCCGCTGCTGCACAGAACATCGGAGGTTTCAACGGCGAGGAGCAGTTTGCTCTCCCCGCGAAAACTCCCTACGACAAGAAAAACGTCGAAATACGCTGGAACACCAAAGAGGGCGAAAACGTCGGCGCGCCGATTGCAAGCGGGGACTGCGTGTTTCTGCCGACAAGAAATTTGCTGCAAAAGCTGGGCTCGGAAAAAGGAGGTATTTTGGCGTTCGCCGAGTTTGACGAGAAAGTTTGCAGGGACTTTTCGGGAGCGGTTGCGGGAGACGTTATCGTTCAGCCGACAATAAATTCGCTGTACGCCGTGGATTGCAATTCTATGGAGATAATTTCCTCGGGACGGGTGGGAGAAATCTGCTCGAACGTGGGAGTTGCGGGAGATTTTGCGTACAACGCCGTAAAATCCGACGGGAAATACAAGTTTCTCTGCACGGACATAAAAAACGACTTTAAGACGGTGTGGGAATATGCGTCCGAAAGCGAGATAACCTCACCCGCGCTGTTTAAAGAATTCGC
Source organism: uncultured Clostridia bacterium (assembly GCA_947625335.1). Classification (GTDB taxonomy): domain Bacteria; phylum Bacillota; class Clostridia; order Oscillospirales; family Ruminococcaceae; genus CAG-115. Next base: position 4,864 of record CANQNY010000062.1, on the reverse strand, counting down.
GGTGTTCGGAGCGGGCGGAAGGCTTGCAGTTTGTCGGCTCGATACGGGAGAAGCTGCCGAAAATGCGGTAAGCGAGGACGAGGATGTTGTAATAACAAACGTTTTCGCGGGAAAATACGCAATTTTTATGACCTGCTCGGACGGAACATTAAGAAAAATGCGGCTTGACGAAAACGGGAACGCCGAAGAGGACTCTCTCGAAACGCTTGAAATAGGCGAGGAGCTTTCTGCGTTGGCGGAATTCAACAACCGCGTTTATGTCGGCTCGAAAGACGGATTTTTTATCGTGGACGGGCTGAATATGGAGATTATGAAAAGCTATCCCGAACTCAAAAACGCCTGCTCCCCTATTATCTGTTACGGAAACGGGCAGAGAGCGTACACCGTAGCTCCCCACCGCGACGAGGGGAGAGATATCTGGTATCTCTACGGCGTTCTCGATACGGAGGAGGGGCAGACTCTCTCGGAGATCGCGAAAATTATCGATTTCAGCAACGGGAAAATCGCCGTATCGGAAAACGGAGAGATGTTCATTCGCGACGGCAAAGGGCAGCTCTGGTGCGCTGCCGTTACTAAAAACAACATTTTCGTAAGCATTGTGAAGGTAATTCTCACAATTGCGATAATTGTGCTTGCGGTGGTAACTATCAGCGCTTTGGCTAAACGCAGAACCAAAAAGCCGAAGTTCTGAAGAAATAAATTTTAGGAGGAAATTACAATGGAAATCACACTTAAAAGCGGAGATGTTTCTGCAAAGATTTTGTCGTTCGGCGCGGAGCTTAAAAGCCTTGTCGTCGGCGGCAGAGAACTTATGTGGTGCGCTGACCCCGCTGTCTGGGGGAAAACCGCGCCCGTTATGTTCCCGATGATCGGCACTCTCAAAGACGGCAAGACGCTTATTGAGGGCAAGGAATTTTCCCTGCCGAAACACGGTTTTGTGCGCGATGTGGAGCTTGCGGTCGAAAGCTCGTCGCCTACGTCGGTTATTCTGTCGCTTGAGCAGAACGACTACACAAAGCAGTTTTTCCCGTATGACTTCAAGTTCTCGCTGCAATACACCCTTAAAGCGGACGGTATAACCGAAACTCACCGCGTCAAAAACAACAGCAGCGTGGAAATGCCGTTTTGCATAGGCGGGCATCCTGCGTTCGCGCTGAACTCCAACCTCTCGGACTACCGTCTTGAATTCGCAAAGCCCGAAACCGCCGCCGTGCCGCTTTACGACACCTCTAAGGGCGTGTTTATGCCCGACTGCCGCACTCCCCTGCTTGACAACGCGACAACGCTCCCGCTCAACCACGAAATGTTCCACAAGGACGTGCTGTATTTTGACAAGTGCGTTTCGCGTTCGGTGTCGCTCCTCGACAAGAACAACAAGGGCATTCGCGTGGATTACCCCGATTTCACATCGCTGGGCATCTGGCAGGCAAAGGACGCGGCGTTTTTGTGCATAGAGCCGTGGTGCGGGTCTGCGGACTTCAACGACTGCACGGGCAATTTCGCCGACAAACAAGGCATTGCCTCCTTAAAACCCGGCGAGGAAAAAGCGTTTACGTTCTCGGTAACCGCGCTCTAAACTAAACATAAAAAAGCGGACTGTTTTAAAGCAGTCCGCTACAGCTTATATAAAAAGTCAAATCTCAGACTGTATAGAAAGCCCCGGATGCTAGGAAACGCCACTGCAACTAGCCTTTGTGGCTGTTGCATGTGGCGCTGACAACGCAGACGGGGCTTTATATACAGTCTAAAGCGGACTGTTTTAAAGCAGTCCGCTATATTTTATTTGAACTTCTGAATAAAATTCATCAAAAGCCCCACGCCCGCCGCCAGCACCGCCGAAAGCACTATCGGAAACCAGACGTTCGCAATAGGCAGTCCCGCGGCGTTTTCATTCAGGTTCATTCCGTAAAAGCTGAAAACTATCGTCGGAACGGTCATAATAATCGTTATCGTGGTCATGCGTTTCATTATGATATTGAGATTATTCGAGATTATGGACGCGAATGTATCCATCGTGCCGTTTAAGATGTTGGAATAGATATTCGTCATCTCGATAGCCTGCTTTACTTCAATCAAAACATCGTCAAGCAGCTCCTGATCTTCCTCGTAAAGCTTTAAAAACCGCCCGCGCATAAGCTTATCCAGAACAGCCTCGTTGGATTTAAGCGAAGTGGAAAAGTATACCAGCGATTTTTGCAAGCCTTGCAGCTGAATAAGACCTTTGTTCTTCATGGAACGGTACATCTGAACGCCGACAAAATTCGACAGCTTGTCGATTTGTTTAAGATACTGCAAATACCGCGCCGCAATGCGGAGCAATACCGTAAACACAAACCGGGTCCTGAGCTGCGGGTCAACGCCCTTAACAACGCCCGTCGCAAGCTCGTCCAACACCACGTTGTCCTTAGCGCTTACGGTTATGACGTTCTTATCCGTGATGATAAGCGACATTGGCGTCGTCGAATAAAAAAGCGTGCGATCGGGGTCGTTGTCGTTCTCCGCCACGGGATAGTCCACCACAATAAGCGTCACGCCGTCGTCCGACTCAATTCGCGACGGTTCTTCCTCGTCCAGAGCCGCACGGACATAATCGCGGTCGATGTTCATATCCTCTTCAAGAGTGGAAATTTCGGTTTCGGTCGGGTTTATCACGCTTACCCAGCACCCCGCCTCAGGTCCGTTTATCTCGCAGAGCTTATTGTCAATCCGTTTATAATAGTTTATCAAAAGAGGTCGCTCCTTACGTTTGCACAAAAACGCACACCGCGGCATGAACGCGGCGCATTCTGCGCATTATTTTTCTACATCGGCATAAACTCGGGTCCGCGTTCACAAAATCCACCTCTCTTTAATTCAAAATACACTTTGATTATACCACATTTTCCCGCAAAAATCAAGGGGTTTTGCAAAATAGCTTGAAAGTGAAGTTAGATTATGGTATAATGATTAAAGATGTATAAGAAAAGGAGTTAAAAATGCAAATTCCGTATCATATAGAGGAAATTCTCGAACGCCTTGAAAACAGCGGTTACGAGGCGTATATCGTCGGCGGGTGCGTTCGAGACAACATAATGGGGCTTGCCCCACACGACTTCGACATAACCACCTCCGCCCTGCCCTGTCAGACCGAGCAGGTTTTTTCGGACTGCCGCGTTATCGAAACGGGCATAAAGCACGGGACGGTTACCGTGCTGTACAAGGGGACTTCCGTTGAAATCACCACCTATCGCGTGGACGGGACGTATTCCGACAGCCGCCGCCCCGACAAGGTGACGTTCACCAAAAATATCCGTGATGACCTCTCGCGGCGGGATTTTACCGTAAACGGCATAGCCTACAGCCCGCGGCGCGGAATAACCGACCCGTTCGGGGGAATGCGGGACATTAAAACGGGGATTATCCGCTGTATAGGCAACGCCGACGAGCGTTTTTCGGAGGACGCGCTGAGAATTTTACGCGCGCTGCGGTTTTCAAGCGTGCTGGGGTTTGAAATTGAGGAAAACACCGCAAATGCTGTCCGCCGTCACAAAAACGACCTTGACCTTGTTTCAAGGGAACGCGTTTTTTCCGAGCTTACAAGGCTTTTATGCGGGAAAGATGTTAGACGAGTGCTGACAGATTTTTCTGACGTTATAGCCGTAATTATTCCCCAGCTTGAAACTACAATAGGCTATGACCAGCACTCGAAATACCACAATTCTACACTCTACGAACACACCGCGAGAGCCGTAGAGGCTGCTCCCGCAGAACCCGCGCTGCGGTTTGCGATGCTGCTGCACGATGTGGGAAAGCCCGCCTGCAGGAGCGTGGGCGAGGACGGCGAATTTCACTTTTACGGGCATGCGGAGGAGAGTGCAAAAATCGCCGAGGAGGTTTTGCGGGAACTGAAAGCTCCAAACACGCTTAGGGAGCGGGTGTGTGATATTATCCGTCACCACGACGCGCCCGTCGACCTCTCGAAAAAGACTATACGGAAAGCTCTCTCGCGGCACGGATTTGAGCGGTTTTGCGACTATATGTACGCGCATATGGCGGACGACAGCGCGAAAGCAGGGTTTTGTCTGCCGAGAATTGAGACTGCGCGGCAGGCTGTCGCTATTGCCGAGGAAATAAACGCCGAAACGCCCTGCCTTACCGTGAAAGATCTGAAAATCTCAGGGCGCGACCTTATGGAGTTTATAGAGCCTTCGCCGCGTATGGGGAAAATTCTCTCGCAGCTGCTTTCGGAGGTGTTGGAGGAGAAAATAGCGAACGAAAAAAAAGCGCTTATTAAGCGGGCGGCGGAGATAGTTAATAGTGTATAGTGCATAGTGCACAGCAAAGGTAGGATTAGATTGTAACAAAGGTTATGGGCTGTCCGTTTTTCTTGTGTAATAAATTTACACGAAAAATTTGTGCAATATGCCTATTGAAAACGTTTTTATTTTGGTGTATTATATATATAAAGAACAAAAACTATGAAAATTTTCCCTGCCGGGAATGAAAACGGGACGGAGGCGAAATTTATGAATGTCACCATAAAAGACGTCGCAAAAGCCGCTAACGTTTCTGTGGCTACCGTGTCAAGAGTCCTTAACCGCAAGAACAACGTTTCCGAAGAGGCTGTTCAGGCGGTAAACCGCGCTGTCGAGGAGCTGGGGTACAGTCCGAATTTTTTGGGGCGCGACCTTCGCAAAAGCGAAACAAAGCGAATTCTCGCTATAATAGCGTCCACCGAGCAGACGTTCTACAGCGAGGTGCTGCGCGGTATGCAGGACGCGGCTTACGCGGAGGGGTACGACGTGCTTATAGCGACTACCGGAAACGATCCCGACCACGAAATGCACCTGCTGGGGATGCTGTTTTCGCGCGCGGTGGACGCGGC
>CANQNY010000061.1 GCA_947625335.1 uncultured Clostridia bacterium | reverse complement strand
TAACTCTGCGTTTTTAAGCGGCATTACATTTCCTTTAGTAATGCGGGTTCGCGACCATATCCCTTAGATGTCCCCCTCTGTGAACGGGGGAGATTTTTAGCCGTTTATTGCGGCTTCTATAGTGTTGCAGTCGTAGGTGTTGCCCTTGTATGTAATTTTTGCTTTCTTACAGTCGTAGAAAGCACCGTTACCTATCTTTGTCACGCTGTCCGGGATATTTATGGTTTTCAGATTTGAGCACACCATGAAAGCACTGTCGCTGATTTCGGTCACTCCGTCGGGAATGTCAATGCTTTCAAGGCTTGTGCAGCCATTGAAATAGATTGATGTAACGCTGTCCGGAAGGTCTACGCTTGTAAGACTGCTGCAACCAGACAAATTGATTGATGTCACGCCGTCGGGAATAGTTATACTTTCAAGGCTTGTGCAGTCAGCGAAAGCTGTTTTTTGGATTTCGGTTACACTGTCAGGAATGTCTATGCTTGTAAGGCTTTTGCAGCCATAGAAAGTGTAAAGGTTGATTTTTGTCACACCATTAGGAATGTTTATACTTTTTAGGTTGTCGCAGCTAAAGAAAACACCTAATCCGATTTCAGTCACGCTGTCGGGAATATTTATGCTTTCAAGGCTGTCACAGTTCGTAAAAGCACCATGAAGATCATAAGTCTCAACAAAAGATATATCACCACGCCTTATATAATTTTCATAGTCTTCATATCCCTCCCATTCTTCAAAGCCTGCAATCTTAGTAACACTATCGGGAATTTCCACGCCTTTAAGATTTTTACAGCCGCCGAAAGCGTTATAACCGATCTTAGTAAAGCCGTCCGGTATACGAACATATTCGATATCACTATTTCCACCAAATCTAAAATCCACTACCTTATCTCCGTCTATTGTATCGGGGATAGTTATATTCTTCTCTGTTCCATTATAACCGGTAATGACGTTTCCTCCCGCCTCCGAGTCGAACTTATAATCAAACTCGTCCTCGCTCGGCGTTACATACTCAACGGTCGGCTTGCTTTCAACCGGCGTTTCCGACTCGGGAGCAGAGCTTTCGGAGCTCTCCGTGCTTTCCGTTTTACTCTCCGAGCTGCTTTGTACGCTGCTTGAGCTTCCTGAGCTGCTTTCGCTTTGACTGCTGTTCGATTCCTTGCTGTCGTTATTGCACCCGCAAAGGCTTACCGCCAGAATTGCCGCCATTGCCGCAGCCATAAATTTTGTCTTTTTCATTTGTCTGTTTCCTCTTATCCTTTCAAAAATTCGCGGAGAACCCGCAAATACCATTATACTATATATATATCAAGGCGGTTTTTCGACAAACTTTGACGGGCGCGGAAATATTTTTTTGTGAGAAATTACCAAAAACCCCGCTCTTTTCGGGAGCGGGGCATTTTTTACAGGTCGTATTTTCCCTTTGCGAAGTCAAGCGTCGCGAAATAGTCCTCGGGGGTTTCGGCGCGGCGGATAAGCTTCACGCTGCCGTCCTCGCGCAGTAGAAGTTCCGCCGAGCGGAGCTTTCCGTTGTAGTTGTAGCCCATGGAATGACCGTGTGCGCCCGCGTCGTGGATAGCGATATAGTCGCCTATGTCGATTTTCGGCAGCATTCTGTCAACCGCGAATTTATCGCAGTTTTCGCAAAGTCCTCCCGTAACGTCGTATTTGTGGTCGCAGGGAGCGTTTTCCTTGCCCAGAACCGTTATATGATGATACGCGCCGTAGATTGCGGGTCGCATAAGGTTTGCGGCGCACGCGTCAAGACCGATGTATTCCTTATAAATATGCTTTTCGCGGATAGCCTTTGCAATAAGCAAGCCGTAGGGGGCTAACATAAACCGCCCAAGTTCCGTGAAAATGGCAACATTTCCCATTCCCGCAGGCACTAAAATTTCCTCGTAAGCCTCGCGCACCTTTTCCCCGATAACGGCAATGTCGTTTTGGGGCTGGTCGGGCTTGTAGGCTATTCCGACGCCGCCGCTGAGGTTTATAAACGAAAGCTCAACGCCGGTTTTTTCCTTAATCTCAACGGCTGTCCTGAACAAAATTCTTGCAAGAGTGGGGTAATAGTCGTTTGTAAGCGTATTGGACGCCAGAAACGCATGCATACCGAACTTCTTCGCGCCCTTTTCCTTGAGAATGCGGTAGCCCTCTATTATCTGCTCGTGCGTAAAGCCGTATTTTGCGTCGCGCGGCGTGTCCATAACGTTCGGCGAACCGTCGGTTTTGAATTCCCCGCCGGGGTTATAACGGCAGCAGATGGTTTCGGGAATGCCCGTCAGCTTGTCAAGAACGTCTATATGCGTGAAATCGTCAAGATTGATGATAGCACCGAGCTCGTAAGCCTTTAAAAAATCCGCATCGGGAGTGGCGTTGGACGAAAACATAATATCGTGTTTTTTTGCACCCACCGCGTCAGAAAGCGTAAGCTCGTTTAAGCTCGAACAGTCAAACCCGCAGCCCTCCTCCTGCAAAATCTTCATAATAAACGGGTTCGGGGTAGCCTTCACGGCGAAATACTCGCGAAAGCCCTTGTTCCACGAAAATGCCTTGTACAGCGCGCGTGCGTTCTCGCGAATGCCCTTTTCATCGTAGATGTGAAACGGCGTGGGGTAGGTTTTCACAATCTCCTCTATCTGTTCCTTGGTTACAAACGGTTTTTTCATAGCTGATGTTCCTTTCTTAAAATGGGTTAGTATATGCTAACTGCCATTATTATACACTATTTTTCGTCCCTTGTCAAGGGAGATTTGCGATTTATCAACGTTTCTTTTTGGCGTTTACAATAATCAATACCGCGTTTATTAAACAAACGACGGCAAACACCACCCATACGGGTTTCGGCAAAGCTATTTCTGCAAACCCGCATATTATCATTGCAACGCTTATCAAAAGCCCGATTATTCCCGAAATAAGACCGACGATTTTAAATTTGTTCATTTGTGTTACCTCCCAAACCGGGATTTATATTTCAAAATCCTCGGACTTGAAATTGCTGTAATACCGCCCCTTGATTGCAGTAAACTTAAGAACGCAGTAATCGGGGTCTGTTACGCCCTTTTTGTAATACATCTTATCGCCTGTCTGCCAAATTCTTTCCTTCGCCTCGGGAGTTTCCGGCACCTCAACCGTTCCTATCAGGCTTACGCCCCTGAAAAACCTCTTATCCACAAAATAAACGCTCGCCTTGCTGTTTTCCTTAAAGCACTTGACTTTGTTTGACGAAGTATTTGTAGAAAACCAGATTTCTTTAATGCCGTTCCTTTTCCGCGGCTTTAGCATTGCTTTTGTAACGGGATAGCCCCCGCTGTCCGCATAAGATATGAAGCTTATTCCCGCTTTATCTATCATCTTACCGATAGTTTCCTCCGGATTTCTCATCATGATTTCTTCCTCCAATCCGATGTATCATAAACTATTGCAGCGTCTCCTCAAATTCGGGCGTATGCTTATGAATTGCAGTCAGCACTTCATTCAGACTTTCTTCGTTCAATTTTTCGCGGGAGCAGACAACCTCATACTTATCCCCGAAAAGCACCGTAAACCGCCCTGTTTCATAAAATCCGTTCTTTAAGTAAAATCGCTTTCTTGATACGCGCTGTTCATAATTTTCCGCTGTATTTACAACCTGCTCAAAGTCAAGCACTATTTGTTTATTCGGATAATTTTTGATAACGGACTGCAATGCCTTTGAACCGTAGCCGTTTTTGCGGTAACTCCTGCCGATAGCCAGCAAAACCGCAAAGACCGTTTCGGCGTTATGCAGCAGCAGCGAAAAGCCGACTAAAGTTTCCGCATCATAAAACCCCAGCACCTCGGATTTTATGGGAAATGTAAACATCTCCCCGATACTCATGCGCTCGGGCTCGGGAAACGCTTCGTTGTTTATAGCCTCCACGGCTTTAATGTCCTTGTCGGTCATATTTATGGTTTTTATCCGCAGCTCGGTCAAGTTAATCTATCCCTTTCTTGCTCCTTCTTACCAACTCTTTGTATATCTCCTTGCCCATTTTATTGTACTCTTTGGCAAGTTTCGGCTGACCTAAGATTTTGTAGACCTTTGCGAGTTCTTCGCAGAAGGTGACAGCACCGTTGTGGCGTTTTTTCTCCCAAGTGTCGCAGGCGTTTAAGCAAAACGTAAGGCAGTCGACTGCGTCCTGCAAAATTTCGGGAGTGCGGATTCTTTCATTCGGGATTATCTCTTCAAGCGTTGTATAATACCTAAATCGGACATCATACGATTCGGGGCAGGTGTCAATTGCCTTGTGGTAATACGGAATTCCGCGCTTTAAATCCTGCCCGAAAACAGCAGTATAACAGCCGATTTCGCAGTAGAGTTTCGCGATCATCTCGCGCGACTCGCCCTCGGGGTCGGGATATTTCGCAGCTAATGCCTCGCCGTCCGCGATAAACTTCGTCACTTCGTCGGCGGTTTCAAGGTCGCTGCTCTTGTACTTCTTTCTGAACGCGACGATTTCCGCATTTAGTGTTTCAACATCATACTGTGCCATGTTAATTTTCCTTTCCGTTATCTGTCGTCGAATTTCCTAAAAATCGGCGCTAATATGCGCGAAATAAGCCTGATGAAGAAGTTCGGTCTCTTTTTCCGTTCAGCCTGTTCTTCAAGTTTCGCGAGTTCCTCCGCCATTTTCGCGGACATTTTCTCGCATTCGGCAGCCTTTTCGGGCTGTTTTGCAATGCGGTAGGTATTTGCAAGGTCCATATACCTAAGGTCAATGCGGTGTTTTTTCTTAAGCTCCCAGGTGTCGCACGCATCTATGCAGAACGTCAGACAGTCAATCGCGTCTTGCACGAGTTCGGGAGTGGAATATTTTTCACTTGGGATTATCTCCTCAAGCGTTGTAAAATACTCAAAATGAATATCATACGAGTCGGGGCAAAGCTCCAGAGCCTTGTGATAATACGGAATGCCTTGTTCGAGGTCTTGCCCGTAAACCACCGTCCAGCAGCCGATGTGCTGACAAAATTTACCAAGCCTAGCGCGGGCTTCGCCCTCGGGATTTGGGTATTTTGCAATTACAGCTTCCACATCCTCAAGATACCAACCGAGGAATTTTTCGTCTTCAAGTTCTTTGCCGACGCCTTTGTACTTTGCGTTGAATGCCGCAATATCGGCGTTCAGTGCTTCAATGTTGTTTTCAGCCATTTTCTTTTCCTTTCATCTTATCGTTTTTCTTGAACAGCTTTGCAAATATGCGCTTGAAAATATTCGGCTTTTTTGTAACGCCTAATTCAAACGCATATATTTCAAGCTCGGCTTTCTGAGCCTCTTTGCCGCAGCGGCCGAAGTCTTCTTTCCGTCCCGCAATATCGTACACCCAAGCAAGCTCCCATAAGCGGAGGTCGGCTCTAAATTCCGCCTTAAGCGCAGGAGTGGTGCAGTAATTTATGCAGAACGTAAGGCAGTCAATCGCGTCCTGTATAAGCTCCGGGGTAGAATATTCCTTGTCAGGAATAATTCCTTTAAGCGTTGTAAAATACTCAAACCGAATATCCCACGAATTCGGGCAAAGTTCAATCGCCTTGTGATAATACGGAATGCCCCGTTTCAGATCCTTTCCGAAAACCACCGTCCAGCAGCCTATTAAATTATAAAATTCCCCAAGCCGCCCGCGGATTTCGCCCTCGGGGTCGGGGTATTTCGCAATTATCGCCTCCGCGTCGGAGATATAACTGTTAAGCTCGTCTTCGGTTTCAAGGCGAGTATCGTTGTACTTCGCGTCGAATTCGTCAATTTCGGCGTTTAAGGTTTCAATATCATTCATTTTCTTTTCCTTTCCGACCTATAAACGTTATAAAAAACGCCGAAATGCCTATGAAAATGTTGACAAAGCTCCCCGAAACGAAAATTCCGCCCAGAACGGAAATTATCAGCAGCCCTATCCGCAGCACCCATGCCGCCGCGCCGCGCCCGCACGCATACCACGAAAGCAGCGACATTATCGGCGTGAACGCCGCAAAAACGCTCCAGTATCGTATGTAAGCCCTGCTGTAATACAGCCCCGCAAGCTCCGCGAAAAGGTAATACGCGGGTATCATTCCCGCGCACAGCAAAAGCACATATGCCGCCGCCCGAAAAGGGTTTTTCGTCAGCCTGCAAATAACAACTCCCAGAAAAATCCAGAAAGTTATCCCCGAAGTTATCACGGAAAGCGTTTCGGCGAGGAACGTTTTAACAAAGCCCGGCAGTCCGAGCATACTCCACCCGCGAAAGTTTGCCGCGTCGACGTATTTTGAGAAAACTCCCAGCGCCGCGCCGAGGCACAAAAACCCCGCGCAGCAAAGCAGAAATTTCCACACGGGAGTTTTCCTGCTGTCGGAACGAATATTATGAAGAAAGTGTTTTAGTTTGGTCATAAAATTATTTATATTTGTTCAAAATATCTCTTCGCAGATCTTCAAATGAAATTTCGCCTTTGGCTGCTTTCAGGAGCTGTAACTTAAGTTCTTCGCTTAAATACATACCCTCAACAGCCATTGTAGCAATTACTTGCTGTACTTGCTTTTCTGCTTTCGTGCAATTCGCCATATTCACTATATCAGCCCCTCTATCGCCGCAGCGGCGAACATCAGCCCTATAACAACTATTTTTGCCGCGATGCAGCACCGTCTGATTACGCGAAGTTTTTTATTGCTGCACTTTTCGGAGTTCAACGCAACGTTCGTGTGCTGCGGAAACGCCGAACACAGCGTAAGCGCGGCGTACAGAATAAGCGACACCAAAATAAGTATCACAGCCGCGCCGGAAGTTTTATCAAGGGCGAACAGAGCGATATACCCCGCAATCGTCCCCGCTGTGACAACTGCCGCCGACACTTCGCCGAACCGTTCGCCATTCGTGTAAATCAGCATTTCAGCCGCAAAAACCCCTTCACACGTCCATATACTTATTTAAAAACTCGATAGACAGCGGTATCCAGCGTCTTACGTTCGGCAGATAATAACTCTCGTTCACGCCGCTTGCCTTATCGCAGCAGGAAAGTCCGTGCGGACCTTCGTCAAACAGGTGAAGTTCCACGGGAATTTTATTGGAAATGCACGCTTTTGCCATAACAAGCGAATTGTGCGCCGAAACAGAGCTGTCGTTTGCGGTGTGCCAGAGGAAAATCGGAGGCGTTTTCGGAGTAACGCGGTTTTCAAGCGACAATCTCGACAAATCCGAGCGCGACGCCTCGTCCCCCAAAAGCACCTTGAAACTTCCCTCGTGTGGCGCTGTCACTCCGCTTATCACGGGATAACACAACACCGCCGCGTCGGGGCGAAGCTCCTCGGGTTCGCAGCCAATGGACTTTACCACCATGCTGTCGTTCCACATAGTCGCAAGGCAGCCCGCGATATGCCCGCCTGCCGAGCAGCCCAGCACCGCTATTTTCGCGGGATCGATATGAAACTCCTCCGCTCTCGCGCGGATTTTATAAAACGTATACGCCGCGTCCATAAGAGCCGCGGGAAATCTCGCGTTGCAGGTATATGTAACCACGAAAGCCGCATAACCCGCCGCAAGATACTGCAAAGCTATCGGCTCGCCCTCGCGCTCGGAGCAATGCTCGTACCCGCCGCCGGGGAAAATCACGACGCTCGGTCGTTTTTCGCAGTAGGGAAGTCCCGCAATGCAATCCGGCAGATACGCCTTTACGAAAGCCGTTTTTTCGGGATTTATAGAAAAAGTTTTTACAGTCATAACAAAAACCTCCAAAAATATACTATTTTCATTATAGCATTTTTTCCCGAATAAATCAAGAGGAAATAACAAAAAACGCCCGAAAACCGAAGTTTCGGACGAATTTTCATATGTTACGGCATTTTAAGCCCGTATTTCGCGTAAAATTCTTCAATATCCCGCTGGGACCGCACAAGCTCCGCCTGCACGAGTTTTTTCTCCGATTTGCTGAAAAAACCTATCGTTTTCTCGCCTGTGCAGACCGACGACTCTATTTTTATGTCCTCCGCCGAAAAGCCCTCGGGCAAGGGCAGAGTTTTCCTTTTACTCATCGTTCTTAAACGTCTCCCTAAATCTTCTCATTCTGTCAATGCTCTTGGAATACCTGTCCCGAAATTCGGCGGGGATATTTCTGAACTGCTGTATTCCGTCGGTAATTCCGTCAATCATACGGAAAAACTCCTCCTGAAAGACCCTTTCGCGGCGGCGGTTGGATTTTCCGCTCATACATTTTCCGATAACGGTAAAATAGCGGTCGTAGGCGCGTTTTACGGCGGTTTCCCACGAAATATACACCTCGTTCATGGCGTTTTCGCCAAGACGGTGAATTTCATCTCTGTGGGCTATTGCAAACTCCATTTCCCGCGCGGCAGCCTCGGCGTCGGGGTCGGTCAGCACGCCCGTTCTGCCGTCGGTAATTCCCTCCGCGGCGCAGCTTTCGCGCAAAAGCAGCGACGCCACCCCGCAGGCTGCCGCCTCCCTTACGACAATGCCGTTTGTGTCGTAGTCCGACGGGAACAAAAACAGCTCTCCGGCGGTGTAATGAACGCGAAGTTCCTCGCGATCGGTTACCGCTCCCGTAAAAATGCATTTGTCATATATGCCGAGCTGCTTTGCGTAATCCTCAATTTCCTGCCGGTCCAACCCGTCGCCGACAAACATCATGCGATAATTCAAGCCTTTCCCGTCGATTATCTTCAAAGCCTCTAAAATCAGCTTTATTCCCTTATACCAGAGCAATCTCCCGACAAACAAAAATAAAAACGTATCATCGGAAATACCGTATTTCCTGCGCAGAGCAATGGCAGCGTCTTTATCGGCGCGACCTTTCGGGAAATCCACGCCGTTTTCCATAACGACATAATCCCCCTCGTAGCCCAGACTGCGGAGATTTTCGCCCGCGCCGCGGCTTACCGTCCAGACCTCATCGCAGGCGGAAATGTTGTCTACAACAAACTTTATCACGGGCTCGGACATCATTTTGTACGGCAGCGCGCGCTTTATGTCAATATCGAATTTCGTGTGGTAGGTCATAATTATCGGAACATTTGTCTTTTCGCGGAGAACTCTCGCCATTACCGTTGACGCAAACGGGCAATGGCTGTGTATTATATCAAAATCGTCCGACGCAAGCTCGTCCAGCGCGCTGCTTGAAAACGGATACCCCGCTCGGTAGCCGCAAAGTTTTTTTGTAATTCCCATGCTGCGATAACGCACCACATTATACGCGAAATCGTCCACAGCGTCGGGATCTCTTGGGGTTACTACGGTGGCGTTCCCAAGACCGTTTGATATGACCTCCGCATAATTTGTCACGGCGTTTGCCACGCCGTCTATTATCGGCGGGAAAGAATCATTCATAAGGCACACGTTAAGATTTTCTGTCATAGCAACAACCTCGTTTTGGAATTGGTTAAAATATAATAACAGGATAATATTTCCCCTTCATATGTTTATTATATATTAAACCTCTCCCAAAATCAAGTGCCTTTTCAATTTTTCGGCAATTTATTTTCACACCAGCATTTCTTTCAGCTTGTCGAGTATCTTTCTTTCCTTTCTTGACACGCTCACCTGCGTAAGACCCAGTAACTGCGCGGTCTCGGACTGCGATCTTCCGCGAAAATACCGCAAAACGACCAACATTCGCTCGTCGTCGGATAACTTGTCAAGGCATTGCCGCAGCGCAAGTTTATCGATAATCGCACTTTCGCGGCTTTCGGTGGGAATGTCAAGCTCGGCGTTATCCTCGGCGCAGGTGAGCGATATTGTGGGACTTTGCGCGGCAACCGCCTCGGCGGCGTCTTCGGGAGAAACTCCGAGATATTCCGCCACGCGGGAAACGGTCGCCTCCTCGCCGTTTTTTTCGAGCTCCTCGCGGGCGCGCGCGGCTTTCAAAGAAAGCTCCTTAAGCGAACGGCTGATTTTCACCGAGCCGCCGTCACGAAAAAGCCGCTTTATCTCACCGAGAATTACCGGCACGGCATAAGTCGAAAACATCAGCCCGCGCGATTCGTCAAAGTTGTCGCACGCCTTGACAAGCCCCACGCTGCCTGCCGAAAAAAGCTCCTCGTAGTCTATGCCCCGCCCGCGGAAACGGTTTGCAAGGGAGTGTACAAGCGGCAGATTCTGCTTTATAAACTCGTCGCGGTCCAATTTATGTACCCTTGGGACTTGCTTTCCCGCGCAGCTTTTTTTCAAGCGTTACGGTAGTCCCCCGCCCGACAGCCGATCTTACGCGCACCTTGTCCATAAAGCTCTCCATAACCGTAAAGCCGTACCCCGATCGTTCCTCGTCCTCGGGCGCGGTGGTAAACATCGGCTGCATGGCGGCTTTTATGTCTGGAATTCCTCTGCCTTTGTCCTTTACCTGTATCAATATAGTCCCGTCCGAAAACAGTTTCATAAACAGGTCAACGTCTCCCTCGCTGTCGCGGTAGCCGTGAACAATAGCGTTTGTGACCGCCTCGGAGACCGCGGTCTTTATCGCGGCGACTTCCTCGACAGTAGGGTCTTGCTGAACCGCAAAAGCCGCGACTGCCGACCGCGAGAAAGCCTCGTTTCGTGAAATCGCGGGAAATCGCAGCCTGCATTCGTTTATCAATTCTCTTTTCATCGATTTGCTCCTTAAAAGGTGTTTTTTGCGGTGTGATTAGGCTCGCGCCGCGCGTCCGCGACTACCGCCGCAAGCCCCGAAAGCTTTAATATCTCGTTTATCTCGGCGCGGGCATTTTTTACTAAAAGTTCGCCGCCCTGCTCTCTCATTCGCTTTTGCCGCCCTACAATCAGCCCTATACCCGAACTGTCCATAAATCCGACGTTTTCCAAATCAAGAATAAGAACTTCGGGTCGGGAATAGGCAATTATCATATCCAGCGATTCGCGCAGCTCCCGCGCGGCATGGTGGTCGATGTCGCCCGAAACAGCCGCTGTTATCCTGCCGCCGTCGTTGTAGATCTTCAGCAATTAAATCCCCCCTGCGTCAAAGGTTTTCTTAGCGTATACCACAATCTTTACTCCTCTGTTTCCCGATACGGAGCAGACCCAAAAGCCTGTCCGAGACAGCGGCGCGCGGTAAGCGGATACCCTACAAGCAAATTATACTACGGAACAATTGATTTTTTTGTTGATATTCCGCCGCGAAAAAGAACTATTTTGCGGGATTTAAGCCGCTTTCGCAGGAAAAGGAACGTTTCCCCTCGAAAAAGAGATTTTTGTGCAATAAAATTGTTGAAAAATAATTGTGAGTTTAGAGCATTGAATTTTACGGATTACCGTGCTAAAATGAAAATACTTTACCCCAAAAATGACTACTCGGGAGAAAATTATGACCATAACAATAGCGGAAAATTACCTTGAAAAGATGGGAACATACCTGAAATCGGCGAGGCTCGAACTTGGGCTTACGCAGGAGCAGGTTGCGGAGCGCGCCGGGATCTCCGTCACGTTTTTGCGGAAAATCGAGCACGGCAAAAGCAGCGTTTCATGGAACAACTGGCTGAAAATTTTTTATGTTCTGAAACTCGACTTTGAAGTTGTGAAGTTCATTTTTCCGGAATTGCAGGAGCAATAGAGCCGCGAAATTTCGCTTTTAGGGGCGATTTGTGCAAAAAAGGAAATTTCCTCAAAGCCGCTTTAAGTGGCTTTTAAAGCGTATTTCCGACGTTCCTGGACGAAAATTTGGCTCAGGAGCGATCCTGTAGCGTGCGTTCTAAAAAAATTTGCCCCGATCGGCAGACGGTCGGGGCATTTCGGCTGCAGTTTTACTGCGTGAGAACAACAAACGCAAACGCGAAATTTCGCTTTTAAGGGCGATTTGTGCATAATAGGATAATTACTCAAAGCCGCTTTAAGCGGCTTTTAAAGCGCATTTCCGACGTTCTCAAGCGGGAATTTTGCTAGGGAGCAATCCCGCAGCGTGTGTTTTAAAAAATAAATTGCCCCGATCGGCAGACGTTCGGGGCAAATTTTTTTTGCATTTTTCACGGCGACGTGAATATTTTTAAAATTTTTTGGGGTCGATTTTTCGCTAAAAAGTTTGAAATTAAAACTATTACGTCAAAACGCATAAGAAGCTTGTCAAAAATTAGTGCATTTTATACCAAAATTTTTCAACATTTATTTTTTCATGTTTTTAAGCCTTGTGAAAATTTGGTAATAATGACGAAGAAAATTTTGGAAATTGCTATTTTATGGCAATTTTTGTGCAGACTGCGGTATTTGGTGAACAATTTTCGGCGCAAGTTGTTCAGAAGATTATTGCTGCTGGAACGGGTTTGGGGGTGAAAAAAGTTGCCAAAACCGAATAGTTTTGACAACTTTTCCTTTTTACGACAATCTAATTTGTTCGCGGAGCGGATACCTATTACTGTTCACTATACACTATACCCTGTAGCTGTTGACAAGTCTTTGTCCACCTAACCGCCATTACTGAGATTTGGTCACCGCATTATCTCTCCTCAAACTTTCGTCCACCTATCCGCTGTACAGAAAAGGGCGGCTAAATTTTAGCCACCTCTGCCGGGAAACGGTCAACGCACAACCTCTCATTTAAGCTGCCGTCCACCCCACCGCCGTACAGAAGAAGGCGACTAAATTTTAACTACCCCTGCTGGGAAATGGTCAAGGGCTATGCCCTTGTGTCTAACCTTTAAAAAAGATTTCCCCGAAGTCGAGAGAAAACAAAACGCCCCGCAGCTACCTGCGAGACGTAATGGTGCAGGGCATTGCCCTGCTGGCGTCGCTGAGGGGATTCGAACCTCCGACCTACCGCTTAGGAGGCGGTCGCTCTATCCGGCTGAGCTACAACGAC
>CANQNY010000060.1 GCA_947625335.1 uncultured Clostridia bacterium | reverse complement strand
GGTGTCTGAAGTTCTTTCGTCAAACGGTTCAACTTCGCAGGGGTCAGTATGCGGCTCTACGCTTGCGCTTATGGACGCGGGCGTTCCGATAAAGAAACCCGTTGCGGGTATTTCGTGCGGTCTTATCACCGAGGGCGAACGCTGGATGACAATGGTCGATATTCAGGGCGTTGAGGACTTTTTCGGGGATATGGATTTCAAGGTAGCGGGCACTCACGATGGCATTACCGCTATTCAGATGGATCTTAAAATCGATGGTCTTACTCCCGAAATTATCAAGAGCGCGTTTGAGAAAACGCACAAGGCTCGCGATTATATCCTTGACGAGGTAATTCTTAAGGCTATTCCCGAACCCCGCAAGGAAGTCGGGAAATACGCTCCGAAAATGCTTTCTACAAAAGTTCCCGTGGACAAAATCAGCGATGTTATCGGCAAGGGCGGCAAGATTATTCAAAAGCTCTGCGCAGATTTCGACTGCAAAATCGATATCGACGACGACGGAAACGTGTTCATCTGCGGACTGGATATGGAGAAAGCAAAGGCGTGCGTTCAGGTTATCTCCACTATCGTAAATCCGCCCGAAATCGGCGCGATTTACAAGGGCAAAGTCGTTCGTATTATGAACTTCGGCGCGTTTGTTGAAATAGCTCCCGGCAAGGACGGAATGGTTCACATTTCAAAGCTTGAAAACCACCGCGTTGAAAAAGTCGAGGACGTTGTGTCAATAGGCGACGAGATAATCGTAAAGGTTATGGAGATAGATTCCCAGGGGCGGATAAATCTTTCGAGAAAAGACGCTCTGGCGGATATAGAGGCTAAGAAAAAGGCTCAGCAGGGAAACAATTAAGGTTTTTTGGCGAGTCCGTGTTTGGCGAATATCGCACCGTAAAGGTTTCGGACTTTTGCGGTGCGTTTTGTTTTACGGTGAGTATTTTAGAAATGTTTGAGGAATATGTAAGTCACGGCGGGAGAAAGCTCCGGTGCGGGTACACGACGGGTTCTTGCGCGGCGGCGGCTGCGGGCGCGGCGGCGGAAATGCTGCTTTGCGGCGATGTTGTCGGTGAATTTCAGCTTGTAACTCCGAAAGGCATTGTGCTTTCGCTTGAAATTCTCGACCCGAAAATCGGGGAGGATTTCGCGTCCTGCGCGGTGAGAAAAGACGGCGGCGACGACATTGACGCGACGGACGGAATTCTCGTTTACGCCGAGGTGAAAAAGCTGCCATGCGGCGTAAAAATCACAGGCGGCGAGGGCGTGGGAAAGGTTACGCGGGCGGGGCTTGACCGACCCGTCGGGGACTTTGCGATAAATTCCGTGCCGAGGAAAATGATTGAGGAGAGCGTGCTGAAAGCGGCGGAAAAGTCGGGGTATGAGAGCGGATTTTCGGTCAGGATTTCCGTCCCGAACGGCGAGGTTATCGCAAAAAAAACCTACAATCCGCGAATGGGCATTGAGGGCGGCATTTCGATAATCGGCACGACGGGCATTGTAGAGCCGATGAGCCGCGCGGCACTGGTTGACACAATCCGCGCGGAGGCGAAAATGCGGCGCGCAGCGGGTGGTGAGGGCGTTGTGCTGATGCTCGGCAATTACGGGGAGAGCTTTATTTCGGAGAAATTCCCGTTTTTGGAAAAATGCTCGGTGAAATGCTCGAATTTTATCGGCGAGGCGTTGGATATTGCCGTGGAACTCGGTTTTTCAAGCGTGTTGCTGGTGGGACATCTCGGCAAGCTTACAAAGCTCGGAGCGGGAATAATGAACACCCATTCCCGCGAGGCTGACGGCAGAATGGAGGTTCTTGCCGCCTGCGGTCTGAAAGCGGGGGTTTCGGCGGAGAAACTTTCAAAAATTCTCGACTGCGTGACGGTGGACGCGGCGCTTGCGCTACTGTCGGACGGGGAGCGCGAAAAAACGCTCGAAATTCTCTCTCGGCGCGTGGAGTATTACCTCAACGCGCGGGTTCAGGGCAGCATAAAAACCGCAGCAATAATGTTTTCGGACAAGCTGAAAATTATCGCGAAAACGGAGCTTGCGGACGGGATTGTCGAAGAAATTGAGCGCGTGAACAGGTGAAAATTCTCCGCAATAATGCTTTTGGACAAGTTAAAAATTATCGCGAAAACGGAGCTTGCGGACGAGATTGTCGGAGAAATTGAGCGCGTGAACAGGTGAAAATTCTCCGCAATAATGTTTTCGGACAAGCTGAAAATTACCGCGAAAACGGAACTGGCGGACGGGATTATCGGAGAAATTGAGCGGGAAAATTCGCTGTAAAAGGAGAAAATATGGTACATTTTGTGGGCGCGGGCAGCGGCGCGAAAGATCTGATAACGGTGCGCGGAAAGGAAATTCTCGAAAACGCGGACGTTATCATTTATGCGGGATCGCTTGTAAACCCCGAACTTCTGGATTATGCGAAAAGCGGCTGCGAGATCTACAACAGCGCGAAGATGACCCTCGACGAGGTTATTTCGGTAATGGAGAAAGCTCACCGCGCGGGAAAAACAACGGCGCGGCTGCACACGGGCGACCCGTCGCTGTACGGGGCAATACGCGAGCAAATGGACAGGCTGGCGGCGCTTGGGATTGAGTTTGATGTGTGCCCCGGAGTAAGCTCGTTTTGCGGCGCGGCAGCGTCTCTCAAAGCGGAATACACCCTCCCCGGCGTGTCGCAGACCCTTATAATAACGCGAATAGCGGGGAAAACCGAAGTGCCTGCGCGCGAAAAAATCGAAAGCCTTGCGTCGCACGGCGCGTCAATGGCGATTTTTTTAAGCGCAGGAATGACCGAGGAGCTTTCGCGGCGGCTGATTGACGGCGGTTATCCGCCCGAAACGCCCGCGGCGATTGTCTATAAAGCGACGTTCCCCGATGAAAAAATTGTCCGCTGTACGGTCGCCGAACTTCCCATAGCGGCGCGGCAAAACGGCATTTCCAAGACCGCGATGATCGTCGTGGGGAACTTTTTAGGCGATGTTTACAAGTTATCAAAATTGTATGACGAGGGCTTTGAAACCGAATTCAGAAAGGCGAAAAAATGAGGGCGGCAATAATTTCCGTGACAAAAAAAGGCGCGGCGCTCGGAGCGAAAATAGCCGAGTTGTTACCCGAAAATATTGTTTCAAAGCGGTTCTGTTTTAGGAAAAATTCCGACGGAACTCCGCATAACAACGCGGAATTTTACGATAATCTGTCGGAGCTTACAAAATCGGTTTTCGGGAATTTTGACGCAATAATTTTCGTGTGCGCGTGCGGGATAGCCGTGCGGGAAATCGCGCCGTTTGTGCGCTCGAAGACCGCCGACCCCGCCGTCGTTGTCGTGGACGAGGGCGGGAGATTTTCCGTGCCGATTTTGTCGGGTCATCTGGGCGGGGCAAATCGTTTGGCGGAAATTATCGCGGAAAAAATCGGCGCCGTCCCCGTTATAACCACCGCTACCGACGTTTCGGGGAGGTTTTCGCCCGACAGTTTTGCCCGCGCGAACGGGCTGGTTGTCACCGATTTGAAAGCCGCGAAGGAGGTTGCCGCGGCGGTTGTGCGCGGGGAAAAAATCGGGCTTTCAAGCGAGTTTTTGTGCCGGGAAATTCCGTCCGAATTTGATTTGAAAAACGTTCCCAAAATCGGAATTTCAATCTCGGAAAACGGCATTGCAAAGCCGTTTGAAACGACTCTTTCGCTGCTGCCGAAAAACATTGTCGCAGGGATTGGCTGCCGAAAAAACGCGTCATTGTCGGAGATAGAAAACGCGGTTTTCGGGCGGCTTGCGGAGCTTGAAATCCCGAAAGAACGGCTTGCCTGCGCCGCAAGCGCGGACTTAAAACGCGCCGAACCCGCGCTTGCGGAATTCGCCGAGAAGTACAAAATCGAGCTTAGATTTTTCACCGCGGAGGAGCTGATGAGCGTTTCGGGGAACTTCACATCGTCCGAATTCGTAAAAAAAATCACCGGCGCGGACAACGTCTGCGAGCGCGCCGCGGCGTGCTGCGGCGGAGAAATTATCGCGCCGAAAAAGGCGTGCGGGCGCATAACAACGGCGTTTGCGAGGCTGCCTGTGGAGCTTTGCTTTGAAAGGAAAATTGAGCTATGAAGTTGTATGTTGTCGGATTTGGGGCAGGCTCGGCGGAGGGCATGACGATCGAGGCGAAAAATGTTATCGAAAAATGCGAAGTTGTCGTGGGGTACACGGTTTATTGCGAACTTTTGCGGACAATTTTCCCCGAAAAAGAATTTTACAGCACGGGCATGCGGGAGGAAAAATCGCGCGTGCTGTACGCGCTTGAACAGTCGAAAAACCGCATAACCGCGCTGGTTTGCAGCGGGGACGCGGAAGTTTTCGGAATGGCGGGATTAGCATTCCAACTGTCGGAAAAATTCCCCGAAACCGACATCGAAGTCGTCGCGGGAGTGACCGCCGCGCTGTCGGGGGGAGCTGTCCTTGGCGCGCCGCTGACAAACGATTTCGCGGTGATAAGCCTGTCGGATTTGCTGACGCCCGCCGAAAAAATTGAGGCGCGGATACGCTGCGCCGCGCAGGCGGATTTTGTGATTGTGCTGTACAATCCCGCGTCAAAAAAGCGGCGTGACGCGCTGCGAAAAGCGTGCGAAATCGCGCTCGAATTTCGCTCTCCGAACACCGTTTGCGGCGTGGTGAAAAACATAGGGCGGGACGGCGAAAAGTGCGCTGTAATGCGGCTTGGCGAGCTTTCAGATTACGACGCGGACATGTTTACGACGGTGTTTATCGGCAACTCCGAAACGCAAATTATTCGCGGAAAAATGGTGACTCCGAGGGGTTACAAAGATGTTTAGGGCGCTGATTTTCGGCGGTACGACCGAGGGCAGACAGCTTGCGGAATTTTGCGAAAAAAACGGCATTCCCGCGGATATTTGCGTGACGACAACGCTTGGTGCGGAGCTTATCGGGCGCGGAAATTCGCTTAAAATCCGCGTTGGAAAGCTGGATCGCGAGGGCATTTCAAAACTTCTCGCAAGCGGGGAATATTCGCTCGTTGCCGACGCAACGCACCCTTACGCGGTTCACGCGACGGAAAATATCAAGGCTGCCTGCCGCGAAAACGGCACGGAATATTTCCGAATTTTGCGCGAAAATACAGAGTGCGAATTTGGCGAAATTGCGCACGATACGGAGGAACTTGTAGAGCTGTTAAACCGCAGTACAAAGCGAATTTTAAGCGTTTTCGGCAGCAAGGAGGCGGAGGTGTTGACGCGCGTTTCGGACTATAAAAATCGCGTCTTTCTGAGAATTCTCCCCGACGAAAAAAATGTTGAACGGTGCGTTAAATTAGGGTTTTCGCGGGAGAAAATAATTGTCGGAAAAGGTCCGTTTTCTGTAAAAGAAAATATTTGTCATATTCGCGACTGCAAAGCGGAAATTCTCGTTACAAAAAACAGCGGAAAAGCGGGCGGTTATCCCGAAAAAGCGCAGGCTGCGAGGGCTTGCAAAATCGAAATGATAACGCTTTTGCGACCGTGCGAAAGCGGGATATCGATATCCGAATTTGAAATATTATTACGCGAAAAAATGACGTTTGGAGGTGAAAATCCGTGAAAATTTTTATTGTCGGCGTCGGAATGGACGGCGATTTGACGCTTACAATTCAAGCGAAAAACGTTATCGAAAAAGCGGATGTTCTAATAGGCTCAGAGCGCGCTGTAAAGCCGTTTTTGGGACTTTGTAAACGCGTTTTTTACAGTTGGAAAACAAGCGAAATCAAGGAAATTTTGTCAAATAATTTATATGACAACGCGGCAATTTTGCTGTCGGGCGACAGCGGCTTTTTCAGCGCAGCGAAGTCGCTTTCGGAGGCGCTTCGCGAGCATGAAACCGAGGTAATTTGCGGGATTTCATCGCCGAGTTATTTCTGCGCGAAAATAAAAAAACCGTGGCAGCAAATGAAATTCATTAGCCTGCACGGCAAAAAAAATAACATTGTGCGTGCAGTCTGCGAAAACGAATTCTGCTTTTTTCTGCTCGGGGGAGAGACAACGCCAGCCGAAATTTGCACTAAATTATGCGAATTCGGCAGGGAAAAAATCCGCGTGTACATAGGCGAGAATTTGGCTTACCCAAGCGAAAAAATCACCGTCGGAACAGCCGAGGAACTGGCGAAAATCGAATGCTCCGCGCTGTGCGTTCTCGTGACGGAAAACGCGGATTTCGAGCGCGTAAAATTTGTCGGAATTGCCGACGAAAAATTCGAGCGAGGAGACGTTCCGATGACGAAATCGGCGGTGCGCGCGGCGATAATTTCGCGGCTTGAAATTCCCGAGCGCGGAGTATGCTGGGACATCGGCAGCGGAACGGGTTCTGTGTCCGTAGAAATGGCTTTGCAATGCGGTTTGGGAACGGTTTTTGCTGTCGAAAAAAATGACGCGGCGTCAGAACTTACCCGAAAAAATTTGCTGAAATTCGGGTGCGATAACGTGAAAATTGTGAAGGATACCGCGCCCGAAATTCTGCAAGATTTGCCTGCGCCCGACAGGGTTTTTATCGGAGGTTCGGGCGGGAAATTGAGCGAAATTATCGACGTTATTTTTGAGAAAAATAAGCTCTGCAAAATAGTTGTTTCGGCTGTCTGTATTGACACTCTGTCAGAATGCATAAACGCTCTCAAGGCGCATGGAATAAGCTCTCCCGAGATAATTCAGCTTGCGGCGTCGCGGGCGGAATTTGTCGGAAAGCATGCAATGCTGCGCGCGGAAAATCCGATTTTTTTGATAACAGCGCAAAAGGAAAGTGATTAAATTGACGAAAAAAGCCGACAGAATTTTAATCGGCGGAACGCACAGCGGCTGCGGAAAAACGACGATTGTCTGCGCGATTTTAAAGGCTCTTTGCAGCCGAAAAATGCGCGTTTCGTCGTTTAAATGCGGGCCCGATTACATCGACCCGATGTTCCAGAAAAAGGCGATAAAAATAAATTCGCACAACCTCGACAGCTTTTTCTGCGACGACAATACCCTCAAAAATCTGCTTTGCGAGTATGCGGGAGAAATATCCGTAATCGAAGGCGTGATGGGCTTTTACGACGGCGCAGGCGGCAGAGGTTCGGCGCATTCCGTGTCGCAAATAACCCGCTCTCCCACCGTTATCGTCGTGGACTGCAAGGGCATGAGCGACTCTATCGGCGCAGTTTTAAAGGGTTTTTTGGAGTATCAAAAGCCAAATCAAATTCGCGGATTTATTTTCAATCGCCTGCCCGAAAGCCTTTGCGAGAGGGTGAAAAAAATCTGCGCGGAGCTTGGAACGCGTTATTTCGGGCGGTTTCCGAGCTGTGATTTTTCGATAGCGTCGCGGCATTTGGGGCTTGTCACCGCGGACGAAATTGTTGATATTGACGGGCAGCTTGAACGGCTCGGAAAAATTGCGGAGCAGTATCTCGACATTGACGGAATTATCGAAACGGCGCGGGCTTGCGAACTCGAATTTTCGCCGATAGAAATTCCCGTTATTGCGAAAAATAAACCCGTAAAAATCGCCGTTGCAAGAGACGAGGCGTTCTGTTTTTGTTATTCGGAAAACCTTGATTTGCTGCGGAAAATGGGCTGCGAGATAGAATTTTTTTCGCCGCTTCACGACAAAAAATTGCCCGACAAAATAAGCGGAATTATTCTCGGCGGCGGCTATCCCGAACTGTACTCAAAATTGCTTTCGAACAACTCGGAATTTCGGGAAAATTTGCTTATAAAATTGCGCTGCAAAATCCCGTTGATCGCGGAATGCGGAGGGTTTATGTACCTTCAAAAATCGCTTTGCGACGCGGAAAATAACAGTTTTCCGTCGGTGGGATTTCTGGAAGGTGAAGTTGTAAAAACGAATAAACTGCAAAATTTCGGTTACATAAAAATGACCGCGAAAACGGATAATCTTTTGTGCAAAAAAGGCGAAATTATCCGCGCGCACGAGTTTCACTACTGCCAAAGCGACAACGCCGGGGGCGATTTTCACGCCGAAAAAGCAAGCGGGAAAACGTGGGAATGCGCCCGCGCGGCTGAAAATATGTACGCGGGTTTTCCGCATTTGTACTTTTATTCAGACGTGAAAATTGCAGAAAATTTTGTGAAAAAATGTGTTGAGTTTGGAGAGAAAAATGCGTAGAATTGCTGATATAAAAAATTCGGACAAGCTCTTTGCCGAACGCTCGCGGGAATGCTGGAACAGCATAGCAAAGCCCTTGGGGAGCTTAGGGTTGCTTGAGGAGGCTGTCGAGAAAATAGCCGCCGTTCAGTGCAACGAAAACGTTAATATCGACTCGCGGGCAGTCGTTGTCATGTGCGCGGACAACGGCGTTGTCGAGGAGGGAATTTCACAGTCCGACAGCGATGTTACGACAAAATGCGTAAGCGATATCTGCGCGGGAAGATCCAACGTGAACGTCCTCGCAAACGCGTTTCACGCGGACGTGATAGCGGTTGACGCGGGGCTGAAAAACGCTCCCGAAAATGCCGAAAATCTTAGGAATATAAAGCTGTCGCGCGGGACGAAAAACTTCCTTCGCGAACCCGCTATGACGTATTCCGACGCAAAAAAAATTATTTCGGCGGGAATGGATATTGCGAGAGAACTTCACGCTTTGAAATACAAAATTCTTATCTGCGGAGAAATGGGGATAGGCAACACCGCCGCCGCTGCCGCCGTAACAGCGGCTATGCTGAACGTGCCGCCGCAAGCGGTGACGGGCAGGGGCGCGGGGCTTGATGACGAGCGGCTGCAGCGCAAGATCGAGGTTATCAGCGCGGCTCTGAAACTGCATAAACCCGACCCCGACGACCCTGTCGACGTTCTCTCGAAAGTCGGCGGATTTGACATCGCGGGTATGACGGGACTGTTTTTGGGCGGTGCGTTTTACGGAATGACGATGGTTATCGACGGCGTGGTAAGCGCTGCGGCGGCGTGTCTGGCGTATCATATCAATCCGAAAGTTAAGGATTTTATGCTTGCAAGTCATGTTTCAAGCGAACCTGCGGGAAAAATGCTGCTTGAAAATATCGGGCTTGAGGCTCCGATCCACGCCGGGCTGCATCTCGGCGAGGGCACGGGCGGAGTGCTTTTGCTGCCGCTGCTCGACGGGGCTTTGGAGGTATATTACAAGGCTCACAGGTTCTCAGAGGCGAAAATTGAAAGGTACAAGGAATTTAAATGAGCGGAAAAATGACATTGATAACGGGCGGTTCAAAGTGCGGAAAATCAACGTTTGCGGAGAGCCTTTTTTCCGATTTTTCGGGGGAAAAATTCTACGTTGCGACGATGATTCCTTCAGGTGAGGAGGCTGCCGCCGCGATTGAACGACACCGAAAAAACCGCGCGGGAAAGGGCTTTGCGACGATTGAAAAATACAGAGACGTCGGGGAAATTTCACTTCCCGCGGGCTGCGGAGTGCTGCTGGAATGTCTGGGAAATCTTTGTGCAAACGAGATGTTTTGCGGCGATGAAATTAGGTTTCCGAACGAGAAAATTCTGGACGGAATTATGCATTTAAAAAACGTCGCAGACCGCTTGGTTATCGTAACAAACGACGTTTCGCGGGACGGAATTTTGTATGATGAAACAACGGAATTGTACAAGAAAAATTTGTCGGAATTAAACCGCAAAATCGCCGAAATGTCGGACTGCGCGGTAGAATGTGTTTTCGGAATTCCGCTGATTAGAAAAGGGAATTTGTGATGAAAATTTTGAGGTCATTAGCGTCGGCATTTTTGATGTATTCAAGAATTCCGATGCCGAAAGTGGAGTGGCGCGAGGAAAATCGGCGTTACGCGCTGTGTTTTTTTCCGCTTGTCGGAGCGGTCGTGGGGGCGTTTTTTTGGCTTTGGAGAAGGCTTTGCGAGCATTTTTCAATCGGAATTATTTTGAACAGCGCGGTATCGGTCGCAATTCCGATTTTGATTACGGGCGGAATTCACCTCGACGGATTTTGCGACGTTTCTGACGCGGTGTCAGCACATGCAGAGCGCGAAAAAAAGCTTGAAATAATGAGCGATCCGCACATCGGCGCGTTTGCAGCGATTAAATTATGCATGTATTTTTTGCTGCAATTCGCGCTGTTTTGCGAGGTCGGCGGAGCGCGCGCGGACGCTGTTATCGCGGTCGGATTTGTGCTTTCGAGAGCCCTCAGCGGGCTGTGTGCGGTGACGTTTAAAAACGCGAAAAACAGCGGCTCACTTTTCGCGTTTTCAAATCCCGCGCACAAAAAAATTACGCTCGGAACGCTTATTTTTGTTGTCGCCGCGTGCGTTGCGGCAATGCTGATTTTCGGCGGTGTGACGGGAATTTTCGCGGTTGTTGGCGCGGGTTTAACGCTTGTTTTGTACAAATTTTTCTCTTACAAAAATTTCGGCGGAATTACGGGAGATCTGGCAGGCTGGTATTTGCAAATCTGCGAAATTTCGATGTTAATTTTCGCGGAATTGGCGAAAATAATTTCGGAGGTGGCGGCGTTTTGATAATGATTATCGGCGGGCAATTTCAGGGTAAAACCGAATACGCAAAAACAGTTTTCGGCTTTCGCGACGAGGAAATTCTCGATGGCGAAAAATGCGATATCAACGCGGTTTTCAGCGCAAAATGCGTGAATAATTTTCACAAATTGATCGAGAGAATTCTCGAAAAAAACGAAGATCCGGTGCGGTTTTGCGAACGCCTTTGCGGGGAAAATAATCGCGCGGTGATAATTATGAACGAAGTCGGCTGCGGGATAATTCCGCTCCGAAAAAACGACAGAATTCTGCGCGAAAATGTTGGAAAATCGGGCTGTATGATCGCGAAAAATTCCGAAAAAGTGATACGAATTTTTTGCGGAATTCCCGAAAAAATTAAAGGAGATTTACCGTGAAAATTTGTCTTATTCGTCACGCGAAAACGGCGGGAAATCTCGAAAAAAGATACATCGGAACAACCGACGAACCGCTTTGTGATGCGGGAAGAGAGGAACTTCTCGCGCGGAGTTATCCCGACTGCGACATCGTTTTTTCGAGCAGCCTGAAACGTTGCGTTGAGACCGCGAAAATAATTTTTCCCGACAAAAAAATTATTTTACACGAGGCGTTTAACGAAATAAATTTCGGAGATTTTGAGGGTAAGAATTTTGAGGAACTTGTCGGCAATTTCCACTATCAAAAATGGCTGGAAAACGGCGGTAATATCGCGTTTCTGAACGGCGAAGCTCCTGCGGATTTTAAAAAAAGATGTTGTGATAAATTTGAGAAAATTGTCCGCGAAAACGGGGAATTTTCAAAATTGGGTTTCGTTTTGCACGGGGGAACAATTATGGCGATTATGGAAAAATTCGCGATACCACCGCGGAATTTCTATGATTATCAAGTCGAAAATTGCGGCGGTTTTGCAGCGGAATTCAACGGAAAAAACATTGTCGGAGCGAGAAAATTATGAAATTATTTTTGCCTGCGCTGCCGCTTTTTGCGGGGTTTATTTTGGATATGATTTTCGGCGATCCGCGGCGGATTCCGCACCCTGTGCGCCTTATCGGGAGGCTGATTTCCGCGCTTGAAAAGGACGTTCGCGAGCATTTCTCCGAGCATCTTTTTCTCGGTGGAACGCTGCTTGCGGTAACGGTTTTGACGCTGTCGGCGGGTGTTTCACTCGCGGTAATTTTTGTTTCGTACAGCTTGAATATTTGGCTTGGTATAGCCGTTGAGAGCGTGTTGTTTTGCTATATAATTGCCGCGAAGGATCTGAAAAAAGAGAGCATGAACGTCTTCCGCGAGCTTGAAAAAGGCGATGTTGAGGGCGCGCGAAAAGCGGTCTCGATGATCGTGGGGCGCGACACGCAGCGGCTTGACGCGGACGGAATTGCGCGCGCGGCGGTCGAAACTGTCGCCGAAAATACCTGCGACGGGGTCACCGCGCCGATAATTTTTACCGCAATTTTCGGCGTTTGCGGAGGGTATTTTTACAAGGCTGCAAACACGATGGATTCAATGATCGGCTACCAAAACGAGCGTTATTCAAAAATCGGAAAATGCGCCGCAAAAATTGACGACGCGCTGAATTTCCTGCCGTCGAGAATTACGGCAATCGTTATGATTTTCTGCTCATTCTTACTCGGTTACAACGCGAAAAATGCGTTCAAAATCTGGCGTCGCGACCGCAAAAAACACGCGAGTCCGAACTCCGCGCAGACCGAGTCGGTGTGTGCGGGAGCGCTCCAATTGCGGCTTGCGGGCGACGCGTTTTATTTCGGGGAACTTCATCATAAGGAGTACATCGGCGACGAAATTCGAGCGATAGAGCCACACGACATTTGTCGTGCGAATCGGCTTATGTACCTCACTTCCTCGGTTGTTTTGGCAATTTTTGCGGCGGTTAGAATTTTAATTTTTGGGGTGATTTTTAATTGATCTCGGAACACGGCGGGAACGCATTCGGACGCGAAATTCTGTACGATTTTTCGGCAAATTTAAACCCTCTCGGAATGCCCGAAAGTGTAAAAGAAAAAATATTACAAAATATTGATGAATGGGAAAAATATCCCGATCATTTTTGCAGAAAACTTACAAAAAAACTCTCCGAAAAATTAAATTTCCCCACGGAAAATATCGTTTGCGGAAACGGTGCTGCGGATTTAATTTATCGAATAATCCGCGCCGTTAAGCCAAAAACCGCGCTTATCACGTCGCCGTGTTTTTCGGAATACGAAAAAGCTCTCCGCGAAATTTTTTGCGATGTAAAACATTTTATTTTACAAGAAAATGATAATTTTACACTTCCGGATGATTTTCTGAATTTGCTTTCCGAGGACGTGGAAATGCTGATTTTATGCAGTCCGAACAACCCAACGGGGCGCGTTTTACGGCGCGATTTGCTGCAAAAAATCTGCGAAAAATGCGCGGAAAATAACACGATTTTTTTGTGCGACGAGTGTTTCCTCGATTTTGTAGAAAACGGCGAAGAGCTTTCCGCACGTAATTTTTTGAACAAGACAATTGTAGTTTTAAACGCGTTTACAAAAATATATGC
>CANQNY010000059.1 GCA_947625335.1 uncultured Clostridia bacterium | reverse complement strand
CGAATATCGGCAAATTTCCGCGAAACATTCCGCAATTTCCCCCGCCGAAAAGTTGTCCGAACAGACCCTCATCTCCCCGAAAATATTCACGCAAACCGCGGGTCTGCCGGCGCGAATTCTGATTTCCGATACCGCCGAAAACGGCTCGGTTATGCGGATTTTTCCGAGCGACTTCAGCCGCGGCAGCGAATTTTCGCTCCGCGCTTTTATAATTTCAAGATTTTGTACAGCCATTTTTCGTCCTCCGTTTTGAACTTGCAATTCTTGTCCGTTTTGCTAAATTCTATGCGGCGAATTTTTCGGCTAGAACAAAAAAACGCCCGTTTGGCAGTATAAAGCTTAAAGTGCAAAGTGAACAGTAAAAAAAAACGTCCGCTTTCGCGAACGTTTGTGTTATTTAAAAATGCTCTTCGATAATCAAAATCGTGCCGCTCACGGCGGTAATTTCCGCGAAATTTTCGGTTATCTCGTTTGACACGCCAAGCGGAAAATCGTTTGTCAGAATATGCTCTTTTATCGGGTATTTCACGCCCCGCGCGGTTGCCTTTGCCGTTTCGCCTAACGCAAAAATCGAAAGATAACCGTCGAATTTCGGGATTTTTACAGCCTCGTTTTCGAGCAGATAAACCTTCGCGGTATCGCCGAAAAGGCAGGCTTTTACGCCGCGTTTTTTAAGTCCCGAAAGCATCTGAATATTCGCCGCCGTGTGGTCAACTCTCCCGCCGAGCGCGCAGAAAAACCGCAGCTCGGTGCAGCCGCGCTCTATCGCAAGTTCCGCCGCCAAAAACGCGTCGGTGTCGTCCTTTTCAGGCGGCACGCGCACGCACTCAATGCCCTCCGGAACGCCGCTTTTCGCGCTGTCGAAATCTCCCGCCGCAATGGCAGGTAAAATTCCCGCCGCAAGGCAGTAATCCAGCCCCCTGTCCGCCGCGATAACAAGCCCCTCGACGCTGTTTTCAAAGCGTTTTGGCGGGAATTCCGCGCAGGGTGCGCCGCAGACTATCGACGCCGTTTTTTGGCGCATTTTATCACTCCCACTCGTTGATTTTTCCCTGCCTGCCCGAAACCGCAAAATTCGCTTCACAACGCGGGTTGACGGCTCTTATCCAACTCGTTTGATATGTGAAAATTGTGCGGATTTTCAGCCTGCAATTTTCGGGTAATTTCACTCCCACTCGTTGATTTTCCCCGCCTCGTCGAACATGCGAAGATAGCTCTCATAGCGCGAAGCAGCAATTTCTCCCGAATTCACCGCCGCCCGAACCGCGCAGCCGCGCTCTTTAACGTGCTTGCAGTCGGAAAACTCACATTCTCCCAAAAACGGGCGAAATTCGCGGAACGCAAACGCAAGCTCGCCCTTCGGAATACGGCAGTACCGCTCGGTGTCCACCGTCGAAAACCCCGGCGTGTCGGCTATATACCCGTCTTTTTTGTAGAACTCCACCCCTCTGGTGGTATGCCGCCCGCGCCCCAGCTTTTTGCTGATATCCGCGGTCAAAAGCGAAAGTTCGGGGTAGAGAACGTTAAGAAGGCTGGACTTGCCGACTCCGGAATTTCCGATAACCGCCGCCGTACAGCCCGTTATAAGCTCGCGCACCGCAGCCGCGCCCTCGCCCGTCAGATTATTCACGGGACACACGGGAATTCCGATTTTCCCGTAAATTTCGGGCAGCTCGCCCGCGTTTTCAAGGTCGATTTTCGTGAACACAATAACAGGCTCAATGCCCTTGCTGTCGGCTATCGCTACAAGCTTATCGAGTATAAACCTGTTCACCGAGGGCGCTGTCGTGCTGTTTACAAAAACTATTTTATCAAGATTTGCAAGCGGCGGGCGGACAAGGTAATTTTTCCGCTCGTGAATTTCGGAAATTACATAATTTCCGCCCTCGTCTGACGAAACGCTTACAAAATCCCCCGCCGAGGGACTGATACCCCGCGCGCGGAAAATCCCTCTTGCCGCGCATTTAAACGTTTCGCCCGAGGGAAAGCCGTCAAGGGCATCTACATAGTAGACGCCCCCGATAGCTTTTGTTATCATACCGTTAAAACTCTGCACAGATATGAAATTCCTCCGAATCAATCATCGTCGTCTGAACTGCTCGACTCGTCGGAACTGCTGTCTGACGAGCTGCTCGACTCATCGGAACTGCTGCTGTCCTCGCGGTTAAGCGTCAGGAAAATCGTCCTGTTGCGCTGAACCTCCTCCTGCTTTGGCGGATCTTCCGAGAAGTCGATATTTATCTCAACAAACGTGCCTTCTTTGCCCGTTTTCAGCGATTTAACCTTGATAACAAGGGATTTTACCTCGTCCTGCTCGCCCTCGACCTCGTAAGTCAGCGTTCTCGACCCCGCAAGGCTTACATCGCGGGTTTCGGTATGTTCATCATCCAAAACGCCGTTCACGAAATACTTGAACTCAAACTCGCCCGAAACCCCTATAGGAATACCGATCTCAACCGTAGAAATCATAGTGTCAAGCTGACCCTTGCTGACGGTAAGAACAATCTCGTCATCGCGGTTAGCAATGGTGTTTTTCGGCAGGCTCTGCGCGATAACTTTATCCTTTTCCTCCGTGCTGCCGACATACTCCACGGTGACGTTCAAATGCTGCTCTTCGCAAATTCTCTTAGCCTCGGAAATCGGCATTCCCACCATATTTTGTATCTGAACCGACTTCTGCGACGGACCTAAGCTTACCACCAGCACAACGGTAGACCCCTGCGGCAGCATGGTATGCGCCTCGGGACTGGTGGAAATCACGCAGTCCTTCGCGACCTCCTCGTCCTCCATATAGGTCTTTGACGGCTCGAAACCGTCTTTTCTGAGCTGCTGCTCTGCGTCAGCCACCTTGCGGTTTCTGAAATCCTGTATCTCAACTTGCTTTCTGCCCTTGCTTACCTTGACGTTTACAGTCGTGCCTACCTTTACGGGTCTGCCCTCGGAATACTGCTGCTCGAAAATCTCGCCCTGAACTATCTCGCTCCATTCCTCCTGCGGCACAAGCGTCATATACTGCCCGTCCCCGTAGAGAGCCATTGCCTCGTCCCACGTCATTCCGACAAGATTAGGCATGGGGAACTGTCCGTTCGTCACAACAATGCCGTTGCTTTGCATATAGCTTTCGGAATTATTGCTGCTGCTGCCTGCGCCCAAGCCGTCAACCACAAGTTTCAGCACCAAAAATACCGTCGCGATAACAAACGCCGCGCCTACCGCGAACAGTATCGGTATAAGCGGCGAACGGCGCTCCTCGTACTCGTCGTCGTCATCGTAATCATCGTCATCGTCGTCGTAATACTCGTCCTCGTCGTATTCTTTCTCCGGCTGGCTTACGACTTTCTTGCGCCGGAAAGCCTCTCTGTCCACAGCGGGATTGGGTCTGTCGATATACTTTGCCGTGCCGTCGGTGGAATTGTACTTATAATCGAACACAATCCCCGGATTCTTTTTGAACTCCTCAAGATCGTTTATCATCTCGCCCGCCGTCTGATAACGCGCCGCGGGGTCTTTCTGCATAGCGCGCAGAACTATCTGCTCCAGCCCCTCCGGAATGGTCTCATTTATCTCCGAAGGCTTTTTCGGAGCGTTTTGCATATGTTTCAGCGCAATAGCCACGGGCGTATCCCCGTCAAACGGCTTTCTTCCCGTCAGCATCTCATACAACGCCACGCCCACGGAATAAATATCGCTGCGCTCGTCGGTAATATCGCCGCGCGCCTGTTCGGGGCTGATATAATGCACCGAACCTATCGCCTTTTCGGACATGGTCTTGTTGTTCTCGCGGTTGAAACGCGCAATCCCGAAATCCATGACCTTTATCGTGCCGTCGCGCAGGAGCATTATATTCGAGCTTTTCACATCGCGGTGAACAATTCCCCTGTCGTGAGCGTGCATAAGAGCGCGCAGAACCTGAATAGTAAAATGCACCGCGTCGCGCCATTTCAAAACGCCCTGCTGCTCGATATAATCGGTAAGCGTAATGCCGTCGACATACTCCATAACGATAAACTGAACCTTGTCGGTAAAGCCCACGTCATAGATTTTCACTATATTCGGGTGGGAAAGCAGAGCTATAGCCTTGCTTTCGTTGCGGAAACGGCGCAGAAACTCGTCGCTGCCCGCAAATTCGGTTTTTAAGATCTTTACCGCGACAATCTCGTTTTCCTGAATATCCCTTGCGCGGTAAATATCCGCCATTCCGCCGACGCCGATAAGCTCCAGCAGCTCATACCGTCCGTCAAGCTTTTTTCCGATATTGTTATCCATTTGTATCCGCCATTTCTCCATACTTCTCTGTCGGGAAAACCCGCCGCGCATGCCGTATGGTGCAAACGCTTCCCCTAAGGTGTGTCTTTTAGTAACGCAAATATTGAATTATTAGGAAAAAGTCCCCACTTTAGATAATACCACTTATTTCACCAAATGTCAATATATAAAAGCTCCGATTTTTCTTACAAAAAAGTAAAATTTCGCAGCATAAAGCCCCGATAGCCCCGGATTTTTCACATTTTCTCCAAACCCGGAATATTAACCGATAAAAAATTTGTACAAACCAACGAAATTTCCCGAAAACTCAATTTACGATAAACGCCACGGAAACATTGTCGTGACCGCCGTTTCTGTTGGCGTACTTTATCAGATTATCGCAGCAGTCCTCGTTTTTCGAGTCAAAGCACAGCGTCAGAATATCCATATCGTCCCCGTAAGCCGAAAGCCCGTCGCTGCACATAAGCAGCATCTCGCCGCCGTTCATCGGCAGCTCGAAATAATCGGGCGTGACGTACTGTTCCGCGCCGATAGCGCGCGTGATTTTGTTGCGCATGGGGTGAGTGCGAGCCTGCTCCTCGGTAATTCTTCCTTTTTCTACCAATTCCTGAACATGGGAGTGATCCTTAGTCACCTGTCTTATGCACCAATCCTCGCCCTGTGTGAACAAATGATACGCGCGGGAATCACCCACATTCACGATATAAGCCGTCCCGCCGAAAACTATCGCCGCAACGCAGGTCGTTCCCATAACATCGTGAACGCGCTGTCTGGCGGTGTCCCAGACCATGCTGTTTGCAGCAGACACCGCCGTGATAAGCATATTCCGCACGGAATTTCCGCTCATATTTTCGTGGAAATTCTCCTTTATGCGTTTGGAAATAATATCCACCGCGATCCCGCTTGCAAGACCGCCCTCGCTTTCGCCGCCCATTCCGTCGCACAACACCGCGGCGCAGGCGTTTTCCGAGAGCATTTCCCCCCAGACCTTATCCTGATTTTCGGTCCGTATAAGCCCTATATCGGTTTTGGAAAAGATTTTCAAAATACCACAACCTTTAATTCTTAAAATATTCTATAAAATCGGCGTTTACCGCCCTATTCTTTAAACTCGCGCCGCAGCTGCCCGCATGCCGCCGAAATATCCGCGCCGAGCGTTCTCCTCACCGTAGCGTTCAGCCCCGCCTTTTCAAGCCTCGCCCGAAACCGCTCCACCGAGCGGCTTTTCTTAAACCCGCGCTCTTTCACTTCGTTTACGGGAATTAGATTTATATGGCAATTTTTTCCACGTAGCAGAGCTATAAGCTCGTCCGCGGACTCGTCGGTGTCGTTTACGCCCTCGATAAGCGAATATTCAAAGCTTATCCGCCTGCCCGTAATGCTGAAATAATCGTCGCACGCGCTCATAAGCTCCGACAGCGGATACCGCCTGTTTATCGGCATTATCTCACTTCGTTTTTCGTCCGTGGCGGCGTGCAGCGACACCGAAAGCGTCACGGCAAGCCGCAGTTTCGCAAGCTCCCGGATTTTGTCGACCTGCCCGCAGGTTGACAGCGACAAATGCCGCAAACTCATACCGTTTCCGTCGGAATTGAGGATTTTGAGGAATTTTATCACATTGTCAAAATTATCCAGCGGCTCGCCGATGCCCATAAGCACCACGCTGTCGACGCGCCGTCCGCTGTCGCGCTCGGTCTCGTAGATTTGCAGCAGCATTTCCGACGGCAGCAGATTTCTCACCCACCCCGCGATGGTTGACGCGCAAAATCGGCAGCCCATTCTGCACCCGACCTGCGTTGACACGCACAGGCTGTTGCCGTGTTTGTACTCCATAAGCACGGTTTCAATGCTCTCGCCGTCGGGCAGCCCATAAAGATATTTTACAGTATTATCTATCTTGCTGACAAGTCTTTTTTTAATTTTTAGTGATTTTATACAAAATTTTTCGTTCAACTTAGTCTTTAATTGTGCAGAAATATTGGACATCTGTGCAAAATCGTTCACTTTGCGGGTATGCAGCCACTCGTAAATTTGCTTCGCGCGGAAAGCCTTTTCTCCCATGGAGAGAATTTCGCTCTCCAGCTCCTCGAAAGAGCAGGATAGTATGTCGATTTTCTCCGAATTGTCCATATTCTCTCAAAACGCTCCTTGAACTTCAGATTAGCGAAAAATGCCTATTTTATGCGCCGAAACGACGCGGTGAAAAATCCGTCGCCGCCGTCCTCTTCGGGGAAGAATGTCCGAGTAGGGCTGTTTTCCGCGCCCTCGTATGCCAGCGGCTGGACAATCGGCGAGAATTCGGGGTGCGACGCCGCGAAATCCCGCGCCACATCGTCGTTTTCCGCGCGGGAGAGCGTGCAGGTCGAATACACCAGCGTCCCGCCGACCTTCACGTACCTCGACGACACGTCGAGAATGGCTTTCTGGAGCCGCGGCAGCTCGTCGAAATCCGACTGCTGCTTGTACTTTATTTCGGGCTTGCGGCGTATCACGCCAAGCCCCGAACACGGCGCGTCGCAAAGCACTCTGTCGGCTTTGGGCAGCTGCTCGTTGAACCGCACGGCGTTGTTTTCCAGAGCCTCGACTATCCGCAGTCCTAAGCGTTTCGCGCCCTGTTCAATAAGCTCCACGCGCTGTTCATACATATCCATGGAGATGATCTTCCCATTATTTCCCATTATCTCCGCCATTGTAAACGTTTTCCCGCCCGGAGCGGCGCAGATGTCCAGAACCGTCTCGTTGACGATAGGTTTCAGCGTAAGGCAGCAGAGCTGGCTTGACACGTCCTGAATGTGGAAAAAACCCTGCCTGAAACTGTCAAGCTGCTCGATATCGCCCGTTTTTTCCAGTTTTATACAGCCCGCCAGTTTGGGATTTACCGCCGCCCGAACGCCCTCTTTTTTCAGCATTTTTACCAAATCTTCATCAGAAATTTTGGTAGTATTTACCCTCGCATACAACGGCGGCGCGCCCAGAGACGCTTTCATCGCTTTGACAGCGTTTTCCTCGCCGTATTCCGCAATCCATTTTTCGGCTATCCAACGCGGACAGGAATACTCGACGGACAGCCGCTCGGGGAGTTCCAGCCCCGAATAATCCACATTTTTGTCATTTCTGAGAAAATTCCGCAAAAGCGCGTTTACAAAGCCCTCCGCGCTGAACAGTTTCAGCTTTTTGCAGAGTTTCACGCTCTCGTTTACGGCTGCGCTCGCGGGCACGGAATTCATGAACATAAGCTGATAAATCCCCATTCTGAGCACCGCCAGAGCCTGCGGTTCGATTTTCTCCAGCGGCAGCCTGCTGTACTGCGCGATGATGAAATCAAGCGTCATTTTCCGCTCGGAGACCCCGTAAAACAGCGCGGCGGCAA
Organism: uncultured Clostridia bacterium; assembly: GCA_947625335.1. Lineage (GTDB taxonomy): Bacteria > Bacillota > Clostridia > Oscillospirales > Ruminococcaceae > CAG-115. The sequence continues at coordinate 5,616 of CANQNY010000059.1, read as the reverse complement.
ACGCCTTGTCGCGCTCGGACAAATCCGTCCCCTCAAACGCGGAATTCAGTAAAATATTGGAATACGAGCTGTCATTTTCCATTTTAAGCAGCATTTTCACCGCTGTTGTTCTTGCGTCCGCCATAAATCCGCCTTTCGCCTTATCCCGTCTGTTCGCCAACTTCCAGCCTGCACCCGCGCAAAAACGCCTCGGCGGGCATTCTCTTGCCGCCCTCCGGCTGCACCTCGCATAGCTCTATGCAATCTCCGTTTTTGCACACAACGGCAAATTGTTCCACATCTGCAACCGCCCCCGCGGGCAAATCCGATTTTTTCCCCGAAATCCGCGCTCTGTACACTTTCAGCCGCTTTCCGCGGACAATTGTGTACGCGCACGGGCTGTCCGCCATAGCGCGGATAAAATTGCACACTTCCCGCGCCGATTGTGAAAAATCGAGCTTAAGTTCCTCTTTTGTAATCATTTTCGCATAAGTCGCGCCGTCGTCGGGCTGTTTTGTAAAGGTCGCCGTGCCGTTTTCGAGCTTTTCGAGAGTGGACGTGATAAGCTCCCCGCCAAGCTCCGAAAGCCTGTCCCAAAGCTCCGTGCCCGTCATATCGGGGGGAATTTCCGTTTCCGCGCGTTCGATAACGTCGCCGGTGTCAAGCCCCTCCTCCATTCGCATTGTGCAAACGCCCGATTTGGTCTCGCCGAATTGTATACAACGCTGAATTGGCGCTGCTCCGCGATATTTCGGCAGCAGCGACGCGTGAACGTTCACACAGCAGTATTTCGGAATTTCCAGAATTTCCCTCGGGAGAATTTGCCCGTAAGCCGCCACAACGATAACATCGGGCGCAAGCTCGGACAGCGTTTGAAGGTACTCCCCAGCCTCCTCGCCCTTTCTAAGCGACCTCGGCTGATACACGGGAATTCCGTTCTCCTCGGCGAATTCTTTCACGGGCGACGGGGTCAGCTTTTTCCCGCGGTTTTTCGGCTTGTCGGGTTGGGTAAACACCGCGCATATCTCGTGTCCCGCGTTTTTCAAAGCCTGCGCGCTTTTCACCGCGAAATCTGGAGTTCCCATAAAAACAACTCTCACTCTTTGCCCTCCTCGTCTTCAACCCACTCTATAACTTTATCTTCATAAAGAATACCGTTTAAATGGTCAATTTCATGGCAGAACGCCCTTGCGAGAAGTTCCCGCCCGCGGAGCTTTATGGGCTTTCCGAAACGGTTTTGCGCTTTTAGGCGAACATGCGCGGGACGCTTTACAATTCCGCGTTTCCCGACGCAGGAAAGGCAGCCCTCCGCCTCGTATTGTTTGCCCCACATAGCCGTTATAACTGGATTTACAAGCTCTATCCTGCCGTCCCCGGTGTCTATCACGACAACGCGCTTTAATACTCCCACCTGCGGCGCGGCAAGACCTATCCCGTCCGCGTCGAGCATGGTTTCATACATATCGTCAAGCAGTTTTCCGAGCTTGTCGTCAAACTCGGTAACTTCTTCGCAATGTTCCCGCAAAACAGGATCTCCGAATTTAAGAATTTCAAGTATCATAACGTCCTCGCTTAATATCAATTCAGCGCGGAGCAATATCGGGCTTTACGCGGTCGATAAACAAAATCCCGTCGAGATGGTCAATCTCGTGGCACAACGCCCGCGCCATAAGCCCCTCGCCCGTTATGGTAAACTCCTCGCCGTTTCGGTCGAATGCCTTCACAGTCACCTTTGCGGGGCGTTCCACCTCGCACCATTCTCCGGGCGCGGACAAACAGCCCTCGTTTCCCGTCTGAGAACCCTCCTGCGACAAAATAACGGGATTTATCAGCTCATGCACGCCCTTGCCGTCCAACAGGTCGATAACCACCGCACGCTTTAAAATTCCCACCTGCGGCGCGGCAAGACCCACGCCCTGCTCGCCGTGGAGAGTCTGCGCCATATCGTCCAGCAGCTCCCACAATTTCTTGTCAAATGCGGTCACTACCCTGCACTTTTTTCGGAGAGCCTCGTCCCCGAATTTGAGAATTTCCCTTAACGCCATTGTTTTCCTTCCTTTACGCTGAATTTATTCAATTTACTCAACATTCCCGCCAATATCGGCGTAAAACGCAACGTTTGCAAACGCGTTGTTCTTGTATGCGTCCTTTAACGTCTGCTCCGCAACGCTGCGGAACAGCTTGTTGTTCCTGCACTTCACTATCAGCGAATATCTGAACTTTCCGTTGACCTTGCCGACGGCGTTCGGCGCAGGACCTAAAATTGCAAGCGGAACGCGGCTGCCGTGCGGCAAGGCGTTCTTTAGCAAAAGCTGCGAAAACTCCCGCGCCGCGTTCTCGCAGCGTTTGCTTTCCAACGAGGAAAATCCGAAAATCGTTACATCGCAGAACGGCGGATATACCCTTGTTTCGCGAAGAGCAATTTCCTCCTCGTAAAACTCGCGATAATTCTGGCAAGCCGCGAGATTTATCACAAAATGCTCCGGCGAAAACGTCTGTATAAGAGCCTTTCCGCGCAGCTCTCCGCGCCCCGCGCGCCCTACGACCTGCGTTATCAGCGAGAAAGTCCGCTCATACGCGCGAAAATCCGACGCGTAAAGCGAATTGTCGGTCTTAAGCACGCCCACCAGCGTCACCCGCGGGAAATCCAGCCCCTTGGCTATCATCTGCGTGCCGACCATAATATCGTATTCCCCCGCCGCAAACGCCTTGAAACAACGCTCAAACGCGTCCTTGCCCGAGGCGGTATCAGCGTCCATACGGAGAATTTTCGCTTGCGGGAACATTTCCGACAGCTCGTCCTCAATAAGCTGCGTTCCCTCGCCCGTCATATTGAAAAACCTGCTCCCGCACGCGGGACAGACCTTGTCCGCCCGCCGCATATACCCGCAGCAATGGCAGATAACGCAGTCGTTCACCTTGTGATAAGTAAGCGGCATAGAGCAGTTCGGGCACTCCAGCGGCTTTCCGCACGCCGCGCACCGGACGCTTGTGCGGTAGCCGCGCCGGTTAAGCAGCAAAATCGACTGTTCCCCGCGTGCCAGACAGCCGCGGATTTCATCGACAAGCTGCGTTGAAAACGTAGATGTGTTGCCGTTTTTGCGTTCCTCAGCCATATCGATAATATGAACTTCGGGCAGCACGGCGTTGTTATAGCGTTCGTCGATTTCAAACAGGCTGTAACGCCCGATTTTGGCGTTATAATAGCTTTCCAGCGACGGCGTAGCGGACGCTAATACCAGCAGCGCATTATGCGCGAAACAGCGTTGCTTTGCGACGTCCCGCGCATGATAGCGCGGCGCGCTTTCCGACTTGTAAGAGCCCTCGCCCTCCTCGTCGATTACCACTATTCCGAGATTTTGCACGGGCGCGAACACCGCCGAGCGCGTCCCGATAACAATCCGCGCTTTCCCGGAGCAGACGCGCCTATATTCGTCGGCGCGTTCTCCGAGCGACAGAGAGCTGTGCATAACGGCGACCTCGTTTCCGAAAAGGCGGCGGAATTTCCCCACCGTCTGCGGCGTGAGCGATATTTCGGGAACCAGCATCATAGCCGATTTTCCCTGTTTTAACGCCTCGTTTATCAGCTTTATAAACACCGAAGTCTTGCCGCTGCCCGTAACCCCGCGGAGTAAAGCGCAGCGCGGCTCGGTATCGTCCATAAGAGCCTTTATCCCGTCAAAAACCTGCTGCTGTTTATGCGACAGCACTATATCATCGGGGTTTTCCGTCGCAGGCTCATTGCTTTCAAGGCGGAAGATCTGCTTTTCATACAGCTCTATAAGCCCCTTTTCCGCAAGCCGTTTCACCACCGCCGAGCTTACCCCGCAATTGTAGCGTATCTCGTGAACAGACGCTCCGTCCGACCGCGAAAGAAACTCCATAACCTCCCGCTGCTTTGGCGACAGCTTTTCATCAAGCGGCTCTCCCAGATCATCGCTGAAAACCACCGCCACCCTCGCCATACGGATATTCTCATCGCCGACGCGCCTGCCCGCGTCCGTTATCTCTAAAAGCGCGCCCTTTTTTACAATCCTCGATACAAGCTCCTTGTTGCCTTGTATAAGAGCGTCAAAGGTTGTCTTGTCTGCGGACAAAAGCTGTGTATAAAGCAAACTTTCGCCCACGGTAAGCTGCCCAGAAAACTTCTTGTTGACATTATACCTCGTTTTGAGGGAATAATTAAGCCCCGGCGGGAGAATTGTCCTGAAAGCGTCGTAATAGGTGCAGAATGTGTTATCCCTAAGCCATTCGCAAAGCTTTATAAGCTCCTCGGAAATAACAGGCTGCTCGTCTATGACCGACAGAATGTTCTTGATAATCTTCAAAGACCCCTCCGGTTTTGCTTTATCGCTCTCCGAAGGCTCATCAGACAGCCTCATAACCAGCCCTATGCGCTTTTTGTTGCCACGCCCGAACGGCACGACGACCCGCATGCCCGCCATGACCTTGCCCGCCTTATCAAACGGAATTCTGTACGAAAACAGCTTATCGAACGCGAAAAGCGTGTTCTCCACCGCCACCAGCGCATAACCCGTCATTTAAACCGCTCCAAAAGCTCCCCGCAATTGGCTTTTCTGAGCTTTTCCGCGCGGAACACCGCCAGCATATCGCAGACAGCCTCTTCGAGATCGTCGTTTACCACCAGATAATCGTAATTCTCCGCAAACGAAAGCTCTGTGCGCGCCTGCGCGATACGCTCGCGAATTTTATCCTCGGTTTCCGTGCCGCGGTTTCTGAGGCGGGTTTCCAAAACTTCCCAACTAGGCGGCAAGATGAAGATTAACTGAGCCTTCGGAAACTGCCGTTTTATATTCATCGCGCCCTCGACTTCGATTTTCAAAACGGCGTCCTTGCCCGACGCTAACAGATCCTCAACGTTCTTTTTAAGAGTGCCGTAGAAATTGCCGCAGTATTCGGTGTATTCGAGAACCTCGTTTTCGGCGATTTTCTTCTTGAAATCATCTATTGAGAGAAAACAATAGTGAACGCCGTCAACCTCGCCCTCGCGCGGCGCGCGCGTAGTCGCGGAAACTGCATAGCCCGCGCTGCTGCATCTCTTGAAAACCTCGTTTAAAATAGTGTCTTTGCCGCACCCTGCGGGGGCGGATACCACAAACAATGTACCGCTCATAAAATACCTCTCTTTCCGTCAAGCGTCCGCATCGCGGGACGTTATCGTTTCGGGAGTCATCGCGCACAGCACAACGTGTCCGCTGTCGCAGATAATAACGCAGCGGGTTTTCCGTCCGCAAGTAGCGTCGACAGCCGTTCCGTTATCCTTTGCAGTCTGAACAATCCGCTTTATGGGAGCAGCGTCCGCGCTTACAACAGCTACAATTCTATCGGCGTTTACAGAGTTCCCGAACCCTATATTCAACATCCTCACGAAAAACCCTCCTCAAAAAGGAAAAAAGTTCCAAATTAGCCTGCCAAAATACAACTATTATAAGTATACCATATTTTTTGCCAAAAATCAATAGAAAAATTTTTTAAAACCCCTTGACAAAGTGTTTTTGATGTGGTATAATACTATTGTTGTTGAAAAAGTGCTGATATAGCTCAGTTGGTAGAGCACATCCTTGGTAAGGATGAGGTCATCAGTTCGAATCTGATTATCAGCTCCAGCAGGACAAG
>CANQNY010000058.1 GCA_947625335.1 uncultured Clostridia bacterium | reverse complement strand
CCTTTACAAGCTCCGTCTTGCCCACGCCCGTAGGTCCTACGAATATAAACGACGAGGGTCTGCGCCTGTCGGAAAGCTGCACGCGGCTGCGCTTTATCGCTTTCGCAACAAGCTCGCACGCCTCGTCCTGACCGATTATTTTAGCCTTAAGATGCTCCTCCAGCACCGACATTCTCTTAAACTCGGTCTCTTGTATCTTATTTGCGGGAATTCCCGTCCAGAGCTCGATTACTTTAGAAAGGTCCTCGGCTGTTACATAGACGTTTTCAGCCTGTTCTTTAAGACCCGAAAGCTTTTCCTCGTTTTTGGCAATAGTGGTCTTTAGTTCAGCCAGACGCTCGTAATCGATGCTTGACTCCTCCGCAAGCTCGCTTTCCTCAACGCGCTGAGCCTTAATCTCGCTTTTGAGATTTTCATACTCGGTAATCGCGCTGCTGCCGAGCGACGCGCAGGCGCAAGCCTCGTCAAGCAAGTCTATCGCCTTATCGGGCAGAAAACGGTCGTTTATATACCGCTCCGACAGCACCGCGCACATTTTCGCGATTTCATCTGTCACATGAACCTTGTGATGATCCTCGTAATAGCCCTTGATACCGCCGAGCAGAGTTATTGTCTCGTCGATAGTAGGCTCGTTTACCGTAACGGGCTGAAAACGGCGTTCCAACGCGCTGTCTTTTTCGATATGCTTGCGGTACTCCGAAAAAGTCGTCGCGCCGATAACCTGCAATTCCCCGCGGGACAGCGCGGGCTTGAAGATATTCGCGGCGTTCATCGAGCCGTCGGAATCGCCGCCCGTACCCACGAGATTATGCACCTCGTCCACGAAAAGCATAACATTTCCCGCGTTTTTGACCTCGTCGATAAGACTTTTAACGCGGCTTTCAAACTGCCCTCTGAACTGCGTTCCCGCAACCAGAGCCGTAAGATCTAGCAGATACAGCTCCTTGTCCTTAAGTCTAAACGGAACATCGCCGTTTGCGAGTTTCAGAGCTATCCCCTCGGCAATAGCGGTCTTGCCGACGCCGGGTTCGCCGATAAGGCAGGGGTTGTTTTTGGTGCGGCGGGAGAGAATTTGAAGTACGCGGTAAATCTCCTTATCGCGCCCGACAATCGTGTCTATTTTCCCCTCTTTCGCCCTGCGGGTAAGATTTGTGCAATAGGTTTCGAGGCATTTGCGCTTTTTATCGGTTTTTTCGGGCTTTTTGCGGGATTTTTTCTCGGTATCCTCGTCCTTTTTATCGGGCTTATCCGAACCGAACAAATTCTTCAGAAAATTCGGCATTGTCCCCGCTCCGCCGCGCTCGAACAGATTATCCTCGTCCTTTTTGGAGTCTTCGTCATCGTCGTCGTCAAAGCCTACGTCGTTAAACGGCGCGGAGAAACCGAACGGTTTCAAAAGCTCGTCGTCGATTTCGCCGTCCTCCCCGAAAATCGAATCGCAGGCGTTATCAAACTCCTCCTCGGAGATACCCATTTGTTTCAAATACTCGCTTACCTGCGGCAAGCCGAGTTCCTTCGCGCAGGACAGGCACAAGCCCTCGTTTTTGCGCTCGCTGCCGCTGACTGTTGAAATAAACAAAACAGCGGGACGCTTTTTGCATCTTGAACACAACATATATATTCACCCTACTTTCTTATGTAATTGTATTTTATGTCAGAAAATCAAGAAAACTCATATAGTAGAATTTCTTGAACACCAAAGTCGAATCGATAGTCGTCTGATTGAAAATCAGCGTCGAGCCGTCAAACAGCGACACCGCAAGGCGCGTTGCAAGGCACACAAGGAAAATATCCACCAACGCCCGAAGTAACCCCGCCGCTCCGCCTAAAAACGAATTCGCTTTCCCGATAACGGGCAGCTTTTCGAGGACCTTTGACGCATTCGCGGCAATCCTTATCCCTGCCGCCGCCGCCGCGAATATCACCGCAAACACGATTGAGCGTATCAGAATAGTGCAGTACGGGCGCACCATATTGTTCATCACGGTATCGGACACGGTGCTTTTGCTTTCCAGCATATTAAGCACCACCCGCCGCACCAGCGACACCGTCACGCTGTCCGAACCCGCCGTGCTTACCGTTCCCGGAAGATAGCCCTTTACAATATCGACAAAACTGTTAAATTCGGCAAAATCGCCCTTTTTTATAAGACATTCCGCGGCATACTGCGCGAAAACCATCTTTCCCAGACCGTATTTTTCAATATCCGCGCGGGTAAACTCCGCGGTCTTGGCGTTTACGGAGGACAAATTAGCATGTTCTTCCAAACCCAGAGTTTGTAAATTCTCGCTTGTAAGACCAACATAGATAAGATTAAGCGACGTCAGATCAAAAACCGCGCTTGCCGTTCCCGAATATTCGGGAACAATCTCGCTCACCGGCGTTCCCGATATTTCCGCCTTGTCGAAATCCGCGCCCGAAAAATCGCCGATATGAAGTGACGACAGCGACTTGTCTACCGTTTCTTCAACCTTTTCGGAAAGCGGTTTATCGATGTAACCCGTGTAAACCGCGTCGGAAATCGGCGCGCTTAAAAGCAACGCCAGCAAAAACGCCGCGATTGTCGCCGCCGAGCCTAAAACCACCTTTACAAAACCGTTTCTCCAGCCGACAAAAAACCTGCATACGACAATAGCCGCTATTGCTATATCAAATATTATTGCAAACTGCTCCCCCATATTTCCGCCTTTCAGAGTTTTATTCGCTGAACCATATTATAACCCAGCAAATACGCGCAGCCGTTTAAGATTTTCACATCGGAATACTCGTCGTCCAGCTTGTAGCTTTTTATTCCCTCAAGCGAGGAATTGTACACCGAAAGAGTATCGCCGAAAAGAATATAAAGCTGCCCGCCGTCCGCGTCAAAGGAGGTCACTCCCTCGAAGTTTACGGACTGCTCCGCCTCAAGCTTTTCATTGTACGCGACGGCTATCTCGCCGTTTGACGACGAATCCCTGAAAATCACCGACCGAAATCCGTCGGTTTCGGGAATACCGAAAATCTGCTTTGTATACGCGCAATTTTCTTTAAGCTCGCCCGTCTTTTCATCAAACAGATACGCGCCTGCGCTTGTCACGGCGTATATCCCGTCGGAAGTTCTTTCCAGAGAATAGGTAATATTATCGCCCGTGGACGCTCTCCACACCTCCGAGCCCTCGCCCGACACATCAAACCTTACTATTCCCCCGCGAAGCTCGCCGTTATTTTCCCCGACAACCGACACATATATGCTGTTGTCGTTCTGCCCGAAGCACACGCCCATTATCTTCTCGTCGGGAGACGCCCAGCGGAAAATCTGCTTTCCGTCGGAGCTGTACACATAAAGATAATTTGAATACCTCGTGGAGGTGGTAACCACCGCCGCGCGTTCCGACCCGATTTTAGCGAAAACTATGCTGTCCTCGACGGAGTTTTTATACATCTCCTCCGTCCGTGAATACAGCTTGAAGGATTTGCCGTTTCTGTCATAAACAAGAGTTCTCTTATCATTGGAAACAGCCGCGGGGTTCTGAAAGCCGTGCTGTATCCCCGCAAGCTCCGCACCGTCGGAATTGTAGGTATAAAGGTAGGTGTCGGTCAGAAGATAGAAATTCTCCCCCATCTCGCCGAGATAATACTGCGTACTTCCGGGGAGCATTACGGGAAAACCGCCCTCCCCGACCTTTAAGCCGATGTCCTTGAACGGCGCAAACAGCGTTTCCCTGTTTATCACTACCAGAATAACCGTAAGAATAACCAGCAGAAAAATCCCGACTTTAAGCAGGAATTTCCTGAAATTGTTCTTTCTTCGGTATTTATTGATGTTGTTTTTATCGTCCATAATTTTACCCGTTTATGTTTCAGATTATTGCCGTACCTATTATTATAACACATAAAACGCCCTGCTGTCAACTGTAAAGCGTTTCAATAATACACCTCGTTAAGATACAGCCCCTCCGGCGGCAGCGTCACCCCCGCAAGAGAGCGGTCTCCCGTCAAAATCGCGTTTTGAACGTCTAAAAGCGACCGCCTGCCCTCGCTTACGTACAAAAGCGTCCCCGCGACTATCCTTACCATATTATACAAAAAGCCGTTTCCGCGTATCCTTATTTCGCACAAATCCTCTTTTTGGGAAACTTCAAGCTCGTAAATCGTCCGAACCGTCGTCTTAACGCGCGTTTTCCCCTCCGCCCGGCAGAATGCCGAAAAATCGTGTTCCCCTAGGAAAAGTTCCGCCGCCGCCCGCATTTTATCAATATCGAGCGGATACGGATAATGATATGCCAAATTCTGTAAGAAAACATCGCGGGAGGGCTTTGTGCTGATAAGATACACATATTCCTTAGCCCTTGTGCAATAACGCGCGTGAAAATCATCGTCTGCGTCCTCGCAGGACAAAACCGCGATATTCGGCGGCAGCAGCGTATTCATACCCTTTACAAAGCCGCCGCAGGGGATTTTGCTGTCCACTCGGACATTGAAACAAAACCTCCTCGCATGCACTCCCGTGTCCGTCCGAGAACACCCGTATATCACGGGCGGCGGTATTTTCAGCAGCTTTCCTATCGCCTTTTCAACGACTTCCTGAACGGAAACTGCGTTTTCCTGCCGCTGAAAGCCGTGATAATCCGCGCCGTTGTACGCTATAAAGACCTTTAGGTTACGCATTAAAGCTCCTTTACGGAATTATCGGTATAAAATTAAGAGTAATCACCGCGCCCAAGAGAGCCACCATCACCGCGATAGCGACATAATCGCGCGGGGCGGTGTGCAGCTGTCTTAAACGGGTTCTGCCCTCGCCGCCGTGATAACAGCGGCACTCCATTGCGGTCGCAAGCTCGTTTGCGCGCTTGAACGCCGACACAAACAGCGGTATCAGAATGGGTATCAACGCCTTGGCTCTTTGGAAAATATTTCCGCTGTCAAGCTCTGCGCCGCGGGCTTTCTGCGCCGACATAATTTTGTCGGTTTCCTCAACAAGCGTCGGGATAAAGCGGAGGGCTATCGTCATCATCATCGAAAGCTCGTGAACGGGGAAACGTATCTTTTTAAGAGGGCTTAAAAGCCGCTCGATAGCGTCGGTAAGCATTATCGGGGATGTCGTGTAGGTAAGCAGGCTCATTCCCACAATAAGCGCGATTATCCTCAGCAGCATAAACGCCGAGGTTCTTATGCCCTCAGGGTAAATTTCGATTATCCACCACGAAAACAGCGGAGTTTCACCCTTTAAAAACAGCAAATTAAGAATTGCCGTAAAGACCATAAGCGGCAAAATCGGCTTTATGCTCTTTAAAATCATTATAAACTTAATTTGCGACAGCAAATAGCAAATCACCATAAACAGCATTCCGACAAGCAGTCCCGTGAACTTCTGCGCTGTGAAAAGTATCACAAGGTACAGAATATCAAGCACCAGCTTTACGCGGCTGTCCATTTTGTGTATCACGGAATTGCCGGGGAAATACTGCCCTATCGTTATATCCTTTATCATCTGTTCTTCCTTAAATCAGCGCAAGCAGCCGCTGCGCCGCTCTGTCTACGGTATAAATATCGTCGCCGATATCGACGCCGAATTTCTTAATCATCTGCGAAAAACGCGTTATCTGCGGAACGTCAAGCCCTATGGACACAAGCTCCCCGCTCCGCTCGAACACCTTATCCGTTTCATCATAGCAAAAAACGCTCCCTTTATTCATCACAAGGACCTTTGTCGCGAATTTTACAATATCTTCCATAGAATGCGACACAAGCAGCACGGTTTTCCCCGACTGCACATGATATTGCTTTATAAGCCCCAAAATCCTGTCCCTGCCCTTCGGGTCGAGACCCGCCGCGGGCTCGTCGAGAATAAGCACATCGGGGTCCATTGCAAGCACTCCCGCCAAAGCGCATCTTCTCTGCTGACCGCCCGACAGCTCGAACGGGGATTTTTCCAGAAGATGGGTAATTCCCATGCTCTCGGCGGCGGAATTCACGCGGGAAGTTATCTCCTCCTCGGAAAGACCCATATTCCTCGGACCGTAGGCTATATCCTTTGCGACGGTCTCCTCGAAAAGCTGATGTTCCGAATACTGGAACACTATCCCGACCTTGAACCGGATATCGCGGATATTAACGTCCTTGCCCCAGATATTTTTCCCGTCGACGTACACCGTCCCCGAAGTCGGCTTTATAAGCCCGTTCAGGTGCTGTATAAGCGTGGATTTTCCGCTGCCCGTGTGACCGATTATCCCAACAAACTCGCCCTTTGCAATCGACAGCTCGACATTATCGACAGCCGTTTTCTCAAAAGGCGTGCCGACGCTGTATTTATAGGTAAGATTTTCCAGCTTTGCGATAATATCGGCATTCACGGCTTTCTCGCCTTGTTTTTTCTCGAAAACCGCAGTCTTGCTTTTAAGCGGCAGCTGAGACACCGCTTTCGCGCATTCGTCCTCAAAAATTATTTCACGGGAAATATTCACGCCGCGCTTTGCAAGCAGCCCGCAAAGCTCCGTCACCTGCGGAACGTCCAGCCCCACCGCGCGGAGTTCGTCGGCGCGGGCGAAAATCTTCCTCGGAGCGTCGTCCATAAGCACCGAGCCGTCGTCCATTACCACCACGCGGTCAGCCTGCGCCGCCTCTTCCATATAATGGGTAATGAGGATAACGGTTATCCCCTGCTCTTTATTCAGGCGTTTAATCGTCTTCATAACCTCGCGCCTGCCTTTCGGGTCAAGCATTGCCGTGGGTTCGTCCATGACGATACACCTCGGCTGCATAGCGATAATCCCCGCAATTGCTATCCTCTGCTTCTGACCGCCCGAAAGCTGGTGCGGAGCGTGTTCGCGAAACTCGTACATATCCACCTGCTTTAACGCCTCGTCAACGCGCCGCCTTATCTCCTTAGGCTCTATTCCCATATTTTCGGGCGCGAACGCCACGTCCTCCTCGACTATCGTTGCGACAAGCTGATTATCGGGGTTCTGAAACACCATTCCAACGGTTCGTCTTATATCAAAAAGGCGTTCCTCGTCCGAAGTATCAATGCCGTCGACGATAACTTTGCCGCTCGTCGGCGTGAGAATGGCGTTGAAATGCTTCGCGAGAGTGGACTTCCCGCAGCCGTTATGCCCCAGCACCGCCAGAAACTGCCCCTCCGGCACAGTCAAATTGACGTTTTTCAGCGCGGTGTTTTTTTCGAGAATTTTCCCCTCGTCGTCCGTTGTAACATAATCAAAACACAAATTCTCAACTTTAATAATATCCATAAGCTCTAATTTGCCCTCTTTGAACTCTTTGAACTCTTTTGCCTATTTAAAGCGCACAACCGCCGTATTCCCGCACGGCAGGAAAAGTCCCGTGTCGGCTACGGGCAAGCCTATCTCCTCGGACAAAACGCTTATCTCAAAGCGTTTGCCGACTGTCATTTGAAGTAAATACTCCATAACCGACGCCGAAAGACCCGTGGTGTAGCTGTTGAGCAGCACGAACAGCGGCGTATCGGACAAAAGACTTGTGACGTCCTCCATAAGCCCGAAAATGCAGTCCTCCAGTTTCCACATCTCGCCGTTTGTGCCGCGCCCGTAGCTTGGCGGGTCGAGGATAACGCCGTCGTATTTCACGCCGCGGCGGATTTCGCGCTTGATAAACTTTGCCGCGTCGTCGACAATCCACCTTATGGGCTTATCCGACAGCCCCGAAAGCTTCGCGTTGGTGCGCGCCCAGTCAACCATACCCTTTACCGCGTCGCAATGGCAGACGCTTGCCCCTGCCTCGGCGCACGCAAGCGTAGCGCCGCCCGTATACGCGAACAAATTCAGCACGTTTACGGGGCGGTTTGCCGCGCGGATAAGCTCTCCGCAAAGATCCCAGTTTACCGCCTGTTCGGGAAACAAACCCGTATGCTTGAACCCCGTCGGTTTTACCATGAAAGTCAGTTTTCCGTAGCTTATCTGCCAGCTTTCGGGGAGTTTTTTCTTGTAATCCCAAGCTCCCCCGCCCGAAGACGAACGGATATACCGCGCGTCCGCGCTTTTCCAGCCGTCGGCGGTTTTCGGAGTGTTCCAGATAATCTGCGGGTCGGGACGGATAAGCGTTACATTCCCCCAACGCTCCAGCCGCTCGCCGCTTGAAGTGTCTATAAGTTCATAATCTTTCCATTTATCGGAAATTCTCATCAGTTGTCCTCCAAAAGCTGCTGACCGTCGCGCAAAATTCCGAGATGACGATACGCCAAATCCGTGGCGACTCGCCCGCGGGCGGTCTTGGCGACAAATCCGAGCTGCATAAGATACGGCTCGCACACGTCCTCCAGCGTCACCGCCTCCTCGTTCAGCGCGGACGCCAGCGTTGAAAGCCCCACCGGACCGCCGCCGTAGCCTTTTATTATCATTTCGAGAAATCTTCTGTCAAGGCTGTCAAGTCCCAGCCCGTCAATTTCAAGCTTTTTTAAAGCTGTGTCCGCAATCTCGCGCGTTATTTTGCCGTCGCCCAGAACCTCCGCAAAATCCCGCACCCGCTTTAACAGCCTGTTCGCAATTCGCGGAGTGCCGCGCGAACGCCGCGCTATCTCCATTGCCCCGTCTTTTAAACAGGGTATGCCGAGAATTATAGCCGAACGCTGGACTATATCGCAAAGCTGAGCGTGAGTGTAAAGCTCCAGATGCTGTATAACGCCGAAACGGTCGCGCAAAGGCGCGGAAAGCTGTCCCGAACGCGTCGTAGCCCCTATAAGCGTGAATTTCGGCAGATCGATCCTTATTGAACGCGCCGCAGGACCGTTTCCCATAACAATATCAAGCGCGTAATCCTCCATTGCGGGGTACAAAACCTCCTCCACCTGCCGCGAAAGGCGGTGAATTTCATCGATAAACAACACATCGTTTGTCCGGAGATTTGTAAGCAGAGCCGCAAGGTCTCCCGCCTTTTCAATAGCGGGTCCCGACGTTATGCGGATATTTACCCCCATTTCCGCCGCGATTATGCACGAAAGCGTGGTTTTTCCAAGCCCCGGCGGTCCGTACAGCAAAACGTGGTCAAGGCACTCGCCGCGTTTTTTCGCAGCCTCTATATAAACCGCCATATTTTCCTTAACCTTATCCTGCCCGATATATTCGGAAAGCGTTTTCGGACGGAGCGTAAGATCCGCCTCGCTGTCGGACTCGGAAAACGACGGCTCTACAATCCGCTCGGACGGGTTAAAGTCAAATTCATCATTCGACATTTCAAGCATCGTTATCCCCCTCCTGCTCGCCGTCTTTTTTCTCGTCAAAACCGCTCGGCAAAACCCTCCTGTAATACATCGACGGCAGATCTTTCCCGTCGTACTCGGTATCGTGGAAACTCAGCATCGCGTTTATGCGGCGGTTGAACTCCTCCGGCTCTTTCAGACCGCAAAGCTGGGCTTTTTTGCACTCCTCCTCGGCTTTCTCGCGGTCGCCTTTCATAGCGTAATAATCCGCAAGCTCCGCATGGCAAAGCGGGTGATTTTCGTTTATCTTAACAAGTTTTTGGAGCGTCTCAAAAGCCTTTTCGTCCTCGCCGCGGACAAGCTGTATTTTAGCAATGCTGAAGTACGAGTAACCGTTGTTCGGATCGTACCGCAAAGCCTGTTCAAAGCAGTATAAAGCCTTGTCAAGCTTGCCGTCGGAAAAATACGCATGCCCAAGCCGCGACTGCGCTTCCGGGTTGTCGGGAGAAATCTCCACCGCCTTGCGGTAGCACCACAAAAGCTTTGAATCCGCCTCTGCGGTCTCGTACAGCTTTATCAGCCACTCCACGCAAAACATCTGATTTTGCCGAACGTCCGCCCCCGACAACGCCTGCTGAAGATAATTCTCCGCCTCCGGGAACTTCCCGCACAAAACAGCATAAATTCCCTTATACGCAAGCCTTGCCGTCGCGTCTTTCCTTAAAACCCGCACGCCGTCCTTGCCGAGAGCCCTCAAAGCGGCTTGCCGCCGCGCGAGATACGGCACTAAAAACAGCTTTATGAGAATTACCGCGAGATAGCACACCCCTGCAATCGCGACTAATGTCAGCATTCCCGACGGGAAAATAAGTTCATCATCCGAATCGGAAGAAAATATCGCAAAGACCGCGTATGAAAATACAAATCCGAGACCCACAGCCGCCAAAGTTGCGCCTGCGGGGTTATTTTTATTTTTCAAGGAGACCCTCCTTTCGCGTTTCTAAGCCCCGTTTTAAGCGAGGTTTTTAAGTCCGTATTTTATCAAATCCTCAACCGACGCCGACGCGTCCGCGCCCTTTAAAGCCGCGCTGCACTGCACGGGGTTGAAACCGAGCGTCTGGAGCGCCAGAATTGCCTCCGAAAAGCTGTCGCCGCCCGCGGCAGGCGAGCCCCCAAGCTCCGCGGAAGAAATGCTCTGGTTTTTAGCGACCTTGTCCTTAAGCTCCAGCACTATCCTCTGAGCGATTTTCGCGCCTATGCCGGGAGATTTTGTAAGCGTCTTGCTGTCGCCCGTCGTGATACACAAAGCGAGTTTCGACGGCGTTATATCCGACAAAATCGACAACGCAGCCTTAGGTCCTACGCCGTTTACCGAAATAAGCTGCTTGAAACTCTGAAGTTCCGAATTGTCCGCAAAGCCGAACAAATCAAGAGCATTTTCGGTTATATGCAGATAAGTGAACAGCTTTACCTCGTCCAAATCGCGGATTTTCGCCAAGGTGTTCATTGTCGTGCGGCAAGCGTAACCCACGCCCCCGCATTCCACCACCGCAAGACCCTGTTCCCAGTAAACCAGTTCGCCTTTAACGCTGTAAATCATTGTAAAATCCTCGCTTTATGCCTTTCTCATAATCTCCGACAGCCGCGACGCCCCCGTATGCCCGTGGCAGATAGCGATAGCCAGCGCGTCCGCGGTGTCGTCGGGTTTGGGAATTTCCTTCAAATGCAGGATATTTTTCGTCATTTCCTGCATCTGGTGCTTTTCCGCGCGCCCGTACCCCGTCACCGCCACCTTAACCTGCAGCGGCGTATACTCGAAAATCGGAACGCCCCTCTGCGCCGCCGCAAGCATTATCACCCCGCGCGCCTGCGCGACGTCAATTCCCGTCGTGATATTCGTGTTGAAGTACAACTTCTCAATGCTCATACAATCGGGCTTGAACATCTCGATAACGCTTGACGTGTCGCTGTAAATTTCTTCCAGACGCTTATCGAACGGCGTTTCGGGATTTGTCGTAATCGCGCCGTAATTCACCGTCTTAAAGTGAACGTTGTCGAACTCCAGCACCCCGTACCCCACGATAGCGTATCCGGGGTCAATTCCCAAAATCCTCATGTGTAACTCTCGTTGTCGGTAACATACGACCGCACCCTCAGCGGTATTCCCATGCGCTCGGAGAGTTTCCTGCACTCCTCGATTTCCTCAGGCGTTATCACATCGACCACCGTAAACGCCGTTTTGCAAATTTTTTTCATATCCTCCGCAAAACGCAGCATTTCACCGAACGCGCCGCCCTCGCCTTTGCAAAGCTCTTTATTCGGGCGGGTAACTTCGTTATAGCGTTCTTCATTCGGAGCGTTCAACGAGATTGAAACGCTGTCTATAAGACCCTTGAATTTCTCAATATCGAAGTTTTTGTGTATAAGTCTTACCAGACCGTTTGTGTTAAGCCGAATTTGAAGCCCCGAATTCGCCTTGATATACTCCGCCGTTTTGAGGAGCATATCAACCCTCACGGTGGGTTCTCCGTAACCGCAGAAAACAGCCTCTGTCATGCCCGTCTTATCGAAATTATCAAAAGCCGCGCAGATCTCCTCAAAAGACGGCTCGTGTTCCAGCCACAGACTGTCGTTGTCCTCGATGCTGTCGCCGTTCTTCCTTATGCAGAAAACGCAGTCGCACGGACAGCCGTTTGTGATGTTTATATAAAGTTTTTCCTCGAATTTGTAAAAAATTGTCAAAGTTTTCACAAAAATCCCCTTCTCCTCTAAAATATACCTTATTATTATAACACTTTTTACTCCCTTTGTCAACAACAAAAAAGCCGCTTTGGGAAAATCCGCCGCGGCTTATTTTCATACGTCATCGCCCTCGAAAACCTCATTTGACACCGTCGGCTCGGTGTGAGGAATGCTGTTAATAACATTGATAAACAGATTTTGTATGACCTTTACATAATCTATGCTTATCCCAAGCACCTTTGCCTCGTCGGCATAGCCTCCCGCCATGGATTTATGCCCGCCGCCGCCGCCGACGTCCTTCAGAGCCTCGGAGATAATAAGCCCCGCGTCGCGCTCCTCGTATTCGCTCCGAACCGAGAATTTGAACCCGTTATTACGCCTTGTATACACCACCACGAAGTTCACCCCGTCGACGTCCAGCACAAAATCCGACACCGTCGCCATAAAAGCGTCCGAGCAGGCAAAATTAAGCTCCGCGAACGCCACCCCGTTGAATATCTCGACATTTCGCATACTGTCCGCAAAGGCGTTAAGCTCGTCAAACTCAATCTCGCTCGACTGGAAATGCCGTATACGCTGGCTGTTAGCTTTAGGAAACAGATAGCTGTAAATATCAACATCAAGCTGAGTCACTCCGCGCGTAAAATCCCTCGTATCGCACTTTATCCCGTACAGCAGAGCCGTCGCGACCATTTCCGACATTCTTATCTTATGCTTGCGGTAGTAATCCGCGATTATCGTAGCGCAGCTCCCAACAAGCCTTATATCGCTGTACTCGTAGCCGCTGTATTCGCCCGTAACCGGGTGATGGTCTATGCAGGCGATTTCATTGCCGATAAGCTCGCGGATATTCGAGTTGCCTTTTTGCGCGTCCACGGTGATTATGTAATCCTCCGCGGTCATATCCTCAAGATCCTCGTCGTTGGTCATTTCAATGCCGAATTCCGCGACCATATTCGCCGTCGTGGCGCGCTCGACATTGCCGTGATGACAGATAATAGTTTGTATATCAAACTGCCCAAGCAGCACCTGTAACCCGTATGCGCTTGCGATAGCGTCGGGATCGGGGAAATTATGCGTCTGAATAAAAACGCGGTGTCCGCGCAGCAGCTTTACCAACTCGCCCAAACGGTTAGACATAATCGTCTCTCCTTTTGCCTTTGCTTTTTACGGGAAAAATCCCACACCATATATTTTAGCATATTATTCCGAATTTTACAAGAGAATTTTCCCCCGTTTTTCAACTTTGGCAACAATTTTTTTGCATTATAGACAATTTACCTTAATTTAGCCGAATAATTTGCAAGAAAATTACTTAAATAATATTGACTTGCGAGAGTAAAATAAAGTTAAAATATACGAAAAGGATATGATGAAATGAAAAAGCCTATAAAGTGGATAACTGCCCTGCTGGCGATGTCGATTATGCAAACCGCAGCCTTTGCCGAATACGACAACAAGAAAACCGCATGGGGATTAGGTCCTGCGGTGGACGAGCATAACCGCCCCTCGGACGCTGTGTCGGCGCAGGAAAAATACG
>CANQNY010000057.1 GCA_947625335.1 uncultured Clostridia bacterium | reverse complement strand
ACGGCTGGACTGTCGATAAAATCGAGCAGTATCTTCGCGGGAACACCTGCGGTCGCAGACCCACTTCCTGCGCGGATCAGCTGGCTATTGCCGTAAGGCGCGCTTACAACGAAACGAAAGGGGCATGAAGATGACGACGGAGGTATTTTACTGTTCGCGTTCGGGCAACACAAAGAGGATTGCGGAGGCTGTCGCGGGGGCTTTGGGAGTTTCGGCAAACGAGATTACCGAAAGCTCAGAGCTTTCTGAAAAAGCGGACGTTGTGTTTGTGGGAAGTTCGCTGTACGCGGGCAGTCCCGACAAATCGGTGTATGATTTTATAGAAAAGAACGCCGAGAAAATCGGCACGCTTGCGGTGTTCGGCTCGTCGGCGTCGGGGAATTCCACCTACAAAAAGCTGAAAGCCTTTGCCCAGGCGCGCGGAATTCACGTTTTCGAGAAATTCTACAATTGCCCCGGACATTTTCTCTTTATGCACAAAGACCGCCCCGACGAAAACGACCTTAAAGGCGCGGCGCAGTTTGCGAGAGTTGTCCGCTATAAGTCGCTTTAAAAAAATATTCCCCGATTTTTCGGGGAATTCAGACTGTAGATAAAGCCCCATCTGCGGCGTCAGCGGTACTGCGGCAGGCACAAAGCCTAGCCGCAGCACAACTTTAGCGTTTTGCGCGCAAGCGCATAATGCGTGCATCTGGAGCTTTCTCTACAGCCTGAGACTTAACTTTTTATACAGCCTGTATTCCCCGATTTTTTCGGGGAATTTTTTTATTACCGCGCGGTTTCTTTTTCGACGGATTTTACGCGGAACAAGGCTTTAAATATCGTGCGGACAGCGGGTTGAATAAACAAAGCCGAGAAAAACGCGAACGAGCAGTTTGCGGGAGTTGTCCGCTGCAAGTCGCTTTAAAAATTATTCCCCGATTTTTTCGGGGAATTTTTTTATTACCGCGCGGTTTCTTTTTCGGCGGATCTTACGCGGAATAAAGCTTTAAATATCGTGCGGACAGCTGGCTGAATAAACAATAGCTGCGAGAAAAACGCGAACGGAAGATTGAAACAAACAAGTTTCAGCCAGTTTGCAAGCAGAGTCCAGACGCTGAATGCCGCAGCCCCGTAAGGGTAGTACAATATCGCCGCGAGAAAGCTCATCGCGGGGCACATAATTCCGACCGTCGCGGTGATTATGGCGGTCTCGAAAATCACGGGGTGAACGTCGCCGGGCGCGAAAACTTTGCACACAAGTTTAAAAGACAGCGGGCTGCCGACGGTGATTTCAAGCGTGTACGCAAGCGCGAATTCTATTATCACCACCGCCCAGATGGGAACTGCTCTCCCAAGCACCGACACGCCTCCCATGGCGTTTATCGCCGACAGCACGGACGGCTCTCCCGTAAGCTGCATAAACGTTCCGCCGTTTATCACATACAGGCTGTAGAATACATAGGCGTGGACGGTGATAAGCACCGTTATAAACGCGAAAACCATTCTCTGAAATTTTGTCTTTGGCATAAAAATTCTCCTTTCTTTCCTGACAAATTATATTTTAACATTTTTTCAAAAACTTTTCAAAGGCATTTTCAAATAATTTTTTTCTAACAATTGGTGATTTTTTTGTAAATTCCGCGCAGAAATGTACAGTTTTGTGCAGTCCTGCCCGTGATAAAACTATTTTAAAAGGAGGTGAGAACATGAATAAATTATCCGATATAATAAAGTCGGCGTCGGCGGTGCTGGGCGGATTTCTCGGCTGGTTTTTAGGCGGCGCGGACGGCTTTTTATACGCGCTTGTCGTGTTTGTCGCGCTGGATTACCTGACGGGCGTGATGTGCGCGGTGTTCGACAAAAAGCTGTCGTCGGAAGTCGGTTTTCGCGGAATTTGCAAAAAAGTGTTGATTTTTTTGCTGGTCGGCATGGGGAACGTCCTCGATTTGTACATTCTCAAAAACGGCGCGGTAATACGCACCGCGGTGATATTCTTTTACACGGCAAACGAGGGAATTTCGCTGCTTGAAAACGCGGGGCGGCTGGGGCTGCCTGTGCCGAAGAAAATCCTCGGCGCTTTGGAACAGCTTAAAAAGAAAGGAGAAGACGACGATGACGAAGGGGATTGACGTATCAAAATGGCAGGGCAATATCGATTTTGCAAAGGCGGCTAAAAGCGGCGTGAAATTCGTGATTATCCGCGCCGGAGTCGGCTTTTCAAAGGACTCGTTTTTCGAGCAGAATTACGCCCGCGCGAAAGCCGCAGGACTGCACGTCGGCGCGTACTGGTACTCATACGCCGAGAGCTTGTCAGACGCGCGGCGCGAGGCTGCGGCGTGCGTTTCGGCTCTTCGCGGCAAGCAGCTTGAGTTTCCGATTTTTTTTGATCTGGAAGAGCAAAGTCAGTTTGCAAAAGGCAGGGAATTCTGCTCGGAGCTTGTCGCAGCGTTCTGCAGCGAACTTGAAAACGCGGGCTATTTCGCAGGGCTTTACTGCTCGACATACTGGCTTACGAATTTCGTATCAAAAGAAGTTGCAGCGCGCTATACGCTGTGGGTCGCGCAGTACGCCGCAAAATGCACCTACACGGTCGCGGATTACGGCATTTGGCAGCGTTCCTGCACGGGCAGGATAGACGGAATATCGGGAGATGTGGACATGGACGAGTGTTATATCGATTATCCGTCGATAATTGTAAAAGGCGGGTTCAACGGGTTCGGAAAACGCGAAATTTCGCCCGAAAAAACGATAACGGAGCTTGCGCGGGAATGTATTCGCGGCGACTGGGGCAGCGGCGCGGAGCGCAAAAAGCGGCTGACTGCCGAGGGCTATGATTACGACGCGGTGCAGCGCGAGGTAAACAGGCTTTTGCAGTAAGTTTACAGTTTACAGGGTACAGTAAACAGTATTAGGTATCCGCTCTGCGGATAACGCTGCAGTAGGTGTTCGCTTGCGCGAACGGGTTTGATTGTAACAAAGAGGAAACGTTGACGAGCCTTCGTCTACACTTCCGCCGTACAGAAAACAACAAACCCAGCAGAGCGACCCCTGCTGGGAAATTGTCAACGCATTACCTATTACGTCAGACCCTTGTCCACCCCACCGCCGTACAGAAAAGGGCGGCTAAATTTTTAGCCACCCTTACTGGGAAATGGTCAAGGGCATTGCACTTGTGACTAACCTTTACAAAAAAGATTTACGTAATATCCGTACAGAAAACAACGTCCCAGTAAGAGCAACGTCTTACTGGGATCCGGTGCAGGGCTATGCCCTGCTGTGACATCGTTACCAAAAAGATTTTCACCAAGTACAACGTTATAACAGAAGATCAACCCTGACGTTTTTCACTTCTTGGACAGCCGTCCGCGAAGTGGAAAACGCACCCAGCAAATAGTTTTCGTATGCACTGCGAAGCGGCGTGCGCGAAAGCCTTTGAGTTGAACAAAAAGATTTGAACTTCCATTTGGATTTCTGAACGACAGCGCCCCATTACTTGATTCTATTATAGCATTTTGTTCTACAAAATACAGTTTTTTTGTAAAAAGGCACTGACTCGTGAGACACCTATTGCTTAACTCCCTTTAGCAACACAGAATTTCGAAGTTTCAAATCGGACACAAGGGGTTCAGATTCTGTTATTTTTCACTTTTTATGTCCGATTTTGATCTGTTTTGATCTTGGTGTCCATTTTGAAATCCAAAGCAGATTATCCTCAAGCCACATAAGATAAGGGATTATAAAGAAGTACTTGCCGTTGTCCGAACCATGAGGGTTTAGATTTCGACAGGTTTTCATTCTCACAAACTTTTAAGATACATAGCCACGTTATCAATCTCTGGAAACAGCGTCGCACTGTTAATTCCGAGCTTATCAAGATCTTTCAGTATCTGTTCCTTATTCCGAATCCTGAGCTGAATCTTGCTTATCAAATCAAACTTTATCCGTTCCTCAAGGTAGTCCTTATTCAAACCGCTTACTATAAACGCACCGTCCTGTTTAAGAATCCTACGGTTCGACTTGTCCGGCTGAACATAAAGTGGTTTAAGCAAATCTATCGGTTTTATGCGCCTCTTAAATGAAGGTAGCTCCCTAGAGATTTCATGATAGAGCTTTTCAACTATCTCATCTTCATATCTTTGATCATCTAAAGGAAAACTCTCATCAGATAAATGATTTATAGCTACATCAATCAAATGGTTCTTATCAACCATACTGAATCTTGGGAGACAGGATAGTAGCAATGCCCGATCACTGTCCGCATATGCTATCTCATCTGAATTTATATAGAATACAAACACCATTCCCTCGTCACAGGCAGAATCACCGTAATTCTTACAGGCGAAGAACAAAGCGACTAAAGGATTTGATGTAATATCGAGCAGCCTTGTAGGGCATCCGTAATGCTGCATAATGACAAGTTTCTCTAAATGTGATGTGTCTTTAAATTCATCGTGGCATCTCACAAGCATCTCATGGTAAAGAAAATCTTCTTTGCGCTGATTATTCCCTCGATAAATACCTGTCTGTAAGTAATGGGCTGCATTATATTGTCCTCTATAGAAAAAAACAGGCTTAGATGTTTCATAATCAACAGAACCTTTTTCAGAATCAGCAAGCCGCTCTATTACAGAACTAAACTTCTTTTCAATTTCATTTAAACTGTGTTCATGCTCTTCGACATATTCCAGATAATTAACCACGCTTATTCTGGCATTCAGTTCATCAGACTTATCCTTCGGAATGACCTGCAAATTGTTTTGGTGACTCATCTTGCTCAAGTCTTTTATAGACTCATCCAAATAAATGGATTGATTCAAATCAAGAATGAATGATACATATTCGTTCAGACCATTTATTGTTATTTCACTCATATCCGATAACCTTTCCGGACTTTCAAGGTTCCACGTTCGCCACATGCCAAGCCTATACTCTTCACTTGAACTGCTTTGGCATCTGAAGAATGAACCGAACCCAAGTCCTTTATTTCCTTACTGTGGTCAACCGCAGACTTTACCGTGAGCATAAATCTCCCTTTATTCTTGTATAAAGTGTTCTAAGGGATTATAATTGTTTAAAGCAAGTATTCCATAGTTCTTTCTAAAATATAAATGTTGCTTTGTATAACTTTCACTGATTAACAGCATAATTACTGAAAATATAATAATTCCAAATGTATAAAGAAACCTTAAAATACTCTTTGTATGTTTCATTTTCTGCTCCTACAATATATGAAAAAGTTATCACTCTCTTGTTGTAATATAATTACTGGCAAATCCACCTTTGGTTAGTGGTAGACGGTACTCAAAGTTTAATCTATAACAGATGCAGTAATTGGACAGACATATAGCTCCTTGGACTTTTGCGCCCGTAGATTAGACCGTCATCTATGCCTCAGTTGTATCGTTCAATTAAGCAGGTTGATCCGCCGGTTGAACTTTGTTGCGCGACATCCGTGCCGCGCTTTGTGGGTAACTGCGCAAACAGCGCGTTTGCACAGTTACGGTGCGTTCTTATCACTCAACAGTCTGAATAGGCGATGAGTTTAAACATAGTTTCCCGATTACAACAATAAATGTAATGAACGCTGTAGGTATCGATGTTTCCAAATGAAAGAGTGCAGTTGCTATAATGCAGCCCTTTGGAGTTGTGGTAGCTTCACCTTTTGAGCTTTCACATAACGGGCTAGAGCTGAGGGAACTTGTAGAGCGAGTGAAACTGTTGACCGGCGAAGCCAAAGTCGTTATGGAGTATACTGGAAATTATTATGAACTCATCGCCTAATATCTACACAACGAGGGTATATATGTTTCCGTAGTAAATGTAATGCTCCTGCACAACTACAGCGGAAACTCCATTCGTAAAACCAAAGAATAGAGAAAATCACCTACAATTGTCCGAAGTTTGAAGGTTCAGATTGCGATAGGATATTCAATCTTAAAACGGTTTTATGGTTTTATGTTTTACCGATGCAACACGTTCGTTAACCTTTTTAATTGGATATATTTGTTCCTCTTTTATAAAGGCAACCAGTTCATTATAATTATCATCTCTGCCTTTATGTAAATCCACAACCCATCTATTTCCAATGAGTTTAGGAGAAATCTTTTCTTTCAAATCTTCGCTAAATTCTTCAAAACTAACAAAAATGTATTTTTGGGGGTTTTTTTCTAAATCGTCAGCTATCATTTTAAATTCCTTCCACACCCCACCAGAAGCCTCGTCAGCTTTTCTTTTATATTCTGGCGAAAGAACAATGATTATTTTATCACATCGTAAACCATAGGTCATCAATTTATCAATATCTGGGTATTCCTGTGTTAACATAGTATCCATTTTCGCATCAAAACCCATACTTCTAAGCATATCAACAAAACTCGTAACACGTTCCTGATGGTCACTGTTTTCCCAAGCATAGCTTACAAAAATTGTTATTGGTTTAATCATTGCAATTCTCCCTTCATAAAAAAAACCTACAAATTGATCAAAGAACTTCCTAAGATAAAGTGGATATGATTTTAAATGTTCGTCATATCTAGACTGAGAAAAAACAAAATCTGGTTCTTTTAAATATTTTTTTAAAAGTGAAGAAAAATATTCAAAAACATCGCTAACTCTAATTGAATCAAGAAATTTATTTACTTTGTAGAGCTCCGTGTATTGATTTGTCCACGGCACCTCAGCTCCAACAAGAATACCAGTGTATAACTCATATTTCTTTTCAATTGGCGAAGAATTATGTAACTTCTTAATATACTCTCTTAATGCTGGATGAATCAAAAAAAATTCAATGTCACCACGTAAGCCATATTGGAAATCTTCATAAGGGGTTTTAAACTTCTGTTTTACCTCAACATCTATGGAAGATCGTTCGACAATTCCAAGCAAGCCCATATTGTATAGATCGCAAAAAGGGTGATTACTTGATGGACAACATGCGCATTCACCATTACAGTTTTCCCCATTAAAATCTTGACAAATATCTTTTAGTTCCTGATATGTTAAAACATTATGCTGTAATTTAACTAAAAATTTATTAAAATAATCTAATGACATAAAACATTTCATTAGCATTTTTAGTTCATCATAAAGGCTAGATATGATTGTATTGGAGGAAGTGAAAGTAATACTCTTTTTTAGTTCCATTCTTTTTGTGGAAATATTATGGTAGCTATCCTTTTTTTTAGAAAGTTCATAACAAAATTGAACGAAATCCCGCGGACGACCAATCGAATATCTATACATAAAATCAAATACATTTTCATCCATATATGTAATTGTGTTAGGGAAGGTATCAAATCCTAAAAAACGTTCTAAATTTAAAGAATTTTCATAGAATTTAACTAAGTTATCTACCAATTCTTTTAATTCAGTTTTCGAATATTCTATCTTTACAACGGAAGAAGATATGGCATTTGTATTGCGTGAGTGATGTGCAGCATATGCTTCCTGCCTTATAGAAAGAAATATTTTTATATGATGGTTGCTACGCATTAAGTCCCAAGCAGCTTCTAATAAACCCACTTGAATAGGAATCCAAATTTGATCATGAGCCGTTTCCAACACATTGTCCAAACGATCCATAAAGATATACACACCTTGATTAATTTCCGAAAACTTTTTTCCTATATAATTAGATACATCATCAATAAAATTTGTGAGAACAGTTTCATTCAGTAAAATAATTTCATTGAAAACATATTCTATGGAGTTTTGCTGACCAATTAATTCTTCTAAAAAACCCTTATGACGCATGACACGTTGCGGGAAATCTTTAAATTCTTTTTTGAATTCAGAAGTTGTATAAGAAAGGATTGATAATTCAATGACAAGTTCCCAAAATCGTTTGCAATATTCCCAATCCTGTAATACACTTATTTTTTCCCGAGAGAGCGTTGATTTGACGCTTTTAATAAATGAAAGATAAGGGTTATCACGTGGTATAAAAATTAATGGCAATGAACCGTCCTGCTGATATGCATTTTCTAATAGATATCGTTTATATGACAAAAGCAAGGTCTTTCCAAGACCTTTAGCAGCAATTACAAATGACTTACCCTTATTATCAAGAAATTCATTTACTGATCCGTTTCGATAAACAAACGAATCGAAATTTTTAAAGTCAGAAATGTTTCCAGCATCAGCTTCCCATTTGTTGCTCATTGCTTTTCACCTCATCAACCATATATAATATACAATTATCCTACATTGATACCTATAATTATTATAACACACTATCCGCCAAAAGTCAACAGTTTTTGGCAAAAAATCCTAATTTTTTTGGTATATAAAGCCATTTTGCTCAAGATGTTAAAATTCTGCGCAATGTTTAATGTCGATCGTAAACTTTGCTAAATTTCGCGCCGCATTTTTGTGTAATTTCACAGTTAAAAGCTTTGCCGCAGCCCGAATCTTTGTGATCCGAGCCGCGGCAAAACTGCCGACTCACACTCCCATCGACATCCCCTGATCCTCGGATTCGCTCTCATCTTCATCGAAATCCTCATCTTCGGATTCTTCGTCATCGAGTTCCTCGTCCTCGGCTTCCGCATCTTCGCTGGAAACGTCCTCAAAATCGCTCTCAGACTGCTCCTCGGCGTTACCACCCTCAGACTGCTCTGAGCTGCCCTCAAACTCGCTCACGGCGGCTGTTTCGCGCTGCTCCGATTCCGCTGCCCTCTGTGCTATATCGCGGTTGATCTCACTTTCAATCAGCCCGATCACAAACTGCTTCTGCGTCATGTTGTTGCGCTGCAAATAGTCCTTGATCTTATGAAACAGTTCCTCCGGCACCTGAAACGCCATCGTTCTCATATTTCCCATGTTCTTATCCTCCCTTACGCTTATCTGCGTGTGAAGTTCGTCGCGAAGCGCTTGCGCGACAAACTCTGCCA
Organism: uncultured Clostridia bacterium; assembly: GCA_947625335.1. Taxonomy (GTDB): domain Bacteria; phylum Bacillota; class Clostridia; order Oscillospirales; family Ruminococcaceae; genus CAG-115. The sequence continues at coordinate 4,925 of CANQNY010000057.1, read as the reverse complement.
TCGTCATTTTGTGTTTTTCAAGGTATTGCCTAACCTCGGCGTGAAGTCCTGCGTCTACTTTGATCGTAATACCTTTCTTCTCCTCATTCGCCATAATTTTCACCCTCCCTCATGTAATTCCCGAACGCAAACGAAACAAGTTCCTCGACCGTAAGTCCGGATTCCGCTGCCTGAATCAACAGCAGCTCGTAAAGCTGCGATGAAATTTCCACATCCATAATGTTCTCCTCCCTATAATCAATTTTAAAAATCTACGGTCGGCTCTTTCAAGCCGACCGTAGAATTAATTTACTTTAACGGATTTAGGGTTTATTCCAACCTCTTTTGTATTTCAAACCCGCCCTTGAATCTTACCGTTATAGCGTCCTTGCTATCGACCGTAATGCGCTCTATAAGCTGCCGCGTTACCACATCGTCATATTCGATCAAGGTGAATTCTTCTTGTTCAAGCCGTTTCAGCACTCTGTTTAGTTCGTCCGAACCGCGCTGTGTCGCCGCCTGTTTTGCTTTCTCGGCTTCTATGAATTCTCGCAGACTTTTCATTTCCTCGCTGAATCTCGCTATATCGGTCATCGCGCTTTCCGCGGATTCGGGTACGGTCGCGAGTTTTATCAAATCGTCGATGTTCCGGGCGAGTTCATCTATCCGCTGCTGCGCCGCCTGAACGCTCCCGTTTTGGTTTGGATCAAGAACCTCGCGAACGCTCTCACGAAGCACTCTCACGACATCTTCCTTGACCGCGCAGAACTCGTTTATTGCGCTGACTATTGCTCTGTGGAGCGCCTGTTCGTCAACTGTCGGTGAGTTGTGGCATTTTTTCTTGCCGTATTGAATTCGGCTGATGCACCGCCATTTAATTTCCTTGAAGCCTTTGGCAGTCCAAGTGACTCGGCGGTAATGCGCTCCACACTCTCCACATATCAGCAGTTCCGACAGAGCATATTTCGCGCTGTACTTGCCTTGTTCGCCTTTGGTAAGCTTGTCCGCGATAACTCGTTTTGCCGAGCGCCGCGCCATTTCTTCCTGAACTCGATTGAAGTCTGCGCGGGAGATTATCGGCTCATGGTGGTTCTTCACGAGGTACATCGGAAGTTCACCGTTGTTTTTGCGGGTTTTCTTGGTAATGCAATCTGTCACATACGTCTTTTGTAGAAGCGCGTCGCCCGTATATTTTTCGTTTGTCAGAATCCGCTGAACGACCTCTTTCCGATACGGCGAATTGCTGCCCTTTGTTGTCAGACCTTCTTCATTCAGCCTGTCGACAATCATATTCAAACTCATTCCGTCAAGGTAAAATCGGTATATTTCCTTGACTACCTCCGCTTCATCGGGTATTATCTCGGGAAGCCCGTCTGCGCCTTTTTTATAACCTAGCAGCCGTGCGTATTGCATAGGAACGTTTCCGTTTTTGAAGCTCTGCCGAATTCCCCAAGATACGTTCTTACTGATTGATTCGGATTCTGCTTGAGCAAAGCAGGACATTATCGTCAACATCATCTCGGTGTCGGTTTCCAAGGTGTTGAGGTTTTCCTTTTCGAAGACGACCGCGATTCCGAGTGCTTTCAGTTCGCGTATGTAATTGAGACTATCAACCGTGTTTCTCGCAAATCTTGACAAGGATTTCGTGAGTATCAAATCAATTTTCCGCTGTCGACAGAGCCGTATCATTTTGAGAAATTCGGGACGTTTTTTCGCTTGCGTTCCCGTGATTCCCTCGTCCGCAAAAATGCCAGCCATTTGCCACTCGGTGTTCTTCCCGATCTTTTCGGTATAGTAGCTTATCTGTGCTTCGTAGCTGCTTTCCTGTTCCTCTTGGTCGGTACTAACGCGGCAATACGCTGCCACTTTCAAGCGCGAGGTTCGCCGAATCTCATCGTGTGATTTCGCGGGAATTACAATTATTTTTTGCTCGATTGGAACGGTCATTTTGGTCATGTTCTCACTTCCTTTATCTCTGAATATTTCAGTTGAGCAAGTTTTATTATAAGCGCCTCAACCTTTTCATTATCGGCATTTTCGAAATCGAGCAGTCGATTTATTTCATTGGTCATTCGTTGAATTTCCTCGGTCGGATCGTACTCGTAAGCGATGTTTTCCAATTGCCGTGAATTCTTTTTGGGAGCGGGTTTGCGGTATGTATTGCGTTTAGCTTTCAGCTTTGCGGCGCGACCGAATTCTTCGCCGGATATTATTTTCGGGAATCCGTTCCCGCCGAGATATTTTTTGTTCTCAAGAATTCGGTAAACCATATTTATATTCCATACCGTTTTACCGGAGTTATACGGGATTTTCATTTCGGCGGTAATGGTTTTAATGGATTTTCCACTGATAAAATCCGTAAAGATTTTATGTATTGCATCCGCTTCGGAATTGTTTACCGCATATTCGCCGTTTATCATGCAGTATCCAAATGGTATATTTCTGTTCTTCAGCATATTCTCACCTCGCGATCCGTTCCGTAAAGCCGATCCCGCCGATCAAGTCGAACCGAATCTCCGTTTCCGACAGCACAGTAATTTTATTTACGATCTGTCCGAATTTTATCTCATCGAATTCGGTTATAGGCTCGGATTTTTCAAGTATCCCGATCAGCTTTCTCAGTTCGTCAAGTCGTTCGGATTTCTCATCGTCAAGGCTGGCGTGAAGCTGTTTTTGCGATGCGAGTAGTCTGCGGTCGAGTTCCTGAGTGCGCTCCTTGAAGTATGACTCGTCCAATGTTCCTTGCAAGTTAAGCACGGTCATCAAATGAATTTGCTGCTTTATTTCCGCTATCTCTTTTCGAATTGTTGCGATTTGCTTATTGCCGGATTTTTTTCTTTCGGAGAGTGTTTCAAGCTGTCGGAGCATTGGTGAAAGCACTATTTTGTAATGCGCTTGAAGCTTGTTCCATAATCTCACGAACGCCGCTTGAAATTCCGTTTCTCTTATCTGACGTATTTTGCAGTTGTCTGCGGATTCATCGTGCTTTCTGCAAGTCCAGCATACGCAATTTTTTCGGGGTTTTCGTTTGAACGCGCAGCCGCAGCTGCCGCAAAAAATCTTTTTTCTGAACGGAAAATTTTTCTTTACAAACCCGCTTGGCTTGTCGCGCTCCGCAAGCATTTTTTGAGCGCTGTCGAAAACGGATTTTTCTATGATAGGCTCGTGTGTTCCGCTGACGTAATATTGCTCTTTCTCACCGCGGTTTTTGACCGCCTTGAACGGTAATGTGTCGAGCGTGAATCGCTTTTGCAGCAAGGTGTCGCCAATATATTTTTCGTTTGTGAGTATACACCGAATCGTTCCGTGCCGCCATATTTCATCGCGAACGCTCTGCGAGTTAAGCCGTGCCGCGATCTCAGCCATTCCGATCCCGCTGACATACCAAGTGAAAATCTGCTTGACGATTTCTGATTTTTGCGGATTGATCTTCAGCTTTCCGTCAGCGCAATCGTACCCAAATGGCGTCGATGCGGCTATATAAGTGCCGTCCACCATTCGCTTATGTACGCCCATTCTGCAATTCCGTGAGATCGACATTGATTCTTCCTGCGCGAATTGGCTGTATATCGCCAACATCATTTCCGTGCTGATCTCGGCGGTGTCGATGTTCTCTTTTTCAAAGTACACGGATATTCCGAGAGCTTTCAGTTCTCGAACCGATTCAAGGCATTCGGGAGTGTTTCGTCCGAACCTTGATATGGATTTTGTGAGTATCCGGTCGATTTTTCCTTTTCGGCAGTCGCTCATTAGACGTTGAAATTCGGGGCGCTTTGTCGCAGAAGTTCCCGTTATTCCTTGATCCGCGTACATATCCACGAATATCGCGTCCGCGCTGTTTTGAAGAAGTTCGGTGTAGTATCGTATCTGTGCCGCGAATGAGTTTAATTGGTCTTGGCTATCACTTGAAACCCGCGCGTAGGCGGCGGTTCTGACTATTTCCGTCGACCGTTCCCTTGCGGGTATTACCGTAATTTCAGCCATTTCATCAGCTCCTTTCACAACACAGTATACCGAAAAAACTCGGTTTTATCTATCACCAAACTCAACGAAATATCCTCGGCGATTTGTATCAAAATCGACAAAAGGGGACAAGGGTTCAAACCGCGGAGAGCCGCTTTATGACAGCGTTCTCGATCTTTTTCCGCTGAGTTTCGGTAATAAGGTTTTCGCTTAACAGCTTATCCAGAAAATTTCGGCATAAGTAGAATTTGTACCTGATGATCGCTTCGTTATTCATACGCACCTCAATTGTATTTTTTATTTAGACCAACGCTTATTTTTAACGCTCGGTCGACTTCGTCCATTGTGAACTCGTTTATCGTTCCGACGAAATCCGTGATCCGCGATTTGTCCAAAACGCGAATCTGTTCCAGCAGAATAATTGAATTCTGCGGCAATCCCGTTTGTCCCGCGAAAGTGAAAACGTGTACGGGAAGCCTGTTTGGAACGCGTTTAGTGGTGATCGGTGCGGCAATCGTTGTGCCGCTGTTTTTATTGCCGATGTTATTCTGAATAATGAGAATGGGACGAATCCCGCCCTGCTCGCTGCCGATGATCGGTTCGAGATCTGCGAGGTAGATTTGCCCCCGCCTTATGTTTTTCTTGTTCATTTTAATTCCTCATAATATGTAAAATCCCGGCTCCGCGCGCGAAACGCAGAGCCGAGATCTTATATTTAAGAGCGGATCACTCCGCTGTTTGCCTGTAAAAACTGCGTCGTATTTGCCCCGCCCCCCGACTTTGGAGCTTTCGCTCCGGGAATATTTCAGACCGCTGTTTAGCGCGACAGCGTCATAGGTCTCTCACCTCAACATGGTTCTCATGAAGCCGCCCCCATTGCGTCATTCTGTGGCTGGACGGAAGTATCATTGTCCCCCTGCACAGGTCATCGCGCACTTGCTGCCACGCAAGTTTTGGGAGCTGCCGTTTCTCGCTCGGTGTGC
>CANQNY010000056.1 GCA_947625335.1 uncultured Clostridia bacterium | reverse complement strand
ATGGTGGAAGTTATAGGGCTCGAACCTATGACCCTCTGCTTGTAAGGCAGATGCTCTCCCAGCTGAGCTAAACTTCCGTTCGCCGCCATTTTTCGGGCGACTATTATATTATACAGTTTTTCACGCCAAATGTCAAGGGTTTTTTGAAAAAAATTTTCAAAACTCAATCTTTCAGCAATTTAACTATTTCATCGGCTGAAAATTTGTACTTTTTGTTGCAAAAGTGACAACAAACCTCCGTCTCGTCCTGCTCTTCGGCAAGCCGCGCAAGTTCTTTTTTGCCAAGCGACGCCAGCACCCCAAGCGTTCTTTCGCGGGAGCAGTCGCAAAAATAACGCGCGTCCCAGCTGTCGAGGATTTCCGCGCCAAACCCCGAAAGAGCCGTGAGAGCAATTCGCTCAGGGTCGGCCCCGTGTTCGGAAATTTGCGTTACTTCGTCCATTTTGGCAATATTTTCCTCAAGCACCTTTATCGACTTGTCCGAAACGGGCGGCACAACCTGCACCATATAGCCGTATGCGCCGCAAATCTCGCCTTTTTCGCCGAACGAAGCTCCCAGACCGCACACCGTGGGGATTTGCTCCGAGAACGAATAATACGCCGTGATGTCTTGCGCTATACCGCCCGACGCCAGCGGAATTTGCCCGACATACGGCTCTTTCAAGCCCATGTCTTTGATTACCGTAAGCGTGCCGTCGCGCCCGACCAGCCCCTCCACGTCAAGAGAACCGTCCTCCTTTGGTGGAACGGTCGCTTTCGGGTTTCCCGCGCAGCACTTGACGTTCCCGCGGTAGTCCGCCACCGCCGTGAGCGTGCCGCACGCGCCGCCGCCGTTTGCCCTCAGCGTCAGTCTGTCGCCCTCGTACTTCAGCATAGCCCCCATCATGGACGCCGCGGCAGCCATTCTTCCGAGAGCCGCCGTCACCACCTGCGACGATTCGTGCAGCCGCGCGATTTCCCGCAGCATATCCGCCGAATCCACCGCCGTGCAGAGAACTCCTCCATCATTCGAGAGAACCCTTACAATTTTTCCCATTTTTCTGCCAACTTTCCATTTACAATTTGTAATATTTTGAGAGAATATGTCGTTTTGGCAAAAATTATACCCCAAACCCGCGCAAAAATCCCTCAAAAAACGCCGTTTTATGCAATTTTGAGCCAAAAAGCACGAAATTGACTGCAAAACTGCATTACAATTTGTAATATTTTGATAGAATTTAACGAATTAATGTTTTATAGACACTATAACTATCTTCTCCGAATTCTTTTTCGGCTTAGCAAACCGCAGGTAATCATACACCGTGACCACCTCAAGACCCGCTATCTGAAGAAAACGGCAAAATTCCTCCTGCGGCATGGTAAGCTCGCGGACGCGATCGGTTTTCCGAATGTACGAGCCGTTCTTTTGCTCGAAAAAGAGATCAAGCTCCATTTCAACAGCGTCGTTTTGCTCTACATAAGTGTTCTGCCACGCGCAGTAAACGCCGTCCACATCATACACAAATGTGTTGTTACCGAGAATTTTCTGATGCTTGTAGGGAGTGTTCACATCAAAAACAAACACCCCGCCGCTGCACATGTTCTCCCTCACCCTTTTAAAGCACGCCAACATATCCGCGGGCGAATCAAGGTGATTTATGCTGTCAAGAGTGGAAATTACAACGTCCGCGTTCACAAGCAGCTCTGTTTTCTCCATTTTCTGGTTAATCCACTTTACCTTGTCGGATTTTGACGCGGCAATTGTCAGCATATCGGTAGAACTGTCCTGCCCTATGACATTATAACCCATTTCGGCAAGCCTTATCGTCAGATTTCCCGTGCCGCAGCCCATATCCAGCAGCCGCTTTCCGTTAGAGAACTTTCGGATTATCTTATCATAGTACTTTGCAATCTCGTCATACGGCACATTGAACGTCAGCGCGTCGTAAGCTTGTGAAAGCTCGCCGTATCTTCTCATTTATCCTCCTTCAGGCGCGAAAAAACGATTTTATACCCGCCTGCCGCCTGATAATTCAGCGTTTTATTCACGCGTGAAATTGTAGCGGTAGACGCGCCCGTTTCCTCAACGATTTTGTTGTAAACGCTGCCCTCGGAAAGCATATTTGCAACGTGAAGCCGCTGTGCTATCGCAGAAAGCTCCTGCGGAGTGCAGAGATCCTCAAAAAACGCCGCGCATTCCTGCTCGTTTTTGAGCGTCAGCACCGCCTTATAAAGCAGCTGCATATCCTCTTCGGATTTTTTCATAAAACACCCTCCTCTAAACTTAATAGATATAATTTAATTTTAGCATAATAAAGTAAAAAAGTCAAGAGCAAAATAATATTTTCCCGAATTTTTGAGAGAAAAACAGCCGTCCGTTTCGGGCGGCTGCCTAAAATCGCTATTTTATATTAAGACCTAGATTTAATATATTCGTCCATAGCTTTGGCGGCAGTTTTGCCCGCGCCCATTGCCAGAATTACCGTAGCCGCGCCCGTAACCGCGTCGCCGCCCGCAAAAACGCCCTCGCGGGAGGTTTTTCCATTCTCGTCCGCGATAAAACAGCCGTGCTTGTTGGTGTCAAGACCCTTTGTGGTGTTGCGGATAAGCGGGTTCGGAGAAGTACCGATTGACATAACAACGCAGTCCACGTCCAGCACAAACTCGCTGCCCTCTTTCGGGATAGGACGCCGTCTGCCGCTCTGGTCGGGCTCGCCGAGCTCCATTTCCACGCATTTCATTCCCGTAACGAATTTATGCTCGTTTCCGATTATCTCCACGGGGTTGTTAAGCGTTTTGAAGATAATGCCCTCCTCTTTCGCGTGTTCAACTTCCTCTTTACGCGCGGGCATTTCCTCCTCGCTCCTTCTGTAAACTATGTAGACGTTCTCCGCGCCGAGGCGTTTCGCGCATCTTGCCGCGTCCATAGCAACATTTCCGCCGCCTACTACCGCAACGCTCGAATTCTTTTTAATAGGTGTATCCGAGTCGGTTTTGTATGCTTTCATAAGGTTCACGCGGGTGAGGAACTCGTTCGCGGAATAAACGCCCTTCAGATTCTCTCCGGGGATATTCATAAAATTCGGAAGTCCCGCGCCGGAGCCGATGAAAATTGCCTCAAAGCCGTCCTCAAAAAGCTCGTCAACTTCGATTGTCTTGCCTACGACAACATTTGTTTCGATTTTGACTCCGAGAGCTTTCAAGTTGTCGACTTCGTGCTGAACGATAGACTTCGGCAGACGGAACTCGGGAATACCGTACACGAGAACCCCTCCCGCAAGGTGCAGGGCCTCGAAAACCGTAACGTCATAGCCCATTTTCGCGAGATCTCCCGCGCAGGTTAAGCCGCTCGGACCCGCGCCGATTACCGCGCACTTGTGACCGTTCTTTTCGGGAGCTTTCGGAGCGTCCTTGCAGTTTTTGTTGTGCCAATCCGCCACAAAGCGCTCCAGTCTGCCTATCCCGACAGGCTCGCCTTTCACGCCGCGCACGCATTTACTCTCGCACTGGGTTTCCTGCGGGCAGACGCGTCCGCAAACCGCGGGCAGAGAGCTGCTTTGCGCGATTATCTGATACGCACCCTCGAAATCCTTCTCCTTTATCTTCGCAATAAACGAGGGAATATCGATAGCCACGGGACAACCGCCCACACAGGGCTTGTTTTTACAGTTAAGGCAGCGGTTAGCCTCGTCTACAGCCTGTTCTTCGGTGTAACCGAGAGCGACCTCGGTGAAATTCTTGTTGCGGACATTTGCGTCCTGAACGGGCATTTCATTTTTCTTCAAACTCATATTCGGCATAATTCATAACCCTCGCTTTTCTCACACGTTTTTAAACAGATTGCAGGTCTCTTCGCGGCGTTTTGTTTCAAATTCCTTGTACATCGTGCCGCGCTCCATTGCCTCGTCGAAATCAACGAGATGCCCGTCGAAATCCGGACCGTCCACGCACGCAAACTTCGTTTCCCCGCCGACCGTAAGCCGACAGCCGCCGCACATTCCCGTGCCGTCTATCATAATGGGGTTCATGGAAACGACGGTTTTTATGCCGTACTCTTTTGTAAGTTTGCACACAAATTTCATCATAATCAGCGGTCCTATGGCGATTACCTCGTCGTACTTGTTTCCACTTTCGATAAGCTCTTTTAAAGCGTCGGTGACAAGTCCTTTCGTGCCGTAAGAGCCATCGTCGGTCATTATCTTCATTATGGAAGAATTTGCCTTAAATTCATCTTCAAGAATAACAAGGTCCTTGTTGCGGAAACCGACGACCGCATGAACCTCGCAGCCGAGATTGTGCAGCTTTTTCGCAATAGGATACGCAATCGCGCACCCCACGCCGCCGCCCACGACAGCGACTTTCTTCAGCCCCTCGGTGTGCGACGCCACGCCCAGAGGACCTACAAAATCGTGTATGCAGTCGCCATCGTTCAAGTGGTTGAGCTTTTCGGTGGTAGCTCCCACAATCTGGAATATAATGGTAACAGTTCCCTTTTCGCGGTCGAAATCCGCCACGGTAAGCGGAATTCTCTCGCCGTTTTCGTCGACGCGCAGAATGATAAACTGCCCCGGCTCGGCTTTTTTGGCGATAAGCGGAGCGTCCACTTCCATAAGTGTGACCGTAGGATTAAGTACCTGTTTTCTTACGATTTTATACATAAAGAACCTCCTGAAATACGCAATAAATCACCATACCTAAAAATTATAGCATATTCAACAAATTTTTTCAAGGGCTTTTTGCTGTAAATTCAAGCCAAATATATAATAATTTTTCAAGAAAAATTCACAAAAAAGCCCTTGACAAATTATTTAAATTGCATTATAATGTTTTATATCCAACAAAATATATTGAAGAGAGGGAGGAAAATGCAAAACCGAGGGATAGGGCTCAGACTTCGTATGCTGAACAACGCGGTCAGACGGTATATAGACAGAAACTCCGAGGGCAAGAAACTGCTTGACAACATAAGCTGCTCGGCGGGGTGGATTGTGGGACACGTCTGCGCTATGGAGGATATGGGACGTGAGCTTTATCAGCGCGATTTTGAAAGCGAGTTTAAAATAACGCGCTCCACCGCGTCGAAGGTGCTGGGGCTGCTGGAGAAAAAGGGACTTATAGAACGCGTTACGGTGTCGCATGACGCGCGGCTAAAAAAGATAGTTCCGACGGAAAAATCACGCGAGATTGGACGCATTATCCGAAAAGACAACGAACAATTGGAGGCGCAGCTTAAAAAAGGGTTCTCACAGGAGGAGCTTTCGCAGCTTTACGGCTATTTCGAGCGTCTTATGCAAAATCTCGGAGAGGTGAAAGAGGTTAAAGATATGAAAGAGAAGGGAGATAACTTATGATAAAGAAACTTGCCGCCAGCGTAAGGGACGCGGCACCAACGGCGATACTGACGCCTATTTTCGTGCTGTTGGAGTCGTTTATAGAGGTGTCGATACCGAGCGTTATGGCAAAGCTTATCGACGATGGCGTGAACCCCGGCAATATGGATACCGTTATAAAATACGGGATTATCCTCACAATACAGACGCTTTGCGCGATGCTGTTCGGGGTATTGGCAGGGTATACTGCGTCGCGCGCAAGCTCGCGGTTTGCGAGAAATTTAAGGCAGGATATGTATTACAATATCCAGAACTACAGCTTTTCAAACATCGACAAATTCTCGCCCGCGAGTCTTGTAACCCGTCTTACGACCGATGTTCAGCGCGTTCAGATGGCGTTTCAGATGATTACGAGAATTTCTTTCCGCGCGCCTGCTATGCTTACTTTCGCGTTTATTTTCTCGTTCAGAACAAGTAAAAAGCTGTCGTTTACGTTTTTGTTCGCAATACCGTTTTTGGTGATAGTGCTGGCAATTATTATCAAGATAGCTTTCCCCGTGTTCAGAAAAACTTTTGAAACATACGACGACCTTAACGAGGTTGTTGAGGAAAACGTCCGCGGAATACGCGTGGTAAAGAGCTTTGTGCGCGAAGACTATGAAATAAGCAAGTTCCGCAAGGTGTCCGACAAGATCTACAGCCTGTTTACCAAAGCCGAAAAAACCGTCGCGTTCAACGCGCCCGCAATGCAGGTGTCGGTGTACGCGTGCATTATTGCTATATCGTGGCTTGGGGCGCACGCTATTATTGGAAGCGGAAACGTCGAGGGCATGGGGCTTACTACGGGCGGTCTTATGTCGCTGTTTACATATACAATGCAAATTCTTATGAGCCTTATGATGCTTTCGATGATCTTCGTTATGCTTACAATGTCCAAAGCAAGCGCAGACCGTGTGGCTGAAGTTCTCGACGAAAAAAGCGATATTATCGACGGCACGGAAACGGAAGTTGCGGACGGCTCGATAGAATTTAAAAACGTATCTTTCAAATATTTCAAAACTGCCGAAAAAAGCGCGCTGGATCACATAAACCTCAAAATACGCTCGGGCGAGACTATCGGCATAATCGGCGGCACGGGTTCGTCAAAATCGACGCTTGTGCAGATGATCCCGCGGCTTTACGATACAACCGAGGGAGAAGTTCTCGTGGGGGGACGAAACGTTCGCGAATACACGCTTGACGCGCTGCGTACAAACGTCGCTATGGTGCTCCAGAAAAACACGCTGTTCAGCGGGACGATTTACGAGAATATCCGCTGGGGCGACGAAAACGCCTCCGACGAGGAAGTTCAGAGAGTGTGCCGACTCGCCTGCGCGGACGAATTTATTCAGGGATTTCCCGACAAGTACAATACTTATATAGAACAGGGCGGCTCAAACGTTTCGGGCGGTCAGAAACAGCGTCTTTGCATTGCGCGGGCGCTGCTTAAAAAGCCGAAGATACTTATCCTTGACGACTCCACCTCGGCAGTCGACACCGCGACAGACGCGGCTATCCGCAAGGCTTTCAGAGAGGATATTCCCGATACCACAAAAATAATCATAGCGCAGAGAGTGTCCTCGGTGTGCGACGCGGACAAGATAATCATCATGGACGACGGCAAAATCGCCGCTATCGGAACGCATGACGAGCTTTACCAAAACAGCGATATTTACCGCGAAATTTATGATTCTCAGACAAAGGGGGCTGAAGACGATGAGTGATAACGATAAAATTAACGAAAACAAGGAACAGCCCGTGAGAATTAACGGCAAAATGCCGCGCGGCGCGAGAGTTCCCATGAAAGTAAACAAAAAGACTGTGGGGAGAGTGCTCGGCTATTTAAAGCCGTTTACGGGACAGCTTATCCTCGTGGTGTTCTGTATACTGCTGTCGTCGGGAGCGTCGGTGGCGTCGTCGCTGTTTTTGAAAACGCTTATCGACAAGTACATTCTCCCGCTTGTCGGGGCGGCAAACCCCGACTACAGCGGACTTCTCAAAGCCATTATGATGATGGCGGTGCTGTTTTTGGCGGGAGCGTTGTCCTCGCTGTTCTACAGCAGAATTATGGCAACCGTGTCACAGGGAGTGCTGAAAAAAATCCGCGACGAGATGTTTTCGCATATGCAGTCGCTGCCGATTAACTACTTCGACACCCACACCCACGGCGACGTTATGAGTTTCTACACCAACGATATTGACGCTATGCAGCAGATGCTCTCGCAGTCCGTCCCGCAGGTCATCTCCTCCGGTGTTACGATAATCGCGGTGTTTTGCTCGATGCTGTCGCTTTCGGTATGGCTTACTCTTACGGTGGTAGGTTTTCTGGTGATTATTATGCTTATCACGGCAATAGTTGCGGGAAAATCGGGAAAGTATTTCGTAAAACAGCAAGGCTCTGTTGCGCGTATGAACGGCTATATCGAGGAAATGATAAACGGTCAGCGCGTGGTGAAGATTTTCTGCCGCGAAGACAAGGCTAAAGAGGCGTTTAACGGGAAAAATGTCGACCTTTGCGAAAACACCTGCAAAGCAAACGCCTATGCGAACGTTTTAATGCCGATAAACAACTGCTTGGGGTATCTTTTATATGTCCTGCTTGCGGTAATCGGCGGAACGCTTGCGATAAACAAGGTCCCGAATGTCGCGCTCTTTTCAGTGAACCCGCATTTCGCGTTCTTTGTAGTGAATATTCTGTCGCTGGGTTCGATAGCTTCGTTTTTGCAGCTTTCAAGGAGCTTTATAGGTCCTATCGGGCAGGTTTCCCAGCAGCTTAACGCCGTTGTTATGGCAATGGCAGGCGCGGAGAGAATTTTCACGCTTATCGACGAGCCGTCCGAGACGGACGACGGTTATGTAACCCTTGTAAACGCAAAGCGCGTGAACGGGGAGCTTACCGAGACTACCGAGCGCACGGGGCTCTGGGCGTGGAAACACCCCCACACCGCGGACGGCACGGTTACGTATACCGAGCTTAAGGGGAACGTTGTTCTGGACGACGTGGATTTCGGATATGTGCCGGAGAAAATTGTTCTCCACAACATAAATATCTACGCCGAACCGGGACAAAAAGTGGCTTTTGTCGGAGCGACGGGCGCGGGAAAAACAACCATTACGAACCTCATCAACCGATTTTACGATATTGACGACGGAAAAATCCGCTATGACGGAATAAATATCAACAAGATTAAAAAAGCCGACCTCAGGCGGTCGCTCGGCGTGGTACTTCAGGACGTGAACCTCTTTACTGGGACGGTCATGGATAACCTGCGCTACGGGAAACCCGACGCTACAGACGAGGACTGCATAAAAGCCGCGAAACTCGCAAACGCGGACGGCTTTATACGAATGCTGCCCGACGGCTACAACACGGTTCTGACAGGCGGCGGCAGCGGTCTTTCGCAGGGACAGCGGCAACTGCTTTCGATAGCGCGCGCGGCAGTCGCCGACCCGCCCGTTATGATACTCGACGAGGCGACTTCCTCGATAGATACCAGAACCGAGGCTATCGTTCAGGCGGGCATGGACGCGCTTATGCAGGGGCGCACGGTGTTTGTTATCGCGCACAGGCTTTCTACGGTCAAGAATTCCGACGTTATAATGGTGCTTGACCACGGAAAAATTATCGAGCGCGGCAGCCACGAAAAGCTGATAGCCGAGAAGGGGCAATATTACAGACTGTATACGGGGGCGTTTGAACTGGAGTAATAAAGGCTGCCGATAAAACCCCATCTACTTCGTAGCGTTATCCGCCCGTAGGCGGATAATGCGGCGGCTTATTGCGGCAACCAGCTTGGTTAGTCCGCAATAAGCCGCTTCCTCGCATCTGGGGCTTTCTCAACAGCTTTAGGAATTTGAAAAAATCCGAGCCGTAAAAAGCTCGGATTTTTTTATAAAACCATAAACAATGTACCACAAGTTATCAGTATACAACCGATTATCGACTTTACCGTCATTTTCTCGTGCAGGAAAATAAATGCCAGAATAAGCGTCAGCACCGCGCTCATTTTGTCAATCGGGGCGACTTTTGAAACTTCTCCGAGCTGTATTGCCTTGTAATAACACAGCCACGACGCTCCCGTCGCAAGTCCCGAAAGTATAAGAAAAATCCAGCTTTTAGGGGTTATGGAGGTAATACCGCCCGCGGTGTTCGTCACGAAAACCATAAGCCATGCCATTAACACCACAACGACCGTTCTGACGGCAGTCGCAAGGCTTGAATTTACGCCCTCTATCCCGACCTTCGCGAGGATAGAAGTTGCCGCCGCGAACACCGCCGACAGCACCGCAAAAAACACCCACATATGACTCTTCTTTTCGCTCATCCTATAAACTCGCGTATAAGAGCGTTTTCGGGGACAAGCTCTCTGTCAACGGGCGAGAGAAGTTCCAAAAACTGCTCTATATCTGCATAATCCGCATACCCCGCGTAGCTTTCCGATGTCTTTTTAAGCTCCGGCAGCAAAATATCGCGGTACACGGACGCCTCGTACTCGATAAACGTATCAATATCGAAATCCGCGCGGTGCTTGTAGGGCATTATATAGAGATCTTCGCCACGCTCCACCGACTTAAAGAACTCGAACGTCTCCGAAAGCTCGCGCCCGCGGTACAGCTTATCTCTCATAAGCCGCCGCATAAGGCGAATTTTCGACGGGTGCAAAAGCTGTTCACCCTCGGAAATTCTTGTGCGGACGCTTACATAAATACAACATGTAAAATCCTCGCAATCGCCCGTAAGCAAGGGATTCAGCGCGTGAATTCCCTCTAGGATCACCACATCGCCGCGCTTGCGCTTTAAGGGCATTCCGCCGTCGCCGCGCTCCTGCCGCGCGAAATCAAACGTCGGGATAACGATTTCCTCGCAGCGGAAAAGCTTTTCGAGGTGTTCGCGAAACAGCGTAATATCAAGCCGCTGCGGGCTTTCAAAATCGATTTTTCCGTCCTTGTCGCGGGCAGCCTCGTTCATGTGCATCGGCAAAAAGTAGTTGTCCATACTGATAGTATGAGCCTTGCAGCCCCGCCTTGCGAGAATATTCGCAATGCGTTTTGCGGTGGTGGTTTTGCCCGAACCCGATGGTCCCGAAATAAGTACGACGGGACGCTCCGCGCGATTTTCAAACACCTTTTCCGCGACCGCGCTTATTCGCCCGGAATACTGCGTTTCGCCCTTGATAACAAACGATTCGGGAGCTTGCGCCAGCTTATTAAGCTCTTCAACCGATACGCAATTCATAACCCACCCCTTTTCGGCAGTTTACAGTTTATAGTGTATAGTGAATAGTAGTAGGTGTCCGCCTGCGGCGGACTATTTTAGATTGTCCGATAAATTTGCAAACAATCTAAATAATCCGCGGAGCGGATACATACTACTGTTTACTATATACTGTTTACTGATTACTATTTACAAATTCTTGCCTGAATTCTTCAAAGCTACTTGAACACGCCAACGCCCTTTGCGCCCTTGCAACGGCATACTCAATCGTGTATTTTCCCGTTTCAATAATCGGATAACGCGACAACGCCGACTTTCCGACCTTGTACCGCGAAAGAGCCGTCCCGCCGCAAATCGGCTGAGACGCGATTATCACATATATCCCCTCGGCGCAAAGCCTTGCAACATCTTCTTCAATATAACACGGCACTCCGCCCGCGCCAAAGCTCTCCACCACGACCGCGCGAAGTCCATCGATTTTCGGCACGAAAAGCCGCTGTCCGGGAATAAGCTTTGCAAGATACACTCCCTCGCAAAGCTCGCCGTAAAAACGTTCGCCGCCGCTATGCCTGCCCGAAAAGCACACCGCGCCGCCGTCAAACGACCCGAACTGCGGACGATTTACGCTCCGAAAAGCGTCCTTGTCCTCGGAATGAACCTTCACGGCGCACTCGCCGTCGATTATCCTGCCCCCAAACACCACTTTCACGCCGAACGCGCCCTCTGCCGCCGCGTATGCAAACGCGCCCCGCAAATTACAAAACGCGTCGGTATTTTCATCGTCGGGCGGGAGCATACTCCCCGTCAAAGCCACGGGCTTTTTGCTGTTTTCGATAAGGCAGGACAGCGCCGCCGCGGCGTACCCGAGAGTGTCCGTCCCGTGCGAAATTACAAACCCATCGAACTCATCGTAACGCGCCGTAATGCGCTTTGCGAGAGCCGTCCAATGGCGCGGAGTCATATCCGAGCTGTCAAGCATAAAGACCTGCTCGCCGCAAATCTCAACGCCCTCCATATCCGTTTTGTCCATAACGCCCGAAAGCAGTTTTTCAAACCCGTATGCGGGAGCTAAACCCTCGTGCGTTTGTTTACAGCAGATTGTCCCTCCCGCCGCCAGAAACAGGATTTTTTTCACGTTCAAGCCGAAAATTACCGCGGCTGTACGATAAACTTCATAGCGGTGCGCTCTTCGCCGTCGATTTCAACAGTCGTGAACGCGGGAATACAAATAAGATCCACTCCCACCAGAGCCATATAACTTCTCGCGATAGCGATAGACTTTACCGCCTGATTTGCCGCGCCCGCGCCGACAGCCTGAACCTCGACCTCGCTGTTTTCGCGGATAACCGCCGCGATTGCGCCTGCAACCGACTTGGGCACAGAATGTGCGGATACCTTTACAACTTCCATTTTACTCACCTTACCGAGGCTTTCGCCCCGACCTTTCATTTATTTATCTATATTACAGAGCCGTCCCTTGATATGTCTTACAGAACCGCTCAATTTTTACGCATTTTCCGCTTGCTTCATCAACCGATATGCAAACTCCGCAGACCATGCAGTCTCCGTCTGCGAAAGAATTCCGCTTTACGGAGTAGTTTAAAAACCGCTCGATAATTATCTCTTTCCTGACCCCCAGCACCGAATCCGCGGGACCCGTCATACCGACGTCGGTGATATAACCCGTGCCGTCGATTATCTGCTCGTCGGCGGTCTGAACGTGCGTATGCGTCCCAAGCACCGCCGAGACCCGCCCGCCGAGGAAATATCCCATCGCGCGCTTTTCGCTGGTTGCCTCTGCGTGGAAATCAATAATGATTATCTTGGAGCGGATTTTTCCCAAAAGCTCGTCGGCGTACTTAAACGCGTTACCCGAAGGCTGCATAAAGGCGTTACCGATTAAATTCACCACCGCAACGCCGTAGGACGCGAAATCCAGCTCGCACACGCCTTTTCCCGGAACTCCCTCTCCGAAATTCGCGGGGCGCAGCAGAGTATCGACCCTGTCGAAATCCTCGTGTACTGCGTCTTTCGTAAACGCGTGATTGCCCGTCGTGATAACGTCCGCGCCCGCACCAAAAATTGCCTTTTCGCTTTTCGGGTCAATGCCGTTTCCGCGCGCGCTGTTTTCGCCGTTTACAATAGCGACTTTCGCGCCGTATTCGCGTTTAAGCGCGGGCAACATCGCCGCCAGAGCGGTGCAGCCCGCCTCCCCGACAACATCGCCGATAAAAAGTATATTCATCAGCGGAAAATTACCTCGTCGCGACCCGCGCCCACGCCGATAATCGTTATCGGACAGCCGCAAAGCTCCTCAAGGCGGGAAATATACGCGCGGCATTTTTCGGGAAGTTCATCAAAATTGCGGCAGGAGGAAATATCCCCGTCGTAGCCCTCGATTTCCTCGTAAATCGGTTTGCAGTCGGCAAGTTCTTCCAAGGTCACCGGGAAATCTTTCAAAACCGTGCCGTCGGACTTCTCATACGCCGTGCAGACCTTGATATTCCCAAGCCCCGCCAGCGTGTCAAACTTATTTATCGCAAGGCTTGTAAGCCCGTTTACGCGGACAGCATGCCGCATTATCACCGCGTCAAACCAACCCGTCCTGCGGGGTCTGCCGGTTGTCGCGCCAAACTCGCCGCCCTTGTTGCGAATGGTATCGCCAAGCTCGTCCGCAAGCTCCGTCGGGAACGGACCGTTCCCCACGCGCGTGGTGTAGCTTTTTCCCACGCCGATTACCTCGTCAATCATCTTCGGACCTATGCCCGTGCCGACGCATGCGCCGCCCGCAATCGGGTGCGACGACGTGACAAACGGGTATGTCCCAAAATCTATATCGAGGAGAGTTGCCTGCGCGCCCTCGAACAAGATTTCCTTGCCAGCCTTATGCGCCTCGAACGTGATAACCGAGCCGTCCGCGATGTATTTTGCAAGCTTTTCGCCGTAAGATTTGTATTCCTCGAAAATCGCGTCAAGATCCAACGCTTTCCCGCCGAAAACCTTTGTTATCATCAGATTTTTAAGCTCGCCCGTGTTCTTTACAAGCTTTTTAAGGCACTCGGGGTGTACCAGATCGTACATACGAATTCCCACCCTGTCGTCCTTGTCGCAATAGCACGGACCAATGCCCCTGCCGGTAGTCCCGACGTTTACGCCCGTCTGCTTTGCCTTGAACTCCTCTTCAAGCCTGTCAAGCTCTCTGTGCCACGGCATAATAATATCCGCTCTCGCGTCTATTTTAAGGTTATCGCAGGAAATTCCACGCTTATTCATCTCGGAAATTTCCTCAAGCAGAACCTTCGGGTCAACGACCACGCCGCTGCCGATAAGGCAGACAGTTTCGGGGTACAAAATCCCC
>CANQNY010000055.1 GCA_947625335.1 uncultured Clostridia bacterium | reverse complement strand
GGTAAAACCACCCTTTGCCTCCGCTACGGCGTGCAGGCAAAGGGTGGTTTTACCCGAAGATTCCGCGCCGTACACCTCGATAATTCTCCCCTTCGGCAGACCGCCTATACCGAGCGCGAGGTCGAGCATAAGCGAGCCTGTGGAGGTGTGTTCCACATTCATACGGCGGTTAGAGCCCATAAACATTATCGTGCCCTCGCCGAAGTGCTTTTCTATCTGCGACATGGCGATTTCGAGAGCCTTTTTCTTGTCCTCGATGTCCACTATCTTTTCTACTGCCTTTGCGGGAGCCTTGTCCTTTTTCTTATCCATTGCCATAACCGTTTTCTCCTTTAATAAACTATTTGCCGACCGAAAAATTTGCCTTTAACGGTCTAAAATTTACTTAAACCCGTAAACTACCCTGAAATGACCCGAATAATCGCGCAAGGTGTGCGGCGTTATGCCGTTTTCGCGGAAAATCGCGCAAACTTCTTCGCACAAATCCGCGCCTATTTCCACCGCGATAAGCCCGCCTGTTTTGAGAATTTTCGGGTAAACGCTTATTATCAGGCGGTAAAAATCCAGCCCATCCTCGCCGCCCGCAAGAGCCTCGGAGGGCTCGAACGTCACTTCACGCTGAAGTTCTTCCATATCCTTTGCCGTGAGGTAAGGCGGATTTGACAGGACAGCGTCGAAACTGCCGAGAGAGTTTACGTCAAGTGTGAAAATATCCCCGAACAGAGCCTTGACGGCGGTTTCGGCGGAATTTTTTTTGATGTTATGCTCAAGATACGAAAACGCCCGCTCGGACTTTTCAACGCAGATAACGTCCGCTTTGCATTTTTTTGCAAGCGAAATTCCGATACAGCCGCTCCCCGCGCACAAATCCAGAACCCTGCGCTCGTGACTTTCGCGAGAATTCAGAAAATCCGCCGCAAGCTGCGCCAGCACCTCGGTGTCCTGCCGCGGAATAAGCACTCCCTCGCCGACAGAAAATTCACACCCGAAAAAATCCCACTCGCCGACGATATACTGCAGCGGATACCCCGAAACGCGTTTTTTCGTCATCTCGCGCACCGCAAAAACCGTTTGCTCGGACACTTCCCTCTGCGGCTCGCAAATCAGTTCCATCTGCGAAATTCCCGCTCTTTCAAGTATCTGCCGCGCCTCGAACTGAGCGTTCTGTGCGTTTTCACAGCGGCTTGAAAGCTCCTTTACCGTCTCGCCGTACAACTCGCGCAGTTCCATTACCAGTTGTCGTCCTCGCCGTTTTTCGGCAGACACGGAGTAATCGCCGCGATTGCCGCCTCTATCTGAGAGCTGTCGGGTTCTTTGGTGGTAATCCTCTGCATCCACAAGCCGGGAGCGCTTAGAATTTTCGTGAAGACGTTGGTGTACTTGCCTGCAAGACGGATGAGTTCATACGAAATGCCGACTATTACAGGCAAAGCGGGCAATTTTATAAGCACGCGCAAAATAGCCGAAAGCGCCGCATTTTCTATTCCCCACCAACCCGCGGGGTCTATGGGAATGAGCGAATAAACGATAATGCTTACCAAAAGCGTTATGATAATAAAACTCGTGCCGCAGCGGGGGTGAAACCGCCGCATGGTCTTGATATTCTCGACGGTAAGCGGTTTTCCCGCCTCGTAGCACGCTATTGTCTTATGCTCCGCGCCGTGATAGCAATAAACGCGTTTCATGGTCTTCATCTGCGCCGTGAGAGCCATATATGCGACGAACAAAACGAGTTTCAAAACGCCCTCGAACGCGGATTTCCACATCGAAATATCCGCGCTTACGGCGTTTTCGATAAGGTTGAACAAAAAGCTCGGCAAAAAGAAAAAAGTCGCTATCATTACCGCTATCATCAAAAAAACCAAAAGTCCCGCGATAACCTCCGCTATAGCCATTGCGCCTTTTTCGCCGAACGTCTTTTCAAGCCACAAATCGAATTTTGTCGGTTCTTCGTCCTCGCCAACGCCGCTTATCTCCGCGGACTTGTTTATGCAGGTATAACCCTCTTTCAAGGTCTGGACGAAATTTATGCACCCGCGCACAAAAACCGCCTTGTTGTACCACTTTTTTTCGGGGAGCTCCCACTCCTCGACATAAAGGCTGCCGTCGGGCTTTCTTACAGCCATCGCGCCCACCGAAACGCCCTTCATCATTATCCCCTCGATAAGAGCCTGACCACCTATCGTGGTTTTCTTGCCGCTATCCTTTTTTGTCATCTTCCGACCTTTCCTTCTTTGGAGCCAGCGGCAGCGTAATCGTCACCGTCGTGCCCACTCCCGGCTCGCTTTCCAGCTCCAGCGTGCCGCCGTGCATAGTCACTATCTCGTCCGCCACCGCAAGCCCTATCCCCGAACCGCGCTTGGTGCTGTTCGCCTTGTAGAACTTCTGTTTTACCTTAGGCAAATCTTCGGGAGCAATTCCCTCGCCCGTATCGGCAACCGTTATTATAACCGAATTTTCATTCATCTCGGCGAGAATTTCAATCGACCCGCCGCTTTCGGTGTATTTTAAAGCATTGTCTATAACGTTTATAAACACTTGCCGCAGGCGGTTTTTATCCCCTGCCACAACGCACATAAACTCCGGCTCGTTATAGCTTATCGAAACGTTTTTCTTCTTCGCGTTGTCGATATATATAAGCATCGCGTCCTCAAGCTCCGCGATAACGTCCAGCATTTCGGGGACAAGCGTAAAATGCCCGCTTTGTATCCTCGAAAAGTCCAAAAGCTCCTCCACCATGCGCTCAAGGCGTTTTGTTTCGCCGGAAATCACTTTCATGCCCTTTGCGAACGTTTCGGGGTCGTAACCCGCCTCAAGCGTCTCGCTCCAGCCTTTTATCGCCGTAAGCGGGGTTCTCAGCTCGTGCGATACCGAGCTTATAAAATCGTTTTTAATCTGCTCGGAATTTTCAAGCTCGTTCGCCATATCGTTAAACGCGCCCGAAAGCTGTCCTATTTCGTCCTTTGACTCCACCGGCAGCCGCTGGGAAAAATCTCCCGTCGCAAAACGCTTTGCCGTGTAGCTTATCTGCGCCAAAGGAACGCAGATTGACTTTACAAAATAAACGCCCGTGAGGATAACGACAAGCAAAATAAACGCGCTTATTACAAGCGACACCGCCATTATCGCCGAAAGCTGTGCGTCCACGAACGACAGCGAGCTTACAAACCGCAGCGCGCTTATCGTGCTGCTTGGGCGGGCGATTATTATCGTCACCGCGAGAATGTTCTCCGAGCCGTCCCGACCGCGGAACACGCCCATGCCGTCCTCGCTTTTAAGAGCCTTTTCGTAATCGGGCATATTGTACGTCCTGTCGGGGGAAAATCCGCTTGACGAAAGAGTGACCTCGCCGCTGTTATTTATCGACATAAGCTCCATTTGCTCTTTTTTGTCGAAATTCTCGATTATCCTGCGGACCTCGGAGGAATAATTCGACGAAAGGTCCTCGTAAAGCCTTGTAAGCACCATTTCCGCAGCGTTTGCCTCGGAGATGACATAGCTCTCCGCAGAACCGTAATAAAACTGCCTTGTAAAGTAATAAATGCAGACATTCACCACTATAAGCAGTATCGCCACTACCGACAGCGTATTCACCATCCACCGCATAGCAATGGAACGGCTTTTTATGCCGCGGCGGCGTTTTTCCTGTTTAATCACCCGTTCCACTTATAACCAAATCCCCACACCGTCTGAATAAATTTCGGCGTAGAGGGATCCTCCTCTATCTTCATTCTGAGCCGTCTTATGTTTACGTCTATAACCTTATCCTCGCCGACATAGGAATCTCCCCAGATATGCCGCAAAATCGACAGTCTGTCCATGGGGGTATTGCGGTTTTTCATAAGAAGTTCCAGAATATGGTACTCTATTTGTGTAAGATCGATCGGAATTCCCGAACGATAGAGTATTTTATTCTGATAATCCAGAGTAAACGCCCCCGAACTTATCGTCCGTGCCTCCTCGCGGCGGGCGCGCGCCACGCTTACCCTCCTGTGAACAGCGTCCACCCGCGCCACCAGCTCCGACGGCGAAAACGGCTTTGTCACATAATCGTCCGCGCCTATCATAAGGCAATTTACCTTGTCCGCCTCCTGCGACTTCGCCGAGAGCATTATAATCCCGATATCCGCGCTTTGCTCCCTTATCCAGCGGCACAACGCAAACCCGTCCATTCCCGGCATCATAATATCAAGCAAAGCCACGTCAAAGCTCCCGCCCTGATTTTGATACTCCTCCACAGCCTCCTCGCCGCTTGAAACATCTGTGACGTTATACCCCGCGCGGCGCAGATTTATCACCACAAAATCACGTATCGAATTTTCGTCCTCTACAACAAGAATTCTCTTCATATGTTACCCCTTGCGTCAAAGTATGATGAAACTGTTCTGAAGTTCGCTTTCCGTCAAAGCAAGCGCCCATGTCTTATAACCCGCGGATTCTATGCAGCAATAAAGCGTTTCCTCGCTCTCGCCCAAAACCTCCAGAGAGCCTGCCGCCTCCATTGCCGCGGCGTCGTCCTTATCCACCGCGCGTATTCTCATAAGCTCGGACGAGCCCTCAAACCCTCTTTCGGGGTCGTAGGACACAAAAACTATCTCGTTATTCGCAAAATCCGCCGTCGCGGACACAACGCCCTTCCAGCGGTTCGGAAACAACAGCGCAAAGCGGTATTTCCCCGAAAAATAGCTGTAATACTCCGCGGTGAACTTGTCGTCCGTCACCGTGTACCACTGCACCGCGCAAAGCTGTTCGGGCTTGGTAAGCGTTTCATACCCCGGCAGCGGCGAAGTAACCGGAATTTCAACAAAGCCGTCGTTGTCAATATCGCTGCAGTAAATCTCCGACATATAATCATTCACCAAACGCGAAATTATCGCCGACGACGGGTTTTGACCAACGCTGTCGGGGCAAAACAGGCTGTTCCCGTAGCAATAAATAACGTCCGTCCCCGACTGCCCGCCGCCCATGGTGTAGTCCAGAAAAATAGCGTTTTTATCCTCTGTAAGCTTTCCCGTCGACGCGCGCAGATAGTCCGCCGCCCCGCCCGAAAGATCGGTCTCGGACAGCTTTACAAAGCCGTTTTCTTCCTCCGTAAACAGCATTGCCGTCGACCGCTGATTAAGCTTATCCGTCGTCACCGCCAAAAGCTCGTTTTGACCGTCGTTGTTGAGATCGTACACCATAAGCGCGGAATACGCCGACGAATACAGCACATTCGGCGTTTTATCACTATAATTCAGCACGGAAAACATCTTCTCCGTCTGATTTAACAGCGTATAGCAGACAATTATATCCGTCCGCTCCATACCGCCGAGTTTGGAAAAGCTTATGCTGTCGACCTCGCTGCCCGCGCAGGCTAAATCGTACACCGCCGACCATTTTCCGTCTGTTTTATCGAATATTTTGAGCCTTAACGCGCTTTCGCCCGACGAAACGTTTTTGCTCTCGTAAAAAACCATCGCCTCGTCGCCCGGCTCGTCGTCAATGTCCTTTACAACGAACGCCGAACGATAATCCCCGCTCCTGGGATATTTAAGCTTCACGTTTCCGACGCTGTTTATAAGCTCGCGGTAGATCTCGTTCTGCTCTTCGGTAAGTTTCGGAGGAGTGAGAAGATTTTCCACCGAACCCGCCGCAGAACACCCGCAAAGCGTCACGCAAAGCAGAATTATCAAAAAAAATTTAAACGAATGTATTTTCACTTGTTTCCCCCGCTGCAAAAAACCTACACACTATAGTATAACACATTTTTTCCTGTTTTTCAAGTATTTTATTTAAACATACAGCAAAAAGCGGACCGCAAACAGCCCGCTTTTATATCAACGTTCTTCGCCGCGCTCAAAAAGCAGCGCCGCGACGCATATTATCGCGAAAATCCCCGCCGCCGTATGTACAAACGACGGCAATGACATATAATACGCGTCTATTCCGTGGAGTTCCTGGAACATTGCCTCCGCCTCGCCCGCCGTAGCGACTATCCTGCCCGAAATCTCCTCCGACAAAAACAGCTTTGCTGCGAGCGTCCCAAGGCAGGACGAAATCGTAAGCTCCGCTATCGCCGTTCCCAAAAAGCAGAACAACGCCCGCGAGAATTTGCCGACGTTTCCCGTAAGCACCTTTGCCGCAAACACAAAAAACAGTCCGCATACTACCGTGCCAAGGCACTCGATAAGGTATTCGGGGAACGTGACAATAGCCATTCTGCTTACAAAACAGCAAATTCCCCGCGCCATAAAATAAATCCCGCCAAACGAATACGTAAATCCCAGCCATGCGGGAACAGACTTTTTAGAGAGCGTTGCAAACGCCAGAATTCCGAACAGCACCGCCCCGACAAAATCCAGCGCCGTGAGAAACTTCAGCGGAACGGCGGACTTCATCTCCGCAAATCCCTCCTGCGCCGCGCAAATCGCCAAAAGCAGCATTCCAAAACCCATGGCGATAGTACCGCCGCCCGAAACGGGACTTTTTTCCGCGTCGGACTTATCATTTTTCCCGCCGAAAACAGCCGCCAGCACCGCGCAAAGGATCATTATCCCGAAATACAGCCCATAGCAGAACAGCGCGTTTTCACGAGGCAAAACGCCCGTTTTGATGTTCATTTTCGATATTATCGGCAGCATCGCCGCAGTACAGGCAACCGTTCCCGCGCCCGCCGCGATAACCGCCGCAGCATTCTTTCTCATACTCATTCCCCCGCTCAAATTAAAACCGTACAAGAAACATTATAATACAAACGGTGTGATTTGTCAAGCGGTTTATCGTTCGGACAGCGGAATATACTTTTTATTCATGCTGATTGCCTTGTAAGCGGGACGGATAATGCGCTTGCCGTTTATCATCTCTTCCATTCTGTGAGCGCACCAGCCCGCCATTCTCGCGCACGCAAACAACGCCGTGTACAGCTCGGGCGGTATCCTCAGCATTTTGTAAACCAGCCCCGAATACATATCCACGTTCGCGCATATATTTTTTATGTCACCGCGCTCGTCCCGGAAAACCTCGGGAGTGAGCCGCTCTATGCTGTCGAGAAGTCTGAACTCGCGCTCGAAATCCGTGCCTTTTGCAAGCTCCATAGCGTTCTTTTTGAGAATTACCGCCCGCGGGTCTGACAGCGTGTACACCGCGTGACCCATGCCGTAAATAAGACCCGACTTGTCGGCTGCCTCTTTTCTTAATATCTTGTGGAGATACGCCCTGACCTCCTCATCGTCGTCCCAGTTTTTTACGCCGTTTTTAACGTATTCAAGCATTTCCATAACCTTAATATTCGCGCCGCCGTGACGAGGTCCTTTAAGAGAGCCTATCGCCGCCGCGTATGCCGAATAAGCGTCCGTACCGGACGAAGATACCGTGCGGCAGGTGAACGTGGAGTTGTTACCGCCGCCGTGTTCCGCGTGGAGCATAAGGCACAAATCAAGAAGTTTTGCCTCCTCGGGAGTGTATGTACGGTCGTCGCGCAGGGTTGACAGAATACTCTCCGCAAGAGACTCCTCTTTATTTATCTGGTGCATTACCATAGACTCGTTGTGGTAAAATCTTCTCAAAGTCTGATAAGCCGCAACCATTATCGCGGGGAGCTTTGAAATTACCGAAATAGCCTTAAGCATTTCGCTCTCAACGGACTTGTCCTCCGGGTCGCTGTCGTAGCTGTAGAGCGTCAGCACCGCCTGCTGCATTTTATTCATAATATTCGGCGAGGGATTACGCATAATGACGTCCTCGACAAAATAAAGCGGCAGCTCGCGGTACTCGGCGATAAGCCGCGAAAAGCTGGTAAGTTCGCTCTCGGAGGGCAGCACGCCGAACAGCAGAAGATACGCCACTTCTTCATACCCGAACCGCGAATCATTCTTTGCGCCTGCAACGAGATCGCGGACGTTATACCCGCGGTAGATAAGTTCTCCCTCGATGGGCTGTTTATCGCCCTCGCTTATTACATAACCATGCACGCAGCAGACATTCGTTATCCCCGCAAGCACGCCCGACCCGTCGGAATTACGCAAACCGCGCTTTATCCCGAACTTGCTGTAAAGCGAGCCGTCGATCGCGCTGTTCTGCACGAAATCCTCGCACATATGACGAAGTCTGTCTGTCGATTTGAGTTGTTCCATTTTGTCCATAATTACACACCCTTAATTCAAAAAAAATATCTATAAAGTCATTATACTATATTTATCCGTAAAAGTCAAGGGGATTTGTGAATAATTTCAATTTTAAAGTTGCAAAAGTAACAGGTGTGAATTATCTCATGAAAAAGGAGTTTCTATGCCCAAAAAGATAACCATAGTATCGGCGGCGGCAGCGGTGTTGCTTGCGGGGGTGATTTTCGCCGCGGTGAAAATGCTGCCGAAAACGGAGAAATTCTCCCTGCCGGAGCAAATAAGCGTGCTGTTCCCCGAAAAAAACGAAATCCGCATCATAGGCGGGGAGGAATTCCTCGCGGGGTGCGTGCGCGGGCAGGTGCAAAACGCGGGTTATCCGCTGCCCGAGGCGCTGAAAGCAGTCACGGCGGCGCAGAAATCTAAAATTCTCTTCGCGCTTAAAAACAAATCTCCCGCCGAAAACCCGATAGCGGATCTCACGGCGGGAGAGGATTTTCCATATATTGACAAATTGCCCGAAAAGCAGTCGGAACTGTCGCGCGAAATCGACAAAGCGATTGACGACCTGCCCGAACTTCTCGCAAACGGAGAGCCTTTTGACGCGCAAATTTGCCGAATTTCGGCGGGGCGCACCGACCCCTCGGATTGCAGTCCGTCGGTGGCGCTGCCGGGGGATGCTGTTGCTGACGGCTACAAAAGCGTTGCGGGATACACTCCCGAAGAGGTTTGGCAGGCTCTCGGAAAGCCGCCTGCGCCCTACGACCCGTCGGAATGGTTTTCCGACGCGGTTTACGCCGACACGGGAACGCTTATTTCCATAACCTTCTGCGGCAGGGAATTTTCGGGCGCGGAGCTGCGCTCTGCCCTTTCGCTCCGCAGCACGGCAATCTCCCCCGAATACCGCGAGGACATGTTCTTTTTCACCTGCAAGGGCTTTGGGAACAACAAGGGTTTAAGCGTCTGCTCCGCCTCGATTTTGGCGGAAACGGGTCTGTCCGCGGAGGAGATTTTAGAAATATTTTTTAGAGGTTAGAGGTAAGAAGTTAGAGGTTAGTTTGGATTATCCGAAACAAGCTTTCTTACATAAAAAATATTCCAAATATTCCCGCCGAGAGCAAGAATAACGCCTATCCACATAAAATAAAACCCTGCGCCGTGAACGTAGATATCCTCAACGCTGCCCATATTGATGTTAATTATAATATTCATCAGAACAAGGAAAACCGAACCCGTAACGGCGGCTTGCGGCTTTCCGCGCAGCGTGCTTACAACAGCCTCCAAAAGGAAAATCCCGAACATTATAAGGCTGCGGATAAGTGCCGCGCCGCTTTTCGTAAGAGACAAGCCGTCGCCTGCGGCAAGTTTTATCGTATTAAAGAAAGTCAGATCGGCAAATCCCACCGCCGAAAGCGGCTCGCGGTACTCGCCCGTCGCCGTGTAGAACGGCAGGAAAACGCCTGTCAGCGCCATAAGATAGCCCGCAAGCGCAAGAACAAACGGTATCGGGATTTTTTTCATAATTTTACTCCTTTTAGAAATTAGAGGTTAGAAGTAAGAGGTAAGAAATAAAGAAAGATGTTAGTACTCCTTGTTCCTGCGAAGAAGGTGGCGCAGATAGCCGAACGCCGCGTCCTCGCCTTTAACCGCGAGTATTTTCAGCAGCTTTTCAAGCAGCGCGGCGGTCTCCGGATGAATTCTTCTGCGAGCCTTGCCTTTCATAAAATACCGCAGCGGCATATCCTGCGTGTAATTTTCGCCCTGATATATCTTGCTTGCGGCAACCCTGTCGCAGAACATCTCCGCGACGTATTTCAGCGGCATTTTAACGGGCTCCTGCTGTTTGGTTTTCGGGTTGTAATCCGTCCAGTACTCGAAATGATGGCGGTTTCTGCCCTTATGATGCATCCACGCCAGCGAATATCCCAGATCCTCGCGCTCCAGCTCGTTCGGGGAGCGCGTTCCGACGTAATATTTCGCTCCTTGGACAAACTCCGTCGGCGAATATTTCGACAGGTCGTGAAACAATCCCTGCCGCAGAATTCCCGCCTTTGCGCAATGTATCATCACCTGATGACGGTGACGGGTTATCGTTTTAAAATGGGATATCGCCGACTTGAAATCCATAATTTACTCCTTTATACAGTCGGTTGTCTGTAAAAGCCGTAGAAAATCGGGCGCAGTTTCTTATAAAGCACCAGCGACAGCACCGACGCTACAACTCCCTTAACGAACGTGAACGGCATATTGAAAATAAGCAGGCATTTTATAAGGCTGTCCGCCGCGGGGAGAATTTTCGTAAACATTCCGACGATAGCGTCAAGCGGTGCGCCGAACGCCGCCGCATACGCGGGAAAAGTGAGGAAATAATTCGACAAAACGCTTATTCCCGCCGAGATTACCGCTCCGAAAGCGCAGCCTATAACCGCGCGGGAGAACTTCGGGCTTTTGTGAGCGATTATTCCCGCGGGCAGGACAAGACTTGCCGAAAGAATGAAGTTTGAAAGCTCTCCGACGCCGCCGGTGGAGGTTGTAAACAAGCCCCAGATGTTCTTTATAATGCACACGAACACCCCCGACACGGGACCCATCGTAAGTGACGCGAGAACGGCGGGCGCGTCCGAAAAATCGAACTTTATAAAGCTCGGCATTATCGGCAATGCGAACTTAAGCGTCTCCGAAAGCACAATCGACAGCGCCGCCATAAGCGCGGTGAAAACCAAGCGTCTTACGTCGAATTTCTCGAACTTCTTTGCGGATTTTGTTGTGTTTGCCATTGAAAAAACTCCTTTTCCTCGGGGGAAAAACAGAAAGACCCGCCTTAAGGGTTTACCCCTTGAAAGCGGGACGCTCGGAAAACGCCTGTTTTCCGCGGAAGTTGATTTTTGCAAGTCAATCTTCTGATTCTTTCATCCGGACTATACCGTCGGTATCGGAATTTCACCGATTCAGCCTCTTTGCTTTAAAAACGCCGAGGTTCGCGGACTTTAACCGCCGGTGGGGAATTTCACCCCGCCCCGAAACAGATTTTATTTGCAGGTTGCCCTACAACTATATTATATTACCTTTAACCCGATTTGTCAACACCTTTTTTTAAAAAATTATTCGGAGGACATAGTCCCGTGTTCGACCGTGAGGAAAACATTATCGAAATTATCATTTAGAACAGCCTCGGCGCGGCTTAAAAGATAACCGCACATATCGGGTTCTTTAAACAAAAAGCATACCCGAAACTCTATTTTTTCGACATCGGGATATTTGCTTTCGTATTGCCGCGTTTCAACATACTGAATATAGGAGTTCAGCTTTTCCTGTAAAAAGAACAAGTGCCTGTTTTCGTCGCTCCAGTCCATGCCGTCAGCCAACAGCAGTATGAGGTTTTTCGTTTCTTTATCGAAAGCCAACCCGTCGATAGTGTCCGTTCTTTCAACGTTTAGATTTTTGGTAACTTCTTCCATAACGCACCTCTACTCGATATTCTGAATTTGTTCGCGGATTTTTTCAATCTCGCTTTTCTGGTCGACAACAACTTTTGTGACCTCAATATCCTGAACCTTCGAGCCTATAGTGTTGGTCTCGCGGTTCATTTCCTGAACGAGGAAATCAAGCTTTCGCCCTATCGGTTCTCCGCTTTCAAGCATGCCGCGAAACTGGGCGATGTGGCTTTTAAGGCGCACGGTTTCCTCGTCTACAGCGGTTTTCTCGGAGAAAATTCCCGCCTCCAGCAAAATTCTGTTTTCATCGACAGCTTTCCCCTCCAGCACCTCGCACATACGGTCGTACAGCCGTTTTCTGTACTCCTCAACGATTATCGGCGAACGCGACTCCACAAACTCAACATTCTTTTCAATCGTCAGAAGTCGCGAAAGCAGATCCGCCTTCATACGCGCACCCTCGGTTTCGCGCATTTTAATAAAATTGTCAAGCGCCTCCTCCGCGACGGTTTTAAGGTCCGCCCACATCTGCTCCTCGTCAGCCTCGGCTTTCACCACCGTAAACGCGTCGGGCAGCCGCATTACCGCCGACAGCGACAGATCGTCGGTAAGACCCATTTCGTCCTTGATTTCGCGCAGAGCGTCCACATACTCGCGGATTACCTCGCGGTTTGCGGTGATTTTCTCCGAAACGGCAGCGGTGTTCTGCACCAGCACCGACACTTCCACCTTGCCGCGGGAAATTTTCCCCTGCAAAAGCGACTTAAGTTTCTCCTCCGCAAAGGAATAGTTCCTCGGCAGCCTGCTTGAAAACTCAAAATAACGGTGATTTACCGAACGGATTTCAACCGTAATATCACGCCCCGAAAGCTCCGCGTGACCCCTGCCAAAGCCTGTCATACTCTTTATCATAGCAATTCTCCTTTAAATTTTTACGCAAAAGCACACCCAATGAGTATCATACAAAAACGACTCTCCGCAGCGCGTAAAACCGCACTTTTCGTACAGTTTCATAGCCGAGAAATTCTCCGCGCCGCAAAGCAGTCCCAGCCCGTCATACGGGAGCTTTTTAGCCTCTTTTTTCAGAAATTCCACCAAAGCCGTTCCGACGCCCGTTTTCTGAAAGCCTTTTTTCACGCCGACGCGCGACAGCTCTCCCATATTTCTAAATTCCCGCGGGAAACACTCTATCCACTCGCGCTCCTCGTATTCGCCGAGGTACGCCGCCGCGATTATCTCGCCGTTTTTCACGGCTTTGTAGAGGAAATTCCCCGCAATATCCCGCTTTACAAAATCAAGCGTCGGATAATGCTCGTCCCAGGTGCAGCCGGGACTTCCGATATGCGAACGGTAAATTGCGGCTATCTCCTCGGCGTCGCCCAAAGCCGCTTTTGTTATCTCAAACCCCGGGTTGCTCATCTGTATTTTCATTCTCCTCCTCGCGCAGCTTTTCAAAGAACCGCTCGCGCTGTTTTTTAGCCGTTCTCATAAGACGCGGACGGTTGAACCGCTGAAACAGCGCGAACCCCAAGTCCCAGATTGCCCCCGCCGCGGAAGTTATCAGAAAAAGCGGAATAAACCCCAGCATCGGCGTCAGCAGCATCGGCAAAAAACTTGCTATCATGCAAAATTCGTGCCGAACCTCGGTTTCGCAGGTAAGCGCGATTATATCCTCCACGCTCTGCCGTTTAATCGAAAAATCCGTTTCTTCAAAGCTCGGCAGTTTCTTCTTCAGCTTGCGGAAATTGAGTTTCCTGTAAAAATTTTCCTCAAACTCAGCCACCGCATACCGCTCGGAGTCATAGTTCACGCCCTCCGAAAACGCCCTCTCGCATATAAAACCTATTACCAGCCTTGACACCACATGATAGCACACGCAAAGCGCGATAAGCCCCAAAACAAGAAAAGCCTCGGTGTGAGTTTTTACAAACAGCGTCAAAAACGCGAACATCAAAATAAGCGCGATCGACGAAATAATATAAAGCGTTTGTTTTATTGCGCTCATATAAACCCCTTTTCTTCCATTCGTTTTGCAGCGCAGAGAATGCCCGTTTTGCCCGCGGGGTAGGTAAGCCCGCCCTGAAGCCACACCGCATACGGCTCGCGCAGCGGCGCGTCCGCCGAAAGCTCTATCGACGCGCCCATAGTAAACGTGCCTGCCGCCATTATCACCTGATTATCATAGCCCGGCATATCCCACGGTTCGGGAGTTACAAAGCTGTCAACCGGAGAGCCGCTTTGTATGCCCTCGCAGAACGCTATTAGTTTTTGCGGGTCGCCGAGTTTCAGCGCGGTTATTATATCGTGCCGCGGCTCGTTGTATCTGGGGTAAGCCTCGAAACCGAGGGTTTCAAACAACGCCGACGCGAAAACTGCGGTTTTAAGAGCGTTTTCCACGGTCTGCGGAGCTAAAAACAGCCCCAAAAGCATTGACCTGTTTTCATCAAGCGAACAGCCAACCTCCGCGCCCGTGCCGACCGTTGTAAGTCTGTAGGCGCAAAGCTCGACAAGCCCGCTTTGTCCCGCGATATAGCCGCCTGTGCGCGCGATACCGCCGC
>CANQNY010000054.1 GCA_947625335.1 uncultured Clostridia bacterium | reverse complement strand
GCTTTTTCTGAGTGTTTCGGGATCGACCGCGCCGCTGTCAACGCCAAGCTGCTTTACAGCTTTAAGCTCGATAGGAAGCCCATGACAATCCCAGCCGGGAACGTAATTCGCGTTATATCCCGTCATGGACTTATACTTTACAATAATATCCTTAAGCACCTTATTAAGCGCCGTGCCGAGGTGAATATTTCCGTTCGCGTAGGGAGGTCCGTCGTGCAAGGTATACGACGGCTTACCCTTATTTTTCTCCGCAAGAGCGTAATAAAGCCTGTCGCTCTCCCATTTTGCAAGCATCTCCGGCTCTCTTTTAGGAAGATTTGCCCGCATCGGGAAATCGGTCTTTGGCAGATTAACCGTACTGTTTAAATCTACTGACATAAAAAGCTATCTCCTCACTCTATGTTCTTGTATGCGGTTTTACTTACCGTTATTCTTTCCGAATTTGAGATTATCATGACGCGCGATCGTTTCATTCGCGGAATTGAAGAAAGGCAGATTGTTTTCGGCGGTCTTATCCGCGGATTTTGCCTCGGATTCCTCCTTTTCAGCACGCTCTGCGGCAGCCTTTGCCTTTTCCTCCGCAGCAGCCTTCTCAGCCGCCCTGCGAGCCTCTTTCTCCTTTTCCTTCTGCTGCTGAGCAGCCTTCATGGCGTTCGCTTTAGCCTGCGCCTGAGCCTGAGCCTGCTGTTGCTTTTTGCGCTCAGCCTCGCGCTTTTCGACTTCCTCGGCGGTCTTCTTCACGAAATCATTCTCGCACTTTTCGGGAAGAGCCTCGATAAGCGCGATCTGCTCTTTATACCCGTCGAGCAGCTTTTGCCTGTACTCGATAACCTCTTTTCTGGTCTGCTGGAGAATATTTTCCTGTATCTCCTGCTGTCTGTCCATTGCGGCTTTTATTTCCTCAGCCTTTGTCTTTGCGTCGCCGACTATCTTCGCGGCAGTCTCCTCCGCCTCGCGGCGCGTCTTTTTGGAATACTCGTCTGCGTCGTTTACAAGTCTCTCGCTCTTGAGCTTTGCCTCGGAAAGCTGCTTTTCAACAGCCTCGTTGGTCTGCTTTGTAAGCTTTTCAGCCGACGCCTTGGACTCCGCAACAATAGCGTTTCCCTGCTTTTGCGCGATAAGCAGCGCGTCTTTCAAAGCGTCCTCGTCGTCGCGGTACTCGCGAACCTTATCCGCAAGCACTTCAAGTTTCCTTTCAAGCTCTCCTTTATCCTTCTGGAGCTGTGCAAACTCGTCCGACACCTCTTTAAGAAATTCATCGACATCGTCCGTTTTATATCCGTTAAATGCCGCCTTTTCAAAACGCTTTGTTACAATTTCCTTTGCATTCATAAAAAAATCCTCCAAACGATCTGCCTTTCGGCTGCTGAAAACGAAAATCTGCTTTCATAGGAACAGCGCGGTCTTTTAACACGCCATTCCTATAAAAACGAATAACCGTCATTCACATACTGCCCAACCGCCCAAATGTCACCCGAATTACAGAAAACGCTCGATTACGACGTGTATTCTGCCTTTCTTGGTTTCCCCGACAATTTTCGACAGTTTAAAACGTCCGTACCCTCGCACAGACACGACGGTACCTTCCTTTAAAATGCTGCTTACGCTAAAACACACCGAAAAATCCGCACTTACCTGCCCCGATTTGATGAGCGACGCGGATTTATCCCTTGATATATTAGCGCATGCCCCGACAATACAATCAAGTCTCAGCGACGAGACCGTTTTGTCCAGAGCCTCAAACTTTGCCGCGGGAAGTTCTCCCGCAATTCCCCGAACAGGCAAAACGCCCGCCCTGCCTACCTTTTCAAGACCCAGAATAAGCTCTTCTGCGGTATCCAAGCAGAAAACCACCGCGTGATCCTCCGCTATAAGAATATCCCCCACAGCCGAACGCTTAAGTCCCGTACCGAGAGCCGCTCCCAGAAAATCACGATGAGTAAGCTCGACCCCATGCAATTTAAACGAAAATGTGACGGCGCACAAAGGAAACAGCTCCTCTTTCGGCAGTTCCTCGGCGTATGTCCCCTCGAAAAAGCCACAGACTGTTCTCGCAGCGCCGTCATATCCTCCGTAAAAAATCGGATTTGCCTTATTTGCCCGCGCAGTTTCCGCCGCCACTGCCCTTTCCCGCTCGTTTAAAAAGCGGGAAAAGCGCGGAACTCCCGTCTTTCGGCTGATTGCCAGAAGATCCGAGATATGCGCCGACAAATAACGCTCCTCGTCATTTATGTATTTTTCACTCACCGTAATCAGTCTTCGATATTATTCACCCATTCAACATTCTTGGGCGCGATTGCATAGCTGCAAGTGTCGACCTTCTTAATCCTTCCGTCGCACATTGCCGCCGCACCGGTCATAAAATCAACAATTCTCGTGCCGACCTCCTGATCGATACCGTTCAGATTAAGGAAAATGATCGTGCCGTCGCGAAGTCTCGAAATAGCCTCGGTCATCACCTCGTCATAGCCGGACGGTTTCATAATGGAGATCTTGGGCTGTCCCGCGCCGCCGTGAATGTTGATAGCCCTGCCGGAGCTTGACGCGCTTGCGAAATTCGACGTTGTGGGCGCGCTGTACCCCGAAGAGTATCCCGACGAATACCCCGCCTCTTCGTCAGTCACGGCAGACGACGAGGTGTCATAGCTCTCGTCGTAATCAACGAATCCCTCGTTGTCATCTCCCGTACCGAAGATGCTCTTGAAAAAGTTTGTCTTTGACATTGATATTTCCTCCCAATTATAAATATTTTCTCTGCCCGAACAAAGCTGACCCTATTCGGACAATTGTGGCCCCAAATTTCACCGCCGTCTCGTAGTCCCCCGACATGCCCATAGAGAGCGTGTCGAATTCTTTATATGAAGACCCAATCTCGCGGAAAAGCTCCTGCATCCTTGCAAAAACCTCTTCCCCGCAGCCCGGAGGCGGTATCGTCATCAGACCCCGGAGTCTGACGTGTTCAAGCGCGCCTAAATCCCCGCAAAACTCCCTTGCCTTTTCGGGCAGCACGCCGCCTTTTGTGTCCTCGCCGCCTATATTTATCTCGGCGAGTATATCCATAACTATCCCGTGCTGAGCCGCGCGGCGGTCAATCTCCTGTGCAAGCCTCATATTATCCACGGAATGAATCATTGATACCTTATCGATAATGTACTTGACCTTATTGGTCTGAAGTCCGCCTATAAAGTGAACCTCCGCGGGACTGTACTGCTCCCGCTTGTCCAGAAACTCCTGAACCCTGTTTTCGCCGAGCAGATCAATCCCCTGCCCTATCGCGAAATTTATCTTATCGGGACTTACGGTCTTTGTCACCGCCATAACGCGCACCTTATCCGTGCGCCCTGCGCGCGCCACAGCGGACTCTACCCTCTCAAAAATTTCGAGGAGATTTTGCCGAACGTCCTCAAAACTCGTCTGTGTGTTGTCCATTTTAAAAGTCCTCTAAGTCCTCTCCGAAATTATCGGACAGCCTACTCAATGACCTTGCCGTCAAACAGCTCCTTGCCCTCGGTCACTATCTCATCGTACAGCATAAGGAAACCGTCCTCGTTCTTCTGCGAACAGATGACATAATCGTCTCCCCAGTATACAACATCGACTTTCCTGAACGAAATCGTACTGCTGCGGACGATATACACGCCGCGCTCGTCCTTGTCATTATACCGCAAAGCCTTTCTCGGAACGCGAAGTCCTCCGTAGCTGTCCACCAGCACCTTCATCTTCGCGCACCTGCTCGACGCTACCGACGCCGTAAGCTTATCGCACTCGAAAACATACACCGCCTTGCCGTCGCCGCAGGGTTTCATCGACACCACCGACGCCTTTAAAAGCTGCGACCCCGAACCCACGCGCAGCGTAACCTCGCTGCCCTCGTAGACCCCGAAGAGATTTTCCATATCGATAACCGCCGCGACCCGCCAGCGATAATCCGCAATAAGCTTTCCCACAGCATTCGGCACGCCCGCGCTTTTCTTCGGATTTGCCACGATTTCGGCAATCTTTTCGGCGGTCATTTTATCAACATCGGAAAAGCCTATCTCGCTTTCATACCCGTCAAGCTCGCTTACAAAATAGCCCGCCCCGTTCGCCGTAACATCGCGCACTTCGCCCGAAAGCAGCGCCGTAAGCCTGCCGATTTCGGTGTTCAAAGCCTGTTTTCGCGCAGAATACCCCCCTGTCTCTTTCGAGCTTAGCGTAATCTCGCGCTTGCACATAGCCTCCAGAAGGCTGTTTCTCTTCTCCTCGGCAGCGGCAAAATCGCCTTCGAGAATGCTGTTTATCATAGCGGAATGGCTCTCGTTTATCTGAGCGGAAATCGCCTCTAACTGGGAATTATCCGTCCCGATAAGCTTTTCGGCATTGCCCAGAACCTCCAGTTCCTTTTGCAAAGCCTCTATATCGCGCCGATACGCCACATCTGCCTCGCTTTTGTAACTTCGCGCAACAACCGTGCTTTTCCCGACCTTCGACCCGTCCGAGCACTCGTACCCCAGAACCCCGTAATACGACGCCGTGACGGGCGTTTCATCGCGCATAAAAACCCCGTCGAACGGGATCTCCTTATCGTAATCGTAACGATAAGCCGTTTCGGTGGAGATTTTATCCCCGCCCGCAAAAAACACCTGTCCCACAAAAATTGTCAGAACAAAAAGCGACAGTACGACAACAACGGCGCGCGTCCACGCGGAATTCATTTACTCCTCCGCGTCCTTCTCAAACGCGTCAAGTATCGACACGGGCTTGAAAGGCGTGATCGTGGAGATCGCGTGCTTGTAAATAAGGTTCTGCTTACCGTCGGTGTCAAGAATGACCGTGTAGTTGTCAAAACCCTTTACAACGCCCTTGAACTGGAAACCGTTGGTAATGTAAATCGTTACCGGGATCTTGTCCTTTCTTGCCTGGTTCAGGAAAACGTCCTGCAGATTGATGTCTTTGCTCATAATAATCACCTTTTCTCTCTGTTGACGGGTATAATGCCCGTTCTGCCCGTAACCGGGTAAAAAACCCGATTACCCCCAACTATATATACTAGTATAACATACTTTCCAAAAAAATGCTACTGTTTTTTTAATTTTTTCTTAAAAAAATGAAAAATTTTTTTCAAAAAATCGTCAAATTCTCCGTAAAAATTACAGAACTGACAGATTTTAGCAAACATTTTTACTGAAACTGAGAATTTACATATATCAAAGCCTGTTCGACCAAATCGGAAAATTCGTCGTTTTTACCAAACTTTAAGTGAAAAATTCGTTTATCCCGACGAAACCACGTCAGCTGTCTTTTCGCGTACTGCCGAGTGCGGAGTTTTATCTCCTCGACGCACTCCTCAAAGGACTTTTCCCCGCGAAAGTACGGGTAAAGCTCCTTGCAGCCGATAGCCTGCGCCGCGGTAGGGCGGTTTTTTTGCTCAAAGCACCGTCTTGCCTCATCGCAAAGTCCGCGCCGAACCATCTCGTCAACCCGCCGATTTATGCGCTCTTTCAGCATTTCGCGGTCCTCGAAATCAATCGTCATCATTATAAATTCATACGGCGAGGGATTTTCCCGCGAATGCGCTTTAGCGTGCGAAATCGTCTGTCCCGAAGTTTTGTATACCTCCAGCGCGCGTATTACACGCTTTATATTGTTCTTGTGTATTTTCTCGGCAGCCTCAGGGTCGACTTCGCGGAGTTTTTCGTGCAGAGCGTCCGCTCCGTGTTGTTCGGCAAACCTACGCATTTCCTCGCGGAAAGCGTTATCCTGCTCACTTTCGCCGAAAGTGAGATTGTCTACAAACGAGCTGATATAAAGACCCGTCCCGCCGCAGATTATCGGCAGCTTGCCGCGGGAGAGAATGTCCCGTACTTTCTCGCTGCAAAGCCGCACAAAATCCGCCACGGAAAAGCTCTCCGCGGGGTCTAAAAAACCCAGCAGATAATGCGGAATGCCCTGCTGTTCCTCCGGGGTAGCCTTTGCGGAGGCGATGTCCATATCTGTGTAAATCTGCATGGAATCCGCCGAAATTATCTCCCCGCCGAGCCGTTTTGCAAGCTCCACCGCAAGCGCGGTTTTCCCCGACGCGGTTGGTCCGCATACTACGATTATTTTGTTCATTTTCTATCCTTTTATGAAATTATAATTTAGTCCGCTAAACTATCCTCCCGAAATATTTTTCGATCTGTTTCTTGGAAATTTGCGTTATAACGGGTCTGCCGTGCGGACAATAGCGGATTGAATTGTCGCGGAGGACTATGTTCGCAAGGTACGCAAGCTCTGAAATATCCTGATTTTCGTTCGCCCGAATGCTTGCCTTGCACGCCATAGTGTGCAGCGCGTCGTCAAACAGCACGCCCTCGGCGTTTCCGTTGTTTTGCGCCAGCACAGCCGCAACGCTTTGCAGCAGCTCCTCCGGGTCGGCGTCTTCCAGCGACTGGGGAACGCCCGAAACCTGCGCGGTGTTGCCGTCCAAAAGCGTTACAATAAGCCCGATGTTCTCTAACCGCTCGCGGAAAACGCCCACCGCCTCGTACTGTTCGGGCGTGAGGAAAACGCGGCGCGGTTCGAGCAAAAGCTGTCCGTGAAGATTTATCCCCCTTTTGAAACGCTCGAAATTTATCCGCTCGTGAGCAGCGTGTTTATCAATAAGAATAAGGCTCTCGCTGCTTTCGCAGAGAATATACGTCTTGAAAAGCTCCCCGATAACGCGGATATTTTCCGCCGCTGGGAAATCGTCACAGTTTTCGGGAACGGTTTCCCGCTTTTGAATATCGGGCGTTGCGGGTTCCGGCTTTTTCTCAAACGACTTTTCCGAAAGAAACGTAAACTGCTGCCCGTCGTTTTTGGGTTCGGCGGCTGCAATTTTCGGTTCTTCGTAAAGCGTCTGTTGGGTCGCGGTAACCTGTGTTTCGGGCTTGCGGAACTCAATTTTGAAAAAATCATCAGCCGTTTTTACAGCCGTATCTGCGGGAATAGCCGCGGTCGCGGGCTGTTCGACGCTAGGCTCGCCGAGTTTTATCTCGCGGCTTTCATCGTACCCCAGAAGAGCGTTTTTCACAGCCATATAAACCGCGTCGAAAACCGCTCTCTCATCGGAAAAACGAACCTCCGTCTTGCTGGGCGAAATATTCGCGTCAATAAGCGCGGGGTCAAGGTTTACGCACAACACGCAGGAGGGGAATTTTCCCACCATTATCGTGTTTCTGAACGCCTCCTCCAAAGCCGCGCTGCAAAGAGGACTTTTAACGCTCCTGCCGTTCACGAAAAAGTGCTGCATAGAACGGTTTGCGCGGGTAAAAAGCGGCGAACACACAAACCCCGTAACTCCGATGTCGCGGTAGACGTTTTCGGCGGGAATCATTCCGGCGGCAAACTGCTTTCCGAAAACGGCTCTCACCGCGCTGAAATACTCCCCGTCGCCCGAAGTGAACAGCACCTGTCTGCCGTCGCGAAAGAATTTGAACGAAATAAACGGATGCGCCAGCGCCAGTTTTTCAACCGCGCTCTGGCAATAATTCCCCTCCGTTACGTCTTTTTTGAGGAATTTCAGCCTTGCGGGGGTGTTGTAAAACAAATCCCGCACCGTGACCGTCGTCCCGTCCGAACGCCCTGTTTTCTCGTATTTCACGGGTTTCCCGCCCTCTAAAGCGTAAAATGTTCCGAAATCGTCCTCGGAACGCTTGGTAATCATTTCCACACGAGCTACAGCGCAAACCGACGCCAAAGCCTCCCCGCGAAAGCCCAGCGTGTTTATTTTTTCAAGGTCGTCCGCGGAATACACCTTGCTTGTCGCGTGGCGCGAAAACGCCAGCGGCACGTCCTCGTGAGAAATTCCGCAGCCGTCGTCCGACACGGTCATGGAAAGCACGCCGCCGCGCTTTATATCGACGGTTATCCTGCGCGCTCCCGAATCTATCGAATTCTCCACAAGCTCTTTAATCACGGACGCGGGGCGTTCTATCACCTCGCCCGCCGCTATAAGCTCGAAAACGCTCCTGTCAAGCTGATTTATCTTAGGCATTTTATCTCCGTTTTGCTGTTATTCCAGCGACTCTTTAAGTTCCTTTACAAACATAAGCGCGTCCATGGGACTCAGCGTATTTATATCCGCCGCGCGCAGCCTTGCAACGGCGTTTTGCTCGTTTACCGCGTCAAAATTGAACTGCCCGCCGCGGCTTTTTTCAATAGCCTCGGCAAGACGCGCTTTTCCGCCTACTTCGAGCTCCTTCAGCTCTGCTTTTGCGCGTTCAATAACCTTGTTCGGCAGTCCCGCAAGCTTTGCAACTTCTATCCCGTAGCTGTCGTCCGTGCCGCCCTCGACTATTTTATGCAAAAACTTTATATCATCGCCGCGCTTTTGCACCGCAACGCTGAAATTCCGCACGCCGGGCTGTTCCTTCTCCATGGTTATAAGCTCGTGATAATGCGTCGCAAACAGCGTTTTACAGCCGATTTTCTGAGAAATGAACTCCGCCACCGACTTTGCTATTGAAATTCCGTCGAACGTGGACGTGCCGCGCCCTATCTCGTCGAGTATTACAAGGCTGTCGCGGGTGGCGTTCTTCAGAATATCCGCGACTTCGTTCATCTCCACCATAAACGTCGACTGTCCCGCCGCAAGATCGTCCGACGCGCCGACGCGGGTGAATATCTTATCCACAACGCCTATTTTCGCGTATTTCGCGGGAACAAAGCACCCTATCTGCGCCATAAGCACGATTATAGCGGTCTGGCGCATAAAAGTGGATTTTCCCGACATATTCGGTCCCGTTATGATAAGCAGGCGGTTATCCGAACAGTCGAGATACACGTCGTTCGGAGTAAACGCGCTGTCGGGGAGAATTTGCTCTACCACGGGGTGACGTCCGTCCTTGATGTCAATTACCTTATCAAGCGTGATTTCGGGCTTTACATAGCCGTTTTCAAGCGAAACCTGTGCAAACGAACAAAGCGTATCCACCGCCGCCGTCGCCGAGGCGGTATTCTGCACTTCGGTAAGCTTTCCCGCGATAAATTCCCGTATCTCGGCGAAAACAGCCTGTTCGAGCGCCAGAATTCTGTCGTTTGCTCCGAGAATTTCGCCCTCTACCTTTTTAAGCTCATCGGTTATGTAGCGTTCGCCGTTTGTGAGAGTTTGCTTTCTGTGGTAATGTTCGGGAACCTGATCCGTAAAGCTCTTCGAGACCTCGATATAATACCCGAAAACGCGGTTGTACCCCACCTTAAGGGTACGGATACCCGTAGCCTCGCGCTCGCGCTGTTCAATTTGCTGAAGAATATCCTTGCCGCCGCCCGCTATCCCGCGCAGGCGGTCTATTTCGT
Organism: uncultured Clostridia bacterium; assembly: GCA_947625335.1. Taxonomy (GTDB): domain Bacteria; phylum Bacillota; class Clostridia; order Oscillospirales; family Ruminococcaceae; genus CAG-115. The sequence goes on along the minus strand of CANQNY010000054.1, from coordinate 5,149 downwards.
CGTTGAAACCGTTTTTGATAACGCCGCCGTCCTTGAGATTTACGGGCGGGTCGTCGGTTATCGCGTTTTCAACCAACGCGGCAATATCGGAAAGCTCGCTTATGCCGCCGTTAAGATCTTTAAGCAGGCGGGAATTCATCTGCGACAACGCGGACTTCACCGCGGGAAGATTTTTACAGGTCTGCCCGAAAGCGTAAACGTCCCTCGGCGACGCCGAACGGTAAACTATCCGCGACATAAGCCGCTCCAGATCGTATATCCCGCGCAGAGCCTCGCGCAGCTCCGACAACGCGGAGGATTTTTTCACAAGCTCCTCCACAGCGTCCAGACGGCTTAAAATTATCGCGTGAGACACGGGCGGACGTTCTGTCCAACTTCGCAGATTGCGCCGTCCCATCGCGGTGCAGGTCTTGTCCAGCACCCACAAAAGCGAACCGCGCTTTTCTTTCGTCCGCATGGTTTCGGTAATCTCCAGATTTCGCATAGCGTTTATGCCGAGATCCATATACTCCCCGTTTGAGTGAACGGTAATCTCCACAAATCGCCGAACTATCGTTTTCTGAGCGTCCCCGACGTATCTGAACATCGCGCACAAAGCCCTTTTCGCATAAGCCGTCCCGTTTATTGCGGCGATTTTATCCTCGGAAAGCTCCTCAAACTGCCCCGAAATTACCGAAATATCCGCAGCGTCAAACAGCTCCTCATCGAGCAGCTCGCCTATGCATTTCTGACGGCTCAAAAATTTGCACACATCGGACAGTTTCGAGAATTCTTTATTATACAAAATCTCAACAGGCGAAAAACGCTGAAATTCGGCGATAATTTCCCGCTGAGCGGAAGAACCCGATTTTTCAAAAACGTGAACGTCGCCCGTGGAAATATCCGCGAACGCCAGCCCTGCGCCGTTTGCGCCTGCGTAAATCGAACAGATGTAGTTGTTTCGGTCCTCGTTCAGCATCGACGCCTCAATGACCGTTCCCGCCGTGACAAGGCGTATTACCCCGCGCTGAACCAAGCCTTTTGACGCGTGGGGGTCTGTCAGCTGTTCGCAGATTGCGACCTTATACCCCTGCGTGATGAGCTTTTTTATATAGATCTCCGCGCTGTGAAACGGCACTCCGCACATGGGAGAACCCGCCCGCGAAGTAAGCACCAGCTCCAGTTCCCGCGAAACGTTTACGGCGTCCTCAAAGAACATCTCGTAGAAATCGCCCAAGCGGAAAAACAGGATATAATCCTTGTAAAGAGCCTTTATCTCAAGATACTGTTTAAGCATCGGGGACGCCTTTTCGGGCTCTCCCGAAACCTTTTGTTCTTCCTGTTCGGACATTCTCCCGCCCCTTTCGCAACGCTTAAATTATCAGCCGCAGCCCCCGCAGGACTCGCAGCTGCCCGTGCAGCCTGTGGGAGGTGCGGACGGGCAGGTGTCGGGGTCCATGCCCTCGACAGAGTAGGTGAGAATGGTGTTTATCTCGCTCATAAGCTTATCCATGCCCTGCTTTGCCACCGTAAACATAGCCATATTTTCGTTTGCCATTACCGCCTCGTATGCAGAGTGCATTTTTGCGGTAAGCTCGCGGACTTTTTCCTCGTTTACTTCGCCCGGCTCCTTGTCCGACTCCATAGCAAGATTCTGCCGAACAAGATTAAACTCGCCGATAAGCTGCTGCAGCCCCTCGTCGGCGTCGTTTTTCTTTTTCGCGTCGATATACGCCTTGTACCGCTCGTCCTGCTGAACTACCTTTCCCAAAGCTCTTGCCGCCTCAATAACTGTCATAACCTTTTCTCCTTTATTCAATAGTTTTTCCTGAAAGCATCCAATCGAATGCCTGTTCTATCCGAACGTCGACAAATTTCCCGATAAGGGATCTGTCGCCGTCAAAATCGACAATAACGTCCTGCTCGGTGCGCCCCGTAAGCAGCGCGGGATTTGACCTGCCCTCGCCCTCGCACAGCACGCGAAGGGTCTTACCCACGTACTTTTCATACATTCCGCGCCCGATTTCCGACTGAACGTCTAAAAGCTCCCTAAACCACTTTCCCTTTTCCTCAGCGGACGCGGGGTCGTCCATTTCGGCGGCTTTCGTGCCTTTTCGCGGGCTGTAGATAAACGTGTACAGCGAATCGAACTTCACCTGCCGTATAAGCGAGAGCGTTTCGCAAAAGTCATTATAAGTTTCCCCCGGAAACCCCACAATTATGTCCGAAGTGAGAGCGGCGTTAGGCACTTTTTCGCGGATATATTCGGTTATCGCTATATAATCCTCGCGCGTGTAGCGGCGGTTCATAAGCTCCAAAATCCTGTTCGAGCCGCTTTGCACGGGCAGATGAAAATGCCGCGTTACCTTTTCACATTCGGCAATAGCGTCGATAAGCCCGCGGGTTGCGTCTTTCGGGTGGCTTGACATATAGCAAATGCGAAATTCGCCGTCAATAGCGTTCACCCGCCGCAAAAGCTCCGCAAAATTCGTCCCAAGCTCCTTGCCGTAGGAATTGACGTTCTGCCCAAGCAGCAATATCTCCCGCGCGCCCGATTTTACGGCGTTTTCAGCCTCGCGGACAATATCCTCGGTATCGCGCGAACGCTCCCTGCCCCTTACATAAGGCACTATGCAATAGCTGCAAAAATTGTTGCAGCCGTACATAATGGGAATACTTGCCTTAAGCGGATTTTCGCGCCGCAGCGGCACTCCCTCCGCAATAACGCCGTCGTTTTTCGGGATAAAAAAATCCCGTTTCCGCCCGCAAAGCTGTTTATACAAAAGCTCCGGCAGCATATGCAAAGCGTTTGTCCCGAAAACCATATCCACATGCGGAAAACTGCGCTTTATCTTTTTAACAACATGCTCCTGCTCAGTCATACAGCCGCACACGCCGATTATCATATCCGGGTTTGCCTGCTTGTTGTGCTTTAACGCGCCGAGATTTCCGAAGACCCTGTCCTCGGCGTTTTCGCGGACCGCGCAGGTGTTAAAAATCACAAGCTCAGCGCCGTCGGGAGTATCGCACAGCCCGTAGCCCATTTCGCACAGCATGCCTTTTATCTTCTCGCCGTCGCTTACATTCTGCTGACAGCCGAAAGTGTGAACATGCGCTTTAGGCGGCGCGGGATACTTTTCGAGAAGTTCTCTGACGCGCCTTATAAAATCGCGCTGTTTTGCCATTTCTTCGGCGGAAACTTTAGTCGTCACGTCTATCCCCTTCCGTATTGTTCCCGATATCTTCGGTTTTCGCGAACACCGCTGCGGAAACCTCCGCTGCTCCAGCGTCCAGAAGAATTTTCGCCGCCGCTGAGAGAGTAGCTCCCGTGGTGCAGACGTCGTCAATCAAAACAAGACGTTTCCCGAAAACTTTCTGATGTTTTGAGAGCGCGAAACTGCGTTTTGCGTTTTCATAGCGTCCTTTTCGGGAAAGATGTTTCTGCTCGGCTTTGCTGTCGGAGGAGTCCAGCGCCTGCATAGCGGGAATTTTAAGCCTCTGCGACAACCGACGCGCGATTATTTCCGCGCTTGCAAAACCGCGATTCCATACGCTGCCAAAACCGCTCGGTATCGGCACAAGGAAATCTCCGCGCACGCCCGAAAGCCTTTCGCTTATCATAAGCGCGAAAACGTCCGCAGCGCAGACATCTTTTTCGTATTTCAGCGACAAAACCGCGTCCCGCGCTATCCCCGTATATATGCACACCGCGCGGAAATGCGAGAGATTTTCGATAGTTTCGGTATTTTCGGTATCGTCGTCGTAGTACGGCAAAACTTTCCTGCACCCGCCGCAGATGTATTCCGCACAGCCTATGACCTCTTTGCAAAACGGGCAGCGGTTCGGGTAAACTGCGGCTGTTATGCGCCGTTTTGTTTCAAAATCAAGCAAATCTGTCCTCCAGCATAAGTTTCAGGCAGGAATAACGCTTATCGCTTTTGTTCGACATAATTTCCCGTATCTTCTGTTCCGTGCCGATAATCACCAGCTTGTCCTTCGCGCGGGTCACGGCGGTGTAGAAAATATTCCTGCGCGAGAGACGCTCCATTCCGAACGGCAAAACCAGAATTACCGCGGGATATTCCCCGCCCTGACTTCTGTGAACGGTAAGAGCGTAGGCGTGCATGAGATTGTTTAACATCTCGTCCTGACACAGCACCTTTTTTCCGTCGAAATCAACCTGCAAAGCGCGCTTTTGCTTGTCAATGCCGATTATCGAGCCGACGTCTCCGTTGAAAATGCCGTGAAACTCCTCGCCGTTTAATCTCCATGCGGCGTTGTAGTCGTTTTTTATCTGAATTACCCTGTCGCCCATACGGAAAACCGAATCGTAATAATTCATTTCCGCCTTATCGGGCGCGGGAGGGTTCAGCTCCTGCTGCAAAGCCTTATTGAGAGCCTTTGTCCCGACAGTACCGACGTTCGACAAACAAAGCACCTGAACGCCGTTTTCGGGAAACTGCCCCATAAGCTCTTTATACTGACTAACGGCTATATTTATCTTTTCGCTTTCCCTGTACACGGGAATAAACGCGAAATCCTCCACGTTCGACAGTTCGGGCATTTCGGCGTTTATTATCCTGTGAGCGTTTGTAACGATAAGACTTCCCGCGGACTGTCGGAAAATCTCGGTAAGCTCGACCGCGGGGACAAGCTTGCTGTCGATAAGATCCTTTAAAACGTTCCCCGCGCCTATGGACGGGATTTGATTGCTGTCCCCCACGAGAATAAGCCGCGTGGTCTTTTTCAGAGCCCTCAGCACCGACGCGAAAAGCGCAGCCTCCACCATCGACATCTCATCGATTATAAGCACATCGCACTCAAGAGGGTTTTCGGCGTTTCGCCTGAAATAAGCCGTTTCGGTGGTTAAATCGACCTCCAGCAGCCTGTGTATCGTCTGAGCGGGCTCGCCCGTGACCTCCTCAATGCGCTTTGCGGCGCGCCCCGTCGGCGCGGCAAGCTTTATCGTCATACCGCGGCTTGAAAACAGGTCGATAACGCCGTTAAGCGCGGTGGTTTTGCCCGTGCCGGGACCTCCCGTCAGTATGAAAACCCGGCTGTTCATACAGGCGTTTATCGCGTCTATCTGGCACTGCTCGTAGGTTATCCCGTGCTTTGCCGCGACAGCCTCTATTTCCTCGGTGTAATCGGACTTTCGCTTTATGCCCGC
>CANQNY010000053.1 GCA_947625335.1 uncultured Clostridia bacterium | reverse complement strand
ACCTCGCGGGCGTTTTCGGCAAGCCGGCACGCCAAAAGCGCGTGATCGCAACCCACGTCGCAGATTATCCTCCCTTTTCTGCAAAGTTCCGCCGCAGTTTTAAGCCTGTTGTCAAGAGACGCTGTCATTAGTTGCCGAGAGCGGCGTTAAGGTTGTCAACAATCTCGTTAGCGTCCACACCGTGAACCGCGCAAGCCTGACCTACGGATTCCCCGCGCGAGGACGGGCAGCCCAAGCAATGCATTCCCATTTCAAAGAAAATAGGTGCGACAGCCTCCGCATTGAAATCCAGAATATCGCCTATAATGGTATCCACAGTAACTTTCATTTTGTTTATCCTCCGTTTTAGAAAATCAGCAGTAAAACTGCCATTCATACATACACTTTTATTAAAACGCAATTACAAGCGCGAATGCGCTTGTACAGGGCGCAAGCCCTGATTTTGCGCCAGCAAAATTAAATTGCGTTTCAATAAAATTGCTGAAAAGCCGAAGGCTTTTCAATTAGGCAATTTTATTATAACATAGTTTTACCCGTTTGTCAAATATAAATTCTAAATTTCACGATGATTTCACACGAGAGGGATTTGTGCGTTATTCACATATTATAGGTCGGGGATTTGTGCAATTCGGACAAACAGGACTTTTGGCGGCGAAAATTCCCCACGTATGCAAATTGATTGCGAGAACTTGTAACTGTTACACAAATATAACAAGATTTTTTGTATAAAATGCCGAATTTTGAGATTTCGTACAAAAATCCTGTAACAAAACCGCTCGTTTTAACGTCTATATTTATAGAGGGGCAAAAAAACAGAAATTATCTATTAAAAATTTTTCTTACATTTTGCTTACAATTTTGTAATAATTGTTGATATTCCTCTCGAATTGTGGTATTCTTATATATAGGAAGAAAATTCCGCGAATACCACCCGCAAAACGTCTGAATATGAGGGCGGGTTTTTAATACATTGCCGCATAAAAACCCGAATTACATCTCGACCTCCGCCTTCAAAACCACGCTCTACTGCCCGAGCCGCCCTCATACTCAGGCGTTTTGCAGCAAGCCGAAAACCGCGCGAAGAAATTCCCGCGGTTTTTCTTTGTATAACTTAGGAGAATAACATGATCGTAGACTTTTTCAGAAAAGAACTTCCCACAGACCCGGGAATGAAACTCTTCGGGGGAATGCACCTTGCTATTTCGGCTGTATTTCTAATTTTGTGCGTGCTGCTGTATCTAAATCGAAAACGCCTGCAAAAAATTGCCAAAAAAGGGCATTACAAGCTTGTCCGCATAAGTGCGGCGGCGTTGCTTATAGCTAATATGGCAGTCCATTACACCGCCAGAATACTTATCGGAGAATGGCATATCGGCGAGGATCTGCCGTTTCACATATGCTTTGTAACGAATTTCTTTATGATGTACATTCTCCTGTCCGACAACCGCCGTAACCTCTACCGCGCGGTGTATTATTTCACGTTTATAGGACCTCTGCCCGCGGTGATTTTCCCCGACCTGCACCGCGGTCCGTCGGGCTGGGTGTTCTATCAGTTCATTATCTCGCACCATGTAATGCTGCTTATAAGCCTTTACTGCCTGTGGGTGGCGGGTTACAGACCCGATACAAAGGGCGCGATAATGGCGTTTTTCATCGGCAACGCCTATGTGGGACTCATGGCAATTTTTAACTCGATTTTCGATACAAACTATGTTATGCTCGGAGAACTCCCCGCTCAACTGTACGAAGTTTTCCCGTTTTTAAAATTCCTGCCCGCAGTCGTATGGCTGGAACTTGTCGGGATAGCGGTTCTCGCCGCGGCAAGAGCTATCGCAGGGAAAACTCCGAAAAACGCAGAAGTCTAAGTTATTCAGAATATATTATAAAGCAAAATAAGACTGTTGAGAAAGCCCCGGATACTAGGAAACCGCAATGCAACTAGCCTTTGTGGCTGTTGCATTGCGGTTGACAACGTAGACGAGCTTTATCGACAGTCTGAACTGCCGCCTGTTTTTATTATTATGCTATTGCCTCAACAGACACAAGCTCTGCTGCCATGCTGTAGGAAAAGCTGTTCACATGCTTGAAAAAAGGGTCTTTTATCGTAACGGAAACCTTTACAAGTTTTCCCTCCTCGGGAATTGCGCTTAAGTCAACGCCGCTCATCTCGTCCGTGTTTCCAAGCGTGATATAGCCGAAAAACTCGTTCACGACGCAGACATCTCCGACTTTGAACGTGAAAAGTTCGTCCCCGTCCGCGCCGTAGTTCATAATCGGCAGCGATTTGCAGTCCGCGTCGGGGAAAAACAGAATATCATGCTCCGCGACATACCCCTCGGACAGGTCGGAAATCATACAAAAACCCGTCGCGGTGACTTCTCCCTTGAAACCGACCATACAGCCGTCAAAAGTTGTCGGGTCCATGACATTTACCGAGGATTCCGTATAGTCTACCGTAAGGTCGCCGAATTTATCGCCAATTTTGTACTTTTTATACTCATGCTTTACAGCCTTTGGCGCGCCCTCAAACGTTTCACTTTCGCTGTCGAAAATATCGGCGTTGTCAACGGAATTATACGCCGTTCCCAAAGGTTCTGCGAGATACACGCAGTCTTTGTCCATAACATACACCCATTTGTCCCACTTTTCCTCGTCCATTTCGGCAATCGGGACGGTTGCCGCGTCGCCAAGTCCCACCACCGTATTAGTCAAATCAAACGGTTTTCCGTCGGGAGCCGTAATCTCCCCGAACGGCGTTTTTATCGCATTTTCGGAACTTCCCGAATTATCGGAATTTCCGGTACTTTCGAAATCCCCCGAACTATCCGCTGCAGACGAATTTTGCGTACTTTCGGGAACTGACGAGCTGATATCGCTTGAAGAACCGCTGTCGGAAGATGTTTCATTCGCGCACCCCGCAAGGCTTGCCGCAAGAATTAAAGCTGAAAGAACAGATATGTATTTTTTCATAATGTTTACCCCCAAAGTTTGAACTTTATCCGATGAATTTATTTTATCACTTTTATTCCCAAATTGCAACAAAAATTACAAAATTGTAACCATTTGTAACCTATTTGTAACCTTTAAACAAAAAAACGGCTGCAACAACAGCCGTTTTCCGTATTTACCGTATTTATCAGGTTTTGAACACGCTTATTATGCCGTTCATCTTGTCGGCAAGCTCGCGGTTTACCTCCGCTTGATCGCGGATTTTCACTGTGATGTCCTCGCTTGAACGGTTCTTTTCCGCAATCCCCGAAACCGCTCCGAGATTTTCGCGAGAGGCATTTCTCACTTGTGTAAGATCCTCCGAAATGTTCCCGACCGACTCCGAAAGAGTTCCCGCAGAGTCCTTTATTGCGAAAATTCGGCTCTCTATGCCCGAAATTGCCTCGATAAACTCGCCGTTGGATTCCATGCTCTTGGAGTCCACCTCGTCCTTGAAAAATTCAAGAATTCTGTCAAAGCAATTCTTGACTTGAATAATAGCCTGTTTCATATCGTCGCAAGCCTTGTGAATATTCTCGGCAGTCTCGCCCGAATTTCCCGCAAGCGTTCCGACTTCCTCCGCGACAACCGCAAAGCCCTTGCCCGATTCGCCTGCGCGCGCCGCCTCTATCGCCGCGTTCAGGGACAAAATCCTCGTCTGGCGGGCAACATCGATAATATCGCCGACCATGGTGTTTATCTTGCTGAACTCCTTAAGGCTGTCGATAGCCTTATCTACGGACTCCTTAATCTCTTCATATGCCGCCTGAGAATCGGCGTGTTCCGCCATAGTGCGCTCTTTAATGCGCGTGTTGTATTCAAGCGAGCTTTCAAGCCCCTCAAGTATCTCGCGCATATTGTCGTTTATGCTCTCTATCTCGGTGTACACCGCGTCGGCAACATTGTCCGTATTTTTAAGACTCTCCGTAACTTCAGCCGTCGCGCGTGCGGTGTTATCAACACATTCCGAAAGCACATCCGAACTTCCTCTAAGCTCTTCGGTGCGCGCGGAAAGCTTGTTACAGCAATCGCTGAGCGTTCCGACAATGTCATAAAGCGACTGATTGAGATATATCGCGGCTTTCGCGATACTTCCGAACTCGTCTTTTCTGCGAGCGCATGCCGCAAGATCGTGCTGGTGCGTAAGATCGCCTTCTTTAAGGCGCAGCAGGCTGTTTTCGACAACTTTCATCGGGCGCATCGTCGTTCTTACAACTATATAAGTAAGCGCGGACATAACGACAATTCCCGCTATGCAGATAATAAGCAGCAAGGTTCTCAGTCCCGCCGCCTCTGCGAAAACCTCAGTATTGTTGTCGGTGATTATCATAACCCAGCCGTGGTCGGACATTGCCGTGTACGCCGCAAGGCTGTTTTTTCCGTCAACCTTGCACGGAATACTGCCCGTGGGCTGACTTTTCGACTTTTCAATGATCTGATTGACAAAATCTTCCTCTGCGACGGTGAGGATTTTCTCTTTATCGCTGTCGAAAATGTACTCGCCCGTCTCGGCGTTCACGAGAGAATATTTCGCCGAACTTAAATTTGAAAGCGGCATCTCGTCAAGCTTTGAAAGCAGCCCGTCTGTGAAAATTCCGCCGCCCACAAGCCCTATCGGATTTCCGTTTTCGTCAAAAACGCCGCGGTACATCGAGATTATCTGCTTGCCGCTGGCGGGGGACACGATTATCCCCGCGTTGTAAATTTCGCCGTTCATAAGCGTGTTTTGGAGCTGGGTCAGTGCGTCGCCAGAACGCGTGGTAATTCCCACCACCGACGCCGTGGAATGTGCAAGACAATGAGTATCCCACTCGGAAACGTAAATTCCCTCAAGATCCGAAATATCCGCGGCAAAACGCTCGGTAAAGCTCTGCGCCGCAGCCACAGCACCCGCGTCGTTCTTGTTTTTAAGCAGCGCGGTGATCTCCCCCGCCCTGCTGTATGCGGTAAGTCTCCCCTCGACTGACTCTATGTAATTCTCAATGACCGTCGCACGGTCAAACGCCGCTGTGGTCATAATGTCAACCGCGCTTTCGGAGGCGTGCTTCGTCACGAACCCGTTTGCAAACAAAAACAGAGCCGTGAAGATAACAAGCTGTACCGCTACAATTCCGGCTGTGATTTTAATACCCACCCTGCTGATTTTTTTCATATTACTTTGCCCTTCGTACCTTTTCCGAGATTGAGAACGCCTGCCGCTTTTATCGGCAAAAACATCCTCTTATTTCTAATTATACCAAATCCCGCCTACCCTGTCAAGGGCTTTTCAAGTGTTAAAAAATAAACAAAAAATTGGGGCAAAGATGTTGACAAAAAAGTTAAGGTATGCTATAATAAATATGTGTAGGACTCGTTCCCACAAAGTAAAATTTTAATTCACATTTATGCAATATTTTTGCAAGTTACAATATTTGATAGAGGGAGGATTGCGCGTTATCCGCGTGAACAGGTTATGGAAAAGATACTTATTGTTGATGACTCGCAGATGAACCGTGAGATACTTGCCGAAATGCTGGAGGGCTACGAGATCCTCGAGGCGGAAACCGGCAAGGACGCTGTCGCTATGGTGCGCGAACACGGTGCAGAAATTTCTCTTGTTCTGCTTGATATGATAATGCCCGAAATGGACGGTCTCGAGGCTATGGAGATCATGGGCAAAAACGGGTGGCTTACGGATTTGCCCGTTATTATGATAAGCTCGGAGGATTCGCCCGAACTTACGCATATGGCGTATGAGCTCGGAGTTACCGAGTTTATCCGCAGACCGTTTGACGCGCTGGTCGTTCAAAAGCGCTGCCGCAACATCATAGCGCTTTATTCCAAGCAGAAAAAGCTTATGGATCTGTTTGCGGATCAGTTTTACGAGAAGGAAAAAAATTCCCGTATGATGATCGATATTCTCGCGCATATCGTGGAATTCAGAAACAACGAGTGCGGTATGCACGTCATAAACGTTCAGAATTATACCGAGATACTGTTGAGGAAACTGGTAAAAATTACCGATAAATATCAGCTTTCCGAATCGGATATAGGGCTTATCGCGAACGCGTCGGCTCTGCACGATATAGGAAAAATCTCAATTCCCGATGAAATTCTCAATAAACCCGGGCGTCTTACCGACGAGGAGTTCAAGATTATGAAAGGACATTCGGCGGCGGGCGCGCAAATGCTGTCGGACTTGCCGTTCCACAGCGAAGAGCCGATTGTAAAGCTGTCCTACGCTATTGCGCGGTGGCACCACGAGCGTTGGGACGGGAGAGGCTATCCCGACGGACTTAAAGGCGACGATATTCCGATTGCGGCGCAGGTGGTGTCCTTGGCGGACGTTTACGACGCGCTGACGGCTGACCGTGTGTATAAAAAGGCGTTCTCTCACGAGACGGCTGTTGAAATGATACTAAAGGGCGAATGCGGAACGTTCAATCCGCTGCTTTTGCAATGCTTGGAAACCTCGCAGGACGAAATCCGCGCGGTCAAGGAAAAAGGCAGCGGGCTTTCTGCGAAGGGCGAGAGCGAGATAAAGGCTTTCGCGCGCGAATTGCTTAAGAGCGACGCGCTGTACTCCTCGGACAGACTGCTCCATCTGCTTGAATACGAGAAGATGAAAAACCGTTTCTTTGAGGGCATTACGGGCGGCTGCTCGTTTGAATACAGCGTTTCCACAAGGATACTTTCATTCTCGAAAAACGCTGCGGCGGCGGTGGGTCTTCCCGAAACGATTATGGATCCCTCGTCCGACCCGAGGCTGTCTTCCGTTTTCGGCAGCGCGTCAATAAAGGACCTTGTTGCAAGGCTCAGGGGGGCAAGTCCCGAAGAGCCCGTAGTTCAGCTTTATCTGCATCAGCTTGTTACAACCAACTGCGGCGTTGTAGAACAGAGTTTCAGAATAAGCGAAGCTCCCGAGGTTATGGGAAATTATCCGCCCAACACCAAACGGTGCGTTTACAGGCTTATCTGCCTTACAACTTGGACGCTTGAAGAGCCGCAGAGATACACGGGTGTTATCGGAAAGCTTATCCCGAACGAAAGCGCGTACGGAATTATGAAAGGAGTGGACATAATTGACCTTAAAGGAGTTTTATGAGGGCATAGGCTCGGATTACAACGCGGCTCTTATGAGAATGGGCAACAATGAGAAAATGCTTGACAAATTCGTGAGAAAGTTCCCGAATGATAAGACCTGCGAACAGTTGTTTCAATCCTTCAAAGACGAGGATTACACGCTTGCTTTCAGAATGGCGCATACGCTTAAAGGGCTTTGCTCGAATTTGGGGCTTGATAAGCTTCAACAGGCTTCGTCCGAGCTTACCGAGGCGTTGAGAAATCAGGTTGCGGCAAATGCAGGAGAGCTTCTCGAAATTGTCCGCTCGGAGTATGACAAGGTGATTTCTTCACTTGCACAGCTTGACGTGCTTGCTTGACAACTTGAAAGTTTGACAATTCTATATTAAAACAAAAAGGCGAGGTTGTAAACCCCGCCTTTATTATTTTGTTTAACTTTACTGCTTGAACTTGAATGTGCTCATTCTGTCGCGGAGAACCTGCGCCTGAGAGGACATCTCCTCGCTTGCCGCCGCGCTCTGCTGGGCAGTCGCGCTGTTGTTCTGAACCGCGTCGGCAATCTGCTTTATACCGACGTTTATGCGCTCGATAGACTCCGACTGCTTTTCGCTGGACTCGGAAATTTCCGAAAGCGAGGTCTTGACAATCTCGGAAGTGGAGGCAACGTTCTTCAGCGAATCGTCCGCCTTTACGGATATTTGACGACCGTTCTTTACGGTGTTCATAACATTACCAACAAGCGCGTTTATGTTGCCGGTGGACGCTGCGGTCTTGGACGCAAGCATCTGGATTTCCTCCGCGACAACCGCAAAGCCCTTGCCCGATTCGCCTGCGCGCGCAGCCTCGATAGCCGCGTTGATAGCCAAAACGTTCGTCTGGAACGCGATATCGTCGACTGTCTTTACAATGTTGCTTATCTCCTCGGAGGCATCGGAAATAGCGTTCATGGCGTTGTGCATATCGCTCATATTGCGCGAGGACTCGTTAATTTCCTCAAACGCCGTTTCCATAGCTGTGAACGCACCGCGGATATTCTCGTTGTTGGCGTTGACGTCGGAAGTAAGGTGATCGATGGAGTTGGACAGCTCCTGAATAGAGGAAGTCTGCTCGGTACTGCTTTGCGCGAGCGACTGCGCGCCCGCCGAAACCTGCTCCGAACCGAGAGCAACCTGCTCCGCAACGGAATTTATCTCCGCCATAGTGCGGTTGAGCGTTTCGGAAATGTTGTCGAGAGAGGTCTTTATCTTCGCAAATTCGCCGACATAGTTCTTAGTAAGCTTGAAAGTCAGATTTCCGTCCGCAATTTCGTCCAAAACGGAGGAAATTTCGTTTATGTAATCAACATAATCGTGCAGCTTGTTGACTGTCTGGGAGAAATTATCCCCAAGCTCGCCGATCTCATCACGGGAGTGAACGTCAACCACCGTGTTAAGGTCGCCCGCCGCGACTTTCTTAGCCGCGCGGTTGAGCTGTTCAAGCTTTTTGGTGAGAGAAATTGCCACAAGGAACGCTACTGCCGCTGCCACAACCAGCACGATAAGCGTCATAATCCCGCACAAAACGCGCAGGCTCTTTCCGCGGGCGTCAACCTCGTCAAACGGCACGGAAGTCACAAGGTGCATACCGTTTCGCATAAGGCGCGAAGTCGCGGTATACTTAACGCCGCCGTAATTCGCCGTAACGGTGCGGCGCTCGTTGTTGTCGCTTGACAAAAGCTCGGAAAGCTTGTTCGTGCCGCCGTTCGGGTCAAGCTCGGACAACTGCGTGCCGTACTCGGTGTCCTCGTGATAGAGGATAGAGGACTTGTCGCTGCCGATTATAAACGCGTCTGCCCCGTCGTACATAATATCTGCGTAAGCAAGGCTTTGAACCATTGTAAAATCAAGATCCATACCGATAATTCCGACGCTCTCGCCGTCAATAAAAATCGGCACGACATAAGAAATCATATAAATGTTGACATTTTCGTTGAGATACGGGTCCATCCAAGTGGGAACGCCGTTGTTTACGGGGATATAATACCAACCGACATGATTTGCATCAGATTTGTCAAACATTGTAAAATCGGTGCATTCCGTTTCAAAATACGGCTCGGTCGTAGAATTTCTCATATAGAATTTACCCGAAGTGGGGTATGCGATATCGGGATTATATCTTATGTACGCGGTAATTGCACCCTCGGTATTCTGCGCCGCCGCAAGCAGCGGCTGGGAAAACTTTTCGGTGTACTCGTCTACCGCCCTATCGGAGCTTTTGAATCCCGAAAAATCGTCCATTATCTCAATAGCGTAGTCCGCCAGCGTGTCCACCGACTGTTCTACGCGCTTAAAATAAGCGTCAAGCGCGGTTACGGTGCGCTCGCACGCGCCGTTTATAATTTCATCGGAATCGTCGTCGATGATTTTATTTGAGTAAATAAAACTCAATGTACTCAGCGAAAGCGAACCCACCATAGTGCATATCAGCACTAAGAGCGCGATTTTAAACTTGATTTTCATACAAAATAACCTCCGACAAATCAAATTACAAATACAATAACACTAATTTATTATACAACAAATCCCTATACCTTGTCAATAGCTTTTGCGTTTCTTTGTGTATTATATACAAATTTCGCCGTATGATTTTAGGCGCGGAAAACGGCGATTTTTTCAACGCTTTCGAGAACTTTAAAAAAATTTCGCAAACCCCCTTGACAAGCACGCCCGAACGTGGTATAATAGTAATGTTTCAGAAATGTACGCGCCAGTAGCTCAGCTGGATAGAGTATCTGGCTACGAACCAGAGGGTCGGGGGTTCGAATCCCTCCTGGCGTACCACAAGGGCAATGCCCTTGACCGTTTCCCAGCAGGGGTCGCTCTGCTGGGTTTGTTATTTTCTGTACGGCGGAAGTGTGGACGAAAACTCGGAGCAGCAGGGCAATGCAGCATTATCCGCGTAGCGGATAATGCGTTGACCATTTCCCAGCAGAGGTCGCTCTGCCGGATTTGTTGTTTTCTGTACGGCGGAAGTGTGGACGAAAACTCGGAGCAGCAGGGCAATGCAGCGTTATACGCGTAGCGGATAACGCATTGACCGTTTCCCAGCAGGGGTCGCTTTGCCGGGTTTGTTATTTTCTGTACGGCGGAAGTGTGGACAATGGGAATTTTGCAGTTTACAGTTGACAGTAAATAGTGTACAGTAATAAGGAAAAGTTACCTGTAAACTTCATTACAATCTAAAAAATCCGCCGAAGGCGGATACCTAATACTATTTACTGTAAACTATATACTGTAAACTGCCAACGGAGGACTTCAATTATGTCTATTATCAACGACGCTATGGCATTGCAAGACGAAATTTGCGAAATTCGGCGGGAGATTCATTCCTGCCCCGAAACGGGTTTTGACGTTCCTAAAACCAAAAAACTCGTCCTCGAAAAGCTTGAAAGCATGGGTTATTCGCCCAAAGAAACCGGGAGAGCGGGCGTTGTTGCCACCGTCGGTAAGAGCGGAAAAACGCTCCTCCTGCGCGCCGATATGGACGCGCTGAATATGACCGAGGAAGCCGATGTGCCGTATAAAAGCAAAATTGACGGGAAAATGCACGGCTGCGGTCACGATATGCACACAGCAATGCTGCTCGGAGCGGCAAAATTGCTGAAAGCCCACGAAAACGAGCTTTGCGGCACGGTGAAACTGGAATTTCAGCCTGCGGAGGAGATTTTCAGGGGATCTCCCGATATGCTGAAAGCGGGTCTCCTCGAAAATCCGCATGTCGATGCCGCCGCGATGATTCACGTTACAGCGGGAATGCCGCTGCCGTCGGGAACGTTTCTGGTGGCGGGCGGGGGAATTTCCTCCACCTCGTGCGAACAGTATCATATAACCGTTCACGGCAAGGGCGGGCACGGCTCTACGCCGCACGAATCTGTCGACCCGATAACTGCTGCGGCGCAGATACATCTCGCCTTGCAGGAGATAAACGCCCGCGAGCTTGAGGGCAACCAGTTCGGAATATTCACGACGGGAAAATTCTCGGCGGGCAGCGCGTCAAACGTTATCCCCGATACCGCGGAAATGTGGGGGACTATACGCACAATCGACGAGGACAACGCTGTCGGAGAACTTATCAAAAAGCGTATGCGGGAAATTAGTCAAGGCATCGGCGCGGCAATGCGCTGTTCCGTGGACGTGGAATTTTACGACTTCTGCCCGTGTATGGTTATCGATAAAGGGCTTTCGGAAAACACCCTGCGTTATATGAAAGAGCTGTTCGGAGAGAGAGCAATGGACCTTAACCTTATTTCGGGCGGCAAAGCGGGCGGCGGCAGCGAAGATTTTGCGTTTGTAAGCCACGAAGTGCCAACGGTGAGTATGTTCCTTGTTGCGGGAAGCTCAAACGACGGCTACGCTTTCGGACAGCACCACCCTAAAGTCCGCTTTGACGATTCGGTTTTATATCTCGGCGCGGCGGCAGAGGCAAATCTTGCCCTGCGGTGGCTTGCAGAGCATAAGTAACAAACAAAAAGCCCGGTTTTTGCGCCGGGCTTTCGGCTTGTATAAAAAGTCAAATATCAGACTGTAGAGAAAGCCCCAGATGCAAGGAAACAGCGCAGCGGCTAGGCTTTGTGCCTGCCGCTGTGGTGCTGACGCCGCAGATGGAGCTTTATCTACAGCCTGAAAGCCCGGCTTTTGCACCGGGCTTTAATTTTATGCTTTCTCAACAATGTTGGATATCCAAACACCTTTTTTTATAAGAATATATCCCACCGTAACTTTTATAAAGTCCAGCGACTGTACAATGGCGTAAACTCCCAAAATCGGCATTTTTGTGAAATTGCAGAGAAGAAACGCCGTCGGAACGCTTACTACCCAAGTGAAAACGCTGTCGAACAAAAACGTAACCATTGTTTTGCCGCCACTGCGCAGAGTAAAATACAACGCGTTCAAAAATCCCTGCAGCGGAAAAAACACCGCCGTTATCACGATAAAATGCGAGGCGTAGGATCTTACGTTCTCGGAAGTATCATAGAAGTTTGGGAAAGTCCCCGAAATAAGCACAAGAATTATCGTCAAAATCGCCGAGACCCCGCCCGTAAACCACATAAGCCGAAAAGCCTCGTTTTTCGCCTCGTCGTAGCGCGACGCGCCGAGCGTCTGTCCGATAAGTATGCCGACGGCGTTTCCAAGGGCGATAAACACGACGTTTAAGAGGTTGCACAAGGCGTTTGAGATATTCAGTCCCGCGACAATGTCAAGCTCTCTTATAGAATAGCATTGCGTCAGCACCGCAATGCCGCCCGCCCACAAAAATTCATTAAAGAATATCGGAAGACTTTTCTTGATTATCATAAGCGCGGTGCTTTTGGGAACTTTAAGCGTTTTGTACAGTCCGATAAGGAATTCGTGCTTTTTCCGTGCCGCAAACGCCCAGATAATAACTATCGCCGCCTCGACGAAACGCGCCGCAACGGTCGCTATCGCCGCGCCGTTTACTCCAAGCTTTGGCGCGCCGAATTTCCCGTAGATTAGAATATAATTCCCGATTATGTCGACAAAGACGGACGCCACGCCCGCTATCATCGGCTTTACCGAAGAACCCGTTTCCCGAAGGCTGCCCGCGTAAATCTGCGTTATCACGAACGGCGGCAGACCCCACAGCATTATATTGAGATACCCGCGCGAATAATTTTTTGTAAGCACGGGGTCGATATTTTCGCTTTCGCCTTTAAGATACAGCTCTATCAGAAAATCTCCTGCAAAAACAAACGCGCAAAGTCCCGCGATAAGCAAAACAATGCCTATAATGTGCTTTATCCGCACGGTATTGCGAAAGCCCTCAAGATTTTTCTGACCGTAGTACTGCGCGCCGTAAATTCCGGGTCCCGACAGTCCGCCGAAAATCGCCAGATTGAACACGAAAATAAGCTGCCCCGCGATAGACACCGCCGTAAACGCCTCTGTTCTGAGACTTCCCACCATTATGTTGTCGACAAGTCCCACAGCGTTTGTTATGCCGTTTTGTATCATCATCGGTATTGCCAATGCCAGCGCGCGTTTAAATATGTTGTTGTTTTTCAAAAAATCAGCCTCCAACAGCATATTATAATACATTTATTCGATTTTGTCAACCCCGTGGAAAATAAAAAGCGCGTTTAGTAAAACGCGCTTTTTAAATTTACTGATTTGCAAGGATATTTGTAAGATACGCCGCGTCGCGGACATTGGTTTTCCCGTCTTTGTTGAAGTCGTATTCCGCCGGAGCTTGCTCGTTCACAAGAAGGTTTAAAAGCATTGCACAGTCAAAAGCATTGAATTTGCAGTCGTTTGTAATATCGCCGAACATTTTGGTCTCGCTGTCTATCATAACAGCGTATTTTCCCGCGCCAAAGACCTTAAGACGCGCTTTTTTATCGGCGTCTACCTTAGCGCAGGAAACGAATTCAAGCTCCCCCTTTGTATTGTACAAAAACAGGTTTGCAAACGTCTCTCCCGAAATCTCCGACTGAGCATTGATTTCAAGCTCCGCGCCGTATGCGATATTCTTATCGAAAACGTTAAAGCAAAGTCCGCGCTCGCCGCCCACTTGGTCGAGCAGCACAAACGGCACCGCCGCCGCCGTGACAGACAGATCGAGCTGCTCTTTGCGGGTGAGTTTTGAGGAGTCGATTATCCAGCTGTAGTTGTCATTAAGTTTCACACAAAAAACAAGCTCTTTTTCCGCAGCGGCTTTCACAAGCTCCTCCGGAATAGTCTTTAACCCCTCGGCTTGGATTTTTTCGCCATTTTCGGCGTCTGCTATCATCTGCTCAAGTTCCTCCAAAGAAGTCACCTTTTCGGGCTGTTGTTCTTCGGGCAGATCGGGTTCTCCGACAACCGCCTCGCATTCCGCCGTGCAGGGCGCGTAATGCTCGCTCCCGCCAAACTGAGCGGTAAAGGTGTAAAGCTCGTCCTTATACGGAAATTCAACATCATAGATTTTCTTATTTTCGCCGAAAGCCGTCTGCGACACAATAAAATCGCTGTCGCCGAAACCGCTCCCCGTTAGGAAAACGCGTTCTTCACAGCCGTCGGGGATACCGCTTATCGTAATGCGCGCGGTACTTCCGGGCTCAGGTTTTCTTGGAGAAACGCTGACGGAAAATTTTTGGGGTACAATGCGGTTTATCGTCACCGACAACACCCCGTCTACCTCCGACAGATTATCGTCATACGGCAGAAAAGTGACCGTCAGCAGCTTTTTATTGCAAGGTTCAACAGGGAGATCATCAAAAATCACCCATTCGCCCAAAATTTTTTCGCCGTTGTATTCCGCAAAACTGCCGTTCGTACTGAGAATATCATCGGGGAAAGGCTCGCCGTCGTACACTTTAGTAATAGGCTTTACAGTAAGAACGGCAGTTTTGCGGAATACAACGG
>CANQNY010000052.1 GCA_947625335.1 uncultured Clostridia bacterium | reverse complement strand
CAATGCGGTTTATCACGGCGTATTTGTCGGAGTCTCGGCTCTCTCGCAGCACCTTTGCAAGGTCTCCCGCCGTCGAACGCTCGTTAATCCCTTCGGGGTTTATTCCGAGAGCGGTGAGGGTGTCACCCAGCTGCAACAGTTTTTCAGCCGCAGGCGGCTCGTGAATTCTGTACACAAACGGGATTTTTTCTTTCATAGCAAGCGCGGCGGCGGAGTTGTTCGCCATAAGCATAAATTCCTCGATAATGCCCTCGGCAACGCCTCTTTCGCGCGGTTTCACGTCAATGCAGCGCCCGTCCTCGTCGGTGATAATCTTGCTTTCCACCGTGTCAATTTCGGGCGCGCCGCGGTCGGCGCGGTTTTTTGTGAGAATTGCCGCAAGTTCGCGCATAATCGGAATTCTGTCGATAACGCGTTCGTATTTTTTGAGAATTTCCCCGTCGGCGGTGTCGTCAAGGATTTTGTTCACCTCGGAGTAAACGCCCTTAACACGGCTTCTGATAACGGTTTTCTCAAACCTGTAGGATAACAGTTTCCCCTCGCTTGAAACGTCCATAAGGCAGGAAAACGCCAGCCTGTCGACATTGGGGTTTAACGAGCAAATGCCGTTTGAAAGCTCCCTCGGCAGCATAGGGACAACCATATCCGCGTAGTAGATAGACGTTCCGCGGAAAAACGCCTCCTCGTCCAGCTTGCTGCCTTTTTTCACATAGTGCGAAACGTCCGCAATATGAACCCCCAGCTTGTAGCCGTTTTCGGTTCTCGCAATCGACACCGCGTCGTCAATGTCCTTGGTGTCCGCGCCGTCGATTGTGAAGATAGGCTCTCCGCGCAGGTCAAGTCTCCTTGCAGCCTCGTCGGGGTCAATATCGTCAATGTCGATTTTCGCCGCCTCGGCAAGCACCTCTTCGGGGAATTCGGTATGCAGGTTATTCACCAGCATATAAGCCTCTGCGCCCGCTCTCGCGTTGTCCGCAGAGCCAAAGTTCTCGGCAATCGCGACAACGTGGTCAAAATGCCGTTCTCCGCGCTTTTTAATCGAGAACGCCACCTTGTCGCCCACATGCGGCGGATTTGCGCCGGATTTCGCGATAAAAAGCGGCTCGCTGCATAGCGTATCGGGCAGCACCATAAGCCGATTTCCCTCGGACACAATCACTCCCGACAGCAGCATATCGCTTTCTTTCAGCACCGCCAAAACCACCGCCTCGGGACTTCTGTCCTCGAAAGCCTCGGCAGTCTTTTCCGCGAGAACAACGTCCCCCGGAATAGCTCCGCGCATATCGCGCCCCCGCACGAAGAATTCAACCTCGCCGTTCTCGATAAAGCCCGATTTCGGGGTAACTCTCGACACCGTCGCCTCAAAGAACTTTTCGCTGTTTTTAAGTCTCCAGACGCCCTTTTTGTTGGTAATATCCCCGTGCTTTTTCATCTCGGCGAGGTCCGCCGAAAACTTCTTCATCTGCTTTTTGGTGATTCCCATCTGTTTTGCGAGATCCTTTTCGGCAACGCCTTTATCTCCCGCTCCTACCAGCTTTACCAGTATCGAGTCTTTCAGTTTTCCCATAACGTCACTCCTTAATATATACAAACATTCCCATAAACAAAAGACAGGCTTAAAGCCTGCCGCAGACTGTAGATAAAGCCCCATCTGCGGCGTCAGTGCCGCTTGCAACAGCCACAAAGGCTAGTTGCAGCAGCACTTCCTTGCATCTGGGGCTTTCTCTACAGCCTGAGACTTGATTTTTTATACAAACTTAAGACAAGTTTAAAGCCTGCCTGTAGTTTTTATTCGCTGACAGCCGAGCTTGTCGAACTTTCGGAGCTTTCCGAACTCGTTGAACTTGTCGAACTCGTTGAGCTTTCGGAACTCGTCGAACTCTCAGAGCTGGTCGAGCTGTCCGAAACTGACGAACTGTCCGAAACGCTGCTTGAAACGTCGGAGCTGTCGGAAATGCCTTTACCGCCCCAGTAAACGTTGATGACGTTCACCGCCAACGCCAGCACGAAAAACACGATAGCCGCGACAATCGTCGCCTTATTCAGCATAGCCTCTTTTGTCCTGCCCGCATTTTTCTGGTAAAAGCTGTCAGAAGACGACCCGGAGATGGTCTGTGACATCTGCGTTTTGGTGTCTTTCATAAGAACGACGACAACTATAAAAACACACGCCGCGATAAGCACTATCGCGCTGATAATTTCAAAAATTCCCATAATCTCCTCCGAAAAAATAAACAATAAATACCATACCTATCAATTATAGCACATTCTGTCCGAAAATTCAAGTATTTTTCCAAATTTTTTTCGTATAATTTTATTTATAACCGAAATTGCGCGGGATAACTTGACTTTTTGGAAAAAATATGCTATAATAAAATAGAGTGGGTGAATGCGTCAGTATGCAAAACATAATTTAGGCTGTCGATAAAGCCTCATCTGCGTTGCCAGAGGCTTGATCGACAGCCACAAAGGCTAGTCGACAAGCCTCTTCCTAGCATCTAAGGCTTTCTCGGCAGCCTATTAGGTTTGGTGATTTGGTAATAAATGGTAAATGCTGTAATTTTCGATATGGACGGCTTGCTCCTCGATACTGAAAAGCTGCTTGTAAAATTCTGGGTTCAGGCGGCAAACGAGGAGGGTTATCCCATGAAACGCGAACACGCGCTTAATATCCGTTCGCTGCATAAAAAATTTGCTATACCGTATTTAAAAGGGCTTTTCGGGGAGAATTTCGATTATTCCGCGGTCCGTTCTAGGAGAATGGAGCTTATGCGGGAGTATCTTGCCGAAAATCCGTTGGAACTCAAAGTCGGCGCGCGGGAGCTGCTGGATTTTCTGAACGAGCGGAAAATCCCCGCGGCGGTCTGCACCGCGACGGATTTCGAGCGCACAAAGGATTATCTTACACAGGTGGGCATTTTCGAGCGTTTTGATAAGATAATCTGCGCGACGATGGTAGAATTTGGGAAACCGCGTCCCGATATTTATCTATACGCGGCAGGCAAGCTCGGATTGCCGCCCGAAGAATGTATGGCTTTGGAGGATTCGCCGAACGGGGTAAAGTCGGCGGCGGGCGCGGGGTGCGTTACGGTAATGGTGCCCGATCTCACCGAGCCCGATAATGAGCTTGAAAAGTTGATTTTCGCGCGGGCAAAGTCGCTTTTGGACGTTTCGGGGATAATTGAGTCTGTTAATGGTTGATTTTTGGTAAAATATGTCGTCAAAGGAGGTTGCGGTTATGTCGGAAAATGAAGTTTTGCAGGAACAGCAGTTGATGAAGATTGACGGTCGTGTAGAGGTAGTATGCGACGAGGGCGGCAAGACCGCTAATATGGTCATACACGGCGCGAAGTTCGGCGGCAGGGAAGTTACTTTCGAGGACGCTATGGAGGAGCTGAAACGCAGGGGCGTTGTAAACGGCATTGACGAGCCGCATATTAAGAAAATAGTTGAAGAGCGCGTTTTTAATGTTCCGATGTGCGTTGCGACGGCAACTCTCCCGAAAAAGGGCGCGAACGGGTATGTAAATTTCCGTTTTGATAAGGAGCATAAGCTGAAACCGCATCAGAACGAGTTCGGAATTGCGGATTACCGCGAGCTTAACGCCATTGTTCCCATTCATAAGAATGAAATAATCGCGGATATAATTTTGCCTGAGGCAGGCACGGCGGGGGTAAATATCTTCGGGCAGGAAATTCCCGCAGAGCCGGGCGAGCCCGCGAAGATAACTCTCGGAAAGAACACTCTTGTCACCACCGACGGCACGAAGATAGTCGCAGGGTGCGACGGGCATATTGTTTACGGCGGGGGCAGCTTTCAGGTCGAGGAGGCTGTAACTATTAAGACCGATCTTGATATGTCGGTCGGGAATATCAACTTTTTCGGCGATGTTCATATTAAGGGCAATGTTATGGAAGGCTTTTCCGTAAACGCGGGCAGGAATGTCAGGATTGACGGCAGCGTTTTCAGCGGGGAGATAACCGCGGGCGGCGATGTTACGATAGTCGGCGGCTGTATAAATTCAAAAGTAACCTGCGACGGGAACGCCGATATAGGTTTTTGCGAGAATGCCGAGATTTTCACAAAGGGCAATCTGGAGTCAAAGCAGTTTGCGTTCTGCAATGCGTTTTGTTACGGCGCGCTGACCGCGAAAACGTCCACGGGCGTAATTATGGGCGGAAAGCTCACGTCTATGCACGATGTCACGGCGGGAATTTTCGGTTCGAGGAAATACACGCCCACCGATATTTATATCGGCGACGGTTCGGTGCTGTTTTTGAGAAAGCGCGAGGCTGAGGCTGATCTTAAAGAGTCGATAAGAATTTTCGATTCCGCGATAAAAAATCTCGCATTTTTAAAACAACGCCGCGTAGCGCAGGGCGGCGAGCTTACCGAGGCTCAGCAGCGGCAGTACCGCACCGAAACGCAGAATAAGCTGTTCCACGGGCTTCGGAAGGCGGAAATTCAGGAGCAGATAGATAAACTTGAAGAGGACATAAGAAATAAAGACACTCTGTCGGCGATTTGCACGGGGACGATTTATCCCGGGGTGAAGTTCACGATAAATTTCCTCACGCTGGAAATACCCGATGTTACGCCGCGTTCGCGCGTTACGATTGTTGAGGATAAACTTCAGATAGTTCCCCTGTAACGTTTTCGGGATAAAGCGATATAATAAAAAGACGGGGAAAATCGGCAGGGTCTTAGGAGATAATAATGAAAAATAACATATTGATCATTGTTCTCGTGACAGTAGTGGCGTTGGGCGTGATCACGACGGTAATTTTAGCAAGCGTCATAAACAGCGATGACCCGCAGAGCAAAGGTTCGCAGCCCTCGCAGGGCTCGTCCTCGTATTCGCAGGATTTAACGCCCGGCGGCACGGAGTCGGAAAGCAGCGGGAACACGCCGCCCGACAGCGCGTTTACGAACGATAATCCGAGCGGTCCGTCGAATGTTGAGGGGATTGTCGCGACGGCGAATTCTCTTATCGGCGTTCCGTTTGCGGATAACGGGGCTGCTCCCGACGGTTTTGATAATTCGGGTTTTATATATTATGTTCTTCGGGAGAACGGTTTTATAACCTGTCCGAGAACGCTTGACGGTCAGGCGAAAATGGGCGCGCGGCTTGAGTTTTCGGAGCTTAAGGTGGGGGATTTGGTGTTTTTCGGCAATGAACCGGGCGATGACGCCGCGGGATTTGGCGGTATATTTATCGGCGGCGGGAAGATGATAGCGTGTCTTATGCCGGGGACGGACGTCCGCGAGGTGGATATTTCAAGCGGGTATTACAGCGCGAGATTTTTTTGCGGAATAAGTCTGAGCTGATTTTAGAGCCGTGCCCTTTGGGGGACGGCTTTTTCGTGTGAAATTTCAAAATCCCGTTGAAAAATCGGTTTATATGTGTTATAATGTAATGATAGAGTTTAATTGCTTTATATAAAGGTAGGTAAAAATGGGTACTGTTCTTACGGATAACAGCTTGTGCACGTTCGCTGTACGCGACGACGCCGAGCCGAAATTCATTTATAAGTATATTCAGTCGCTCCGCGACGCGGGGATAAAGTACGCGGAGGTGGATTTCCGCGTTTTGATGAAACTGAAAAGGCTGCCCCGCGGAATGGGTTATATTTTCCGCCCGATAGATCCGATGTTTATGAAACTTGTCGATGTGTTCGATTTTGATTATGTCGTGCTTACTCCGTCGGAAATTAACCGCAATTACGTTCAAAATCGACTTCCCGAAAATTGCCCGCCCGTTATGCTTTCGCTGTCGGGAGGCATGATAAACGCGGGGGCTTACAGCTTCTCGCAAAGGGCGTTGCGCGGGAAGATAACCGCTGTGAGGGTGACGGACAGCTGCGTTTATATAAGCGAGGAGAAAACCCGTCAGTATGTAAATCGCCTTAAAAGCGCGTTTTCTGTGCCGGTGGATTTTTGCCCGACAAACGAGTACAAGGCGGCGTTGGACGGCGCGTTAAAGCTTTACCGCGCGAATATCGACTGCCTTACGCTTACGATGGGTTCTCCGAGGAAATATTGCTCGCTTTGCAACTTTTTGTTCACGTTATTCTCCGTATACGACGATTTGCCTCGGAATTTCAGCCTGAACGAGTTGTGCCGTGCCGCGGCGTTACAGCGCGCTATTTTCCGCGACAGCGCGGCGTATGATGAATTTTTGCGCGTTATGGAGCAGTTTGAGCATGACGCAAGGTTTCTCGTAAACGCCGATACGGGTCGGCATGTCGCGGCAAGGTCTATGTTCAGAATGGATTATCTTAAGGAAAATTTTGTTTCGGCTTTGGAGAAAATGAAAGACAGCGAGGATATCCCCGATGATGTTTTCGAGGATCTGACGGACGCGATAAATCATTTTGACGTGTCGTTTTACAACGGAAAGCGCGTTATCGGCAAGCCCCGCGCTTTTCTGAACTGAACGGAGTGAAAACAGATGATAAAGCTTATTGCAAGCGATATGGACGGGACTCTTCTTGATGATGAAAAACGCCTGCCCGATGATTTTTTCACGGTTCTGGACGAGCTGCAAAGCCGCGGGATACGTTTCGCGGTGGCGACGGGGCGTACATACACGGCGGCGGAGCATTTTTTCCCCGAAAAATACAAAAACGCCGTGTCGTATATCTGCGATAACGGGGCGTGTACTTACCATAACGGCAAGCCCGTGAACGTGAATTTTATTGATAATGAAACTTTTAGGGAGCTTGTCCGCACTTGCGGGGAAATCGGCGATTTAAAGCCGGTTGTCTGCGCGGAAAAGGGAGTTTTCCACCTGCCCGACAGCGAGGAGTTTAACCGCGAGGTCGGGAGATTTTACCGCAATCATAAGACAATCGAAAGCTTTTCGGAGGATATAGGGCGTGTCTATAAGCTTGCGGTGTGCGATATGCTGGGAACTATGAAACACGGCAAACCCGCTCTGGATAAGGCTTTCGGCGAGCGGCTTTCGGTGCTGGTTTCGGGGGAAATCTGGATGGACGTAATGCCGGGAGGAGTCAGCAAGGGCAAGGCTCTGGCGGCGTTAATGCAGCTTGTGGGCGCGTCGCGCGCGGAGACTATGGTTTTCGGGGATTATTTTAACGACGCGGATATGCTTTCGCTGTCGGATTGGAGCTTTTGTATGGCAAACGGTCACGAGGACGTGAAAAAGCTCTGCCGTTTTACTGCTCCCGACAACAACAGCGGCGGCGTTACAAGCAGTATTAAACAGTTTGTTTTAGTGTAGTTTAGGAGAATTTATGACGGGTCAGATAGTTCTGATAGTTGTTTTGCTGGCAATGTCGGCTTTTTTTTCAGCGTCGGAGACGGCGTTTTCGAGCGTAAACAGAATAAGGCTTAAGAATATGGCGGAAAACGGCTCAAAGTCCGCTGAGCGCGCTTTAAACGTGCTTAAAAAGTACGACAAGGCTCTCACGACTATTCTTATCGGCAATAATATCGTAAATATCGCGTCGTCGTCTATCGCGACAATTCTCGCAATTTCGCTTGTCGGCGAAAAATACGGCTCTCTCGCGGCAACGGTTGTGACTACCGTGGTGGTGCTGATTTTCGGCGAGGTTATGCCGAAAGGCATTGCCAAGGATCATGCGGAGGGCGTTTGCATCGGCGTTTCGGCGATAATCTCGTTTTTGATGATAATTTTCACTCCGCTGTCGGTGCTGTTTATTTTGCTTAAAAACGGCGTAGGCAAGCTGTTTCACAGCAAGGAGTCCGTGTCCGTGACGGAAGAAGAACTTATGGCGATAATCGACGAAATCGAGGACGAGGGCGTTCTGGAGCAGCAGGAGAGCAATCTTGTGCGTTCGGCGTTGGAATTCGACGAGATAACCGTGGACGAGGTGATAACTCCGCGCGTGAGGATAGTAGCCGTCGATGTGAACGATTCCGCCGAGGAGGTAAGGAATAAGTTTTTAAAGGAAGAATATTCCAGAATGCCGGTAGTTGAAAAAACGCTTGATAATATAATCGGCGTTATCAATGAAAAGGATTTTATAAAGGAGTACGAGGAAAAGGGCGAGGAACTTATCGTCCGCGATCTGATACAGGAAACCATCTATTTCCCGTGTATGCTGAAAATATCCGAAGTTCTTCGGACGATGCAGAAGAAAAAGTGCCATATGTCCGTTATTCTTGACCAACACGGCGGCACGCTGGGAATTGTTACCATGGAGGATTTGCTAGAGGAGCTTGTCGGGGAAATCTGGGACGAAAGCGACGAGGTAAAAAGCCCCATAACGTCGGTAACGGACGGGGTTTTCTCGGTTTACGGCGATGTGTCGCTGAATTCGCTGAGAAGATATTTCGCAGGCAGGGATATAGAACTTCCCATTGACAGCGAGGCTCACACCGTGGCGGGCTGGGTGCTGGAGCTTTTCGGGAAAATTCCCCGAACAGGCGCGAAAACCGAGTCGGAGGACTTCTGCGTGACGGTGGTGGAAACCGACGGACTTCGCGTGAACAAGGTGAAGATTGAGCTTAAAGAAAAGCCCGCGGAGGACAGAACGTGAGGAATTTTTACACGCTCCTTATAATATTGTCGGGGCTGTACCTGTTCGCGCAGGCGGTGGGAATGGCTTTTTTCGGGAAAGTCTTTTTCCCCGACGCGGGCGAACTTTTCGAGAACAAAGCCGATAAAACCCTCTGGCAGACGGTTTTCCCGAAAAATATGCTGCGGCTTATCGTGGTGATTTTCGCGGGGTCGATAGCGGGGCTGCTTATGGACGTTGCGGGGCTTGCGGGGTGGATTTCCATGCCGCTTGGGGCGGTCGCGGGGATAGTCGTGAATTTTGTCGTCAGCACGGTTGTGTCGCCCCTGTATCTGAAGTTTCACAAGGCGGGAGAGCCGTCCGACGCGGAGCTTGAGGGTCTTCGCGGAACTGTTGTGGAAGATATTGACAGCGAACTTTTCGGCGTTATCGAGGTAAAGCACGGCGTTCGGAACTACCTTTTCAGGGCGGTTACCGCAAACGGAAGATTTATCCCGAAAGGCAAAACGGTTATCGTTATCTACGCTCAGGACGGCTGTTGCTTTGTTGAAAGCGAGGAGCATTTCTGCGATATTCTGTTTGAGGAATAAAAAATTATAGAAAATGCGAAAAAAATTTAAAAAACCGCTTGACAAAGGTTAAAAAATATGGTAAAATATAAATACCTCGAATGGGGTTTATTTTTTTGCGCGTTTTTTTACGGCGCGCAATTCCCCAACGCGATTCGCGCCGAGGGAGGCAATACGCCCGCAAAACGGGCAAAAAAATAGGAGGTGCCGAAAGTGAGAGTAAAAATTACGTTGGCGTGTTCGGAGTGCAAACAGCGCAACTACAACACCATGAAAAACAAGAAGAACGACCCCGACAGACTCGAAATGAACAAGTATTGCAGATTTTGCAAGAAACACACTCTTCACAAGGAAACCAAGTAACAGGGAGGATTTGCGATGGCTAAAGATTTGGAGCTAGAGAAAAACTCTCCCGAGGCGTCGGACAAGTCGGAAAAAAAGTCCGATAAGAAAGGCGCGAAGGATTCCAAGGAAAAGAACGCAAAGGGTAAGAAACCGAAAAAGGGCATCGTGAAGTATTTCAAAGATGCCAAGTCCGAATTCAAGAAAGTCGTCTGGCCGACGCCGAAAGAGACCACGCATAATACTGTTGTGGTTCTGGTTATGTGCGCGCTGGCGGCGCTGTTTGTGTTCGGTCTGGATTCGCTGTTAGGACTGCTTAACGGACTTGTGTTCCGCTGATTTACGGAGGGTAGTATGTCTGACTCGGAAGCAAAATGGTATATCCTGCACACCTATTCGGGTTACGAGAAAAAGGTTGAGGCGGATATAAAAAAGCTCGTTGAAAACAGAAATCTCCAGCATCTCATTGAAGATGTGACAATTCCTACAGTCACGAAAACCGTTGAAAAGGAAAACGGCAAGGTGGCTGAGACGGAGGAAAAGCTGTATCCCGGCTATGTTTTCGTAAAAATGGTGGAAACCAGCGAGTCGTGGTATATCTGCCGCAATACGAGAGGCGTTACGGGATTTGTGGGACCGGAGGGGAAACCCACTCCGCTCAGCGAGAGCGAGGTCAGAAATCTTGAACAGGGCAGGAAAGAAACGGCGGTTACCTTTGTGGTCGGCGACAAGGTCGCTATCAAGCAGGGAGTGCTTGAGGGCTTTGAGGGTAAGATTGTTGAAATTGACGGCGAAAGGCACACGGCGGTGGTAAATGTTACCAATATGTTCGGAGAGGTTACTCCGACGACGGTGGAGCTTGCCGCGATCAAGAAGATTTAAGGGACGGCGCGCGTTTTTACCGTTTCTTATCACATGTTTTTTATGGAGGTAAATTGTCATGGCGCAAAAGGTTGTAGGATTTATAAAGCTGCAAATTCCGGCGGGAAAAGCAACGCCCGCTCCGCCTGTCGGACCGGCGCTCGGTCAGCACGGCGTTAATATTATGTCCTTTACAAAGGAGTTTAACGAGCGCACCAAGGATAAGGCGGGACTTATAATCCCCGTTGTTATTACTGTTTACGCAGACAGGAGCTTTACGTTTGTTACCAAGACTCCGCCCGCAAGCGTTCTTATAAAGAAGGCTTGCAAGATAGAAAGCGGTTCGGGCGTTCCGAATAAGACAAAGGTTGCAAAGATTACCAAGGCTCAGCTTAAGGAGATCGCAGAGACCAAGATGCCCGATCTTAACGCGGCAAATATCGATACCGCAATGTCCATGATCGCGGGCACGGCTCGTTCTATGGGCGTAGAAGTTGTTGATTGAAAATAAGATAGTGGGAGGATAAATTCCGCTTGACCACAAGGAGGATATATAATGAAACACGGTAAGAAATACGTTGAGAGCGCAAAGCTCATTGATTCCGCAAAGGTATACGAGTCGGGCGAGGCGTTGGATCTCGTCTGCAAGACCGCGAAGGCGAAGTTTGATGAAACCGTTGAACTTCACATTCGTCTGGGCGTTGATTCCAAGCATGCGGACCAGCAGGTTCGCGGCGCGGTAATTCTGCCGAACGGCACGGGTAAGACTATAAGAACGCTTGTGTTCTGCAAGCCCGAAAAAGAGGCTGACGCAAAGGCTGCGGGCGCGGATTATATCGCGGATAACGAGACCGTTACCAAGATCCAGAACGGCTGGATGGATTTCGAGGTAGTAATTGCAACTCCCGATATGATGGGCGTTGTGGGACGTCTGGGTAAGGTTCTCGGTCCGAGAGGACTTATGCCTAACCCCAAGGCGGGAACTGTTACTCCCGATGTTGCAAAGGCTGTACAGGACGCTAAGGCAGGTAAGATCGAGTATCGTCTTGATAAGTCGAATATCATACACTGCCCGATAGGAAAGGCGTCTTTCGGCACGGCAAAGCTGGAGGAGAACTTTGACGCTCTTATGGAGGCTGTCGTTAAGGCAAAGCCTGCCGCTGCAAAGGGTCAGTATATCAAGAGCTGCACCGTTTCGTCCACTATGGGTCCCGGCGTTAAGGTAAATACGCTGAGATTTGGCGTTTGACGCGGGGTAACTATCGAATAAATTCGACCGTCCGAAGAAATTCGGGCGGTTGTTTTTAATGGGGTTTAGCAAAAAATTCTTAAAATTCCGAAATATCTCTTGATTTTTGGGAACTGTTGTGCTATAATATTCTATGATAGACAAACAGGGACCGAAGAGAACACTTCGGTCTTTGGTTTTATATAATGATAACAAAAAGTATGCGAGGTGACGCAATGGCTCTTGCAAAGGGTTTCGGCTCGGTGGAGGCGGCGGCTGAAAAGGCGGTGCGCGGGATAGTCGAGGGGCACGGATATACGCTGTGGGACGTTGTTTTCGTAAAAGAGGGCGCGTGTTGGTATCTGCGGATATTTATTGATAAGCCCGGAGGGATAACTATCGACGACTGCACGGCGGTTGACGGTCTGATAAACGCCGCTGTCGATAAAGAGGATTTTATCGACAAGGTGGATTTTGTCGAGGTAAGCTCGGCGGGGCTGGAGCGTCCGATAAGGCGCACAGAACAGCTTGCCGCATCAATCGGCAAGCGGGTAAAACTTCGGACTTATAAGCTCTTAGAGGGTTTTCCCGAAAAAACGGTTCGATGTACGCTCGATAGTTTCGACGGGGAGAAAATCACCGTGTCGGGCGAATTCGGGACTTCGGAGGTCTCTTTAGAGGAGGTCTCTGCTATAAATTACGATGATTTTGATGATTTTGAAAAACTTATGGAGGATTAACTAATGGCAAGAAGAAAAATCGCTAAAGGGGAAGATTACGGAGATTTTTACGAAAATCTCCAGGCTCTGGCTGAGGAAAAGGGCATCGACAGCGAAATTCTCGCGGAAAAGATAAAGTACGCTATCGAGAGGAGCTTGAAGTCCAATCTTCACTTCGACGACGACGAGGATTTCGTAAAGGTTGAAATCGACCCTAAAAACAAGGTGTTCGATGTGTCGATACTTAAAGAGGTCATCGAGGTGGAAGATACTCTTTACGAGCCGGAAAAGGAGATAGTGCTGGAGGAGGCGCGCAAGATCGATCCTACGCTTGAAGTGGGAGACAGGGTGCGCTGCCCTATTGATACCAAGATGTTTAAGAGAATTGCCGCGAAAAACGCGAAGGATCTTATCCGTCAGGGTTTCTCCAACGCCGAAAGACAGCATTTAAGCGAGATCTGGGGTCAGTACGAAAACGAGGCGGTGTCCGCCGTTGTTACCAAAATAGAGCCGCAGACACGTCATGTTACGCTGGAGATAAATCACAACGAGGTGCTGCTGCTTAAGGACGATCAGATCCCCGGCGAGACGTTCGAGGTGGGACAGGTCGTAAAGGTGTTTATTTCGGGCGTTTCCAAGGAATACAAAGAGGGCGAAAAGAACCAGTATCTTAAGGTTTCCAGAACGGATAAATGGCTTATAAAGCGTCTGTTCGAGCTGGAGTGTCCCGAAATATACGACGGAACGGTTGAGATAAAGGCGGTATCCCGCGCTCCCGGCAGCCGCAGCAAGATTGCGGTTATGAGTTCCGATCCGAACGTCGACGCTGTGGGCGCGTGCATAGGTCCGCAGAGAAGTCGTATAAACGCCGTTATAAAGGAAATCCGCGGCGAGAAGATCGATGTAGTTTTGTACAGCGACGATCCGGAAGAGTTCATTATGCAGGCGTTAAAGCCCGCCGAGACGCTGCGGGTGATAATTTCCGACCCGAACCCCGAAAAGCGTTCCTGCAAGGTAATAGTTCCCGATAATCAGCTTTCGCTTGCTATCGGCAACAAGGGTCAAAACGCGTGGCTTGCGGCGAAACTTACGGGTTATAAAATAGACATCAAGGCGCAAAGCGCGGTAACTCCGAAGGATTATGAAACGGTGCCTCTGATTGAAAAACCGAAGCCCGAAGCCGAGACTCCCGAACAGTCCGGTCAGTAAGGAGGCATTATGCCCGAAAAACGAGTTCCGATGAGAAAATGCGTGGGGTGTGGTGAAATGATCGGCAAGAAGGGTGCTGTGCGTGTAGTCCGCGATAAGGACGGCGTTATTTCAACCGATCCCACGGGTAAAAAAGCGGGAAGAGGCGCGTATATCTGCAAGGATTTAAACTGTCTGGAGCTTGCGGTTAAGGGAAAAAAGCTCGAGCGCAGTTTCAAATGCCAAATTCCCGCAGGCATATACGAAACCATAAAGAGGGAGCTGACCGAGGATAAATAATGTGCTGTCCACGCTTTGCTTGTGCAAGCGCGCGGGAAAGCTTGCCGCGGGGTTTGACGCGGCGGCGGACGGTCTTTCGTCCAAGGGGTTCGTGGGGGTTCTGCTTGCGGCGGACGTTTCCGCGAAAACCGAAAAGGAAATCCGCTTTTTTGCCGAAAAACACGGCAGAGAGGTTGTTAAAGCGGAATTTCTTATGGACGACGCACAAAAAGCCGTCGGTAAACGAGCGGGCGTTTTCCTTATAAGCGACGAGGGACTGTACGGCTCGATAAAGAAACATATTGCCGCAAAGTGATGCGAATTTGATTTTTATGGAGGAAAATTACATTGCCAAGTAAACAGACTAAATATAAGATACAGGACGTGGCGCGGGATTTCGGCGTTGAGAAAACGGAACTTCTTGAAATTCTCGACAAGGGTATTCCCATGGATACCAAAAGGAAGCCTACCGCCGCTATTACCGCCGACGAGGTGGATTATCTTCTGGAGGTCTTTTCAAGACAGTACGAGGTGAAAAATCTTCAAAGCACGTTTAAGACCACCAGGGAGATAAAGACGGAGAAACCCGTCGAGCCGGAGAAAAAGCCGGTAAAGAAGAAAACTCCCGTAAAGAAAGCGGAAGAACCTTCCGCGGAGGAGCAGAAACCCGCCGAGGTTAAAGAACCGACCGAGGTTAAAGAGGCAAACGAGACAAAAGAGGGTAAAGAGACAAAAGAGGTCAAAGAGGTCAAAGAGGAGACAAAACCCGCTGTCGAGGCACAGCCTGCCTTCCTTTACGATAACTA
>CANQNY010000051.1 GCA_947625335.1 uncultured Clostridia bacterium | reverse complement strand
GGTTGCTCTGCTGGGAACGTTGTTTTCTGTAAGGATATTATGTAAATCTTTTTGTAAAGGTTAGACACAAGGACAATGTCCTGCACCAAGTCCCAGTAAGGGCGGCTAAAATTTTAGCCGCCTTTTTCTGTACAGCGGAAGTGTTGACGATAGTTTGGGGCGAGAGAGAATACGTTGACCATTACGTCTCGTAGGCAACTTCGGTTGCCGAAAAATTTAATATGCTGGTGTAGCTCAGTCGTGTAGACGGGATATGCTCCGCATATCCCTAGCGCAATTCGTAATGCGCAGGTCGGGGGTTCGAGTCCGTTCACCAGCTCCAGCAGGACAATGTCCTGCACCAAGTCCCAGTGAGACATCGTTCTTACTGGGACGTTGTTTTCTGTAAGGATATTATGTAAATCTTATTTGTTAAGGTTATACAGCAGGGCAATGCCTTTGACCATTTCCCGGTAAGGGTGGCTCTTTCGAGCCGCCCTTTTGTACTCACGCAATAGTCCTTATCGCATTATTTTTGATCTCCTCGATTGTTTTGATCAAGGCTGTTCTTGTTTTGGGATCAAACATTTTCACAAAGCTGTATGGCTTATCAAAAGGCGGTTTCATAAGGATTTTTACATCTTCAATATATCCGTTGTTCTCAATATGGTTTATTATTTTCAAGATAAATTCTATCTGGCTTTGATTTAATGAACTATCGTTTATAAATGCTGAAAATGCGGACATTGCGCTATCATGGTCTAGTCTTGCTATTTTACGAATCAACAACCCAAACGGGGTATCGCCATACTCGCGTTTATAATTCTCGCTGTTGCCAAGCTCATGGATAAGTATTCTCTCAAGCTCCGCATAATCCTCTTTGGTAAGCAGCAGATTATGATTCAGCTTATAGATAACAGCATCATTTTTGTGTTCCTCAACATATCGGTTTACCTTTTTTCGATAATCCTCAAAATCGTATGCCGCATCAAGAATATCGCCCTCCTTTCGGTCTAAAATCGGATCATCAAGCTTTGTGAGTATTTTAGGCTTGGTCTGTCCGCCGTTCACAAGGAATTGCATCAAATCACGAAGTTCCCGACGAACCTTTTCCATTGTCAGAATACTGATATTCTCCCAAAAAGTATCTGTCTGAATATCCTTTATCAGTGTAAGTTTCTGATTGACTTGCGGAATTACAGCTTTTTTCTCCAATAACTCGGCAGTAACACACAGTTGAGTTTTCAGATACTTCATTGTCGGCAGATTGTCGATATTTGCAAGCATTAAGCCGTACATGAAGTTATCAAATCGCTTTGCATACTCATCTGTATCATTTGTAGTGATAAGCGGAGCAATATGCTTTGCAAGTTCGTAGCAGTCCATATCCGACAAAGCTGTCCATTTATCCGCTTTCTTATATCTTTCGACATATTCCGTTTTCAAGCGAACTGACACAAGGTCATAAGACAAAGCATTTACACCTCCGCAGCAGGTATCTGTAAGCTGTTTACGAAAAGCCTGATAATCGTCACCGGAGAAATTGCTGTCCTGTAATGCGAACACTAACCGCACCTGTTTACAGTAGATATTTTCTGTAAGCGACTTCGTTTCGCATGTTTCATAACCGTTCTGATGCTCTCTGAAATACTCAAAGTTCCCGCAATAATCAAATATCAAAAAACGTCGTTTATCTGTATATTCTCCGTCAATTCCGTCAATACATTCAAGTTCTTTGCAAAGTCTTGTACCTCTGCCTATCATCTGCCAGAATTTTGTTTTAGAGCGGACTTTCTTGAAGAATACAAGATTAACGCATTCGGGAACATCTATCCCCGTATCCATCATATCAACAGAAACCGCTATTATCGGCATCTTTACCGACGCCTTGAAATCATCTATGATCGTCTGAGCATAGCTGTCATCGCACGTAATACGCTGGGCAAATGTGCCGTTATACTTCGGATAAAGTTTATTAAAACGCTGAACTATATACTCGGCATGCTCCTTGTTCTGGGCAAAAATAATAGTCTTCCCAAGTCTGTCGCCGCCCTCTGTCTTAATTCCGCGTTCCATGAGGTCCTGCAAAACAATATCTATCGTGTTCTCGTTGAAAACAAACTTGTTGAGCTGCGCCGAGGGGATAAAGTCGGGAACATATCCGTCCTCTGCAAAATCGTCCGCATATCGTGCCTTGTCCTCATCAGAAAGATCGTCATAGGTTATCCCCTCTTCAAGAAACTTGGTCTTGACTTCATAATTATAGTAAGGCACAAGCACATGGTCGGTATATACCGCTGTTTCGTAATCATAGGCATAAGTCGGCACGCCGTTTTCTACTTCAAAGAAATCATAGGTGTTACGGTCAACATCCGTTTTCGGCGTTGCAGTAAGACCTATCATTATCGCGTCAAAATATTCAAATATTGCGCGGTATTTTCTGAAAATGCTCCTGTGGCTCTCGTCTGTTATTATAAGGTCAAAATGCGCGGGCGAAAATAACGGAACCCCGTCCGGCGTTTTGGTATTGTCAATTGCGTTTAAAATTGTCGGATAGGTTGAAAAAACTATGCGTGCATTTCTGTCGTCCCTGTTGCTGCACAGGTTACACAGCGACATGTCGGGCAGATAATTCTTGAAATCGTCCTTTGCCTGCTTTACAAGGGCGGTTCTGTCGGCAAGGAAAAGTATATTTGTCACATATCCCCCGCGGCTCAAAACGTCAGTAAGGCTTGACGCTGTTCTTGTTTTTCCCGTACCAGTTGTCATTACAAGTAGTGCCTTGCGGAAACCTTTTTCAATATGTTCACAAACCGCGCGAATTGCCTCTTTTTGGTAATAGCGGTCTGTAATTTTATCGTCAATCGGAATGGAATTAAGCATTTTTCGGGTTTCACGACGATTCATCAGTTTTTCAAGGTCAGATTTCGTAAAAAATCCGCTCACCTTGCGTTGAGGTGAGGACATATCGTCCCAGAAATACGTTTCAAAGCCGTTTGAGGTGAACATCACCGGTCTGCGTCCAAACTTGCGCTCCAGACAATCAGCATAGAGAACCGCCTGTTTTCTGCCGATATTTGGGTCTTTACTTGTATGCTTTGCCTCAATAACGGCAAGCGGCAGACCGTCCTTTCCGAAAAGAACATAGTCTGCATATCCTTTCTGCCCAAACACGCCGTTCATGTCGTTTACTTCGTATTCTTCCCACACGTCAGCGTCTGTGCCGTCAAATTTCCAGCCCATTGCCTTAAGATCAACATCTATATAAATTTTGCGCGTCTTAAACTCCGAAATATCGGCGGGCACAAAACTCCTGTTGCTCTGCTTTTCCTGCTTTTCAGCAGTGAGAGCCGAGGACATTTCGGCGATTTTAGCCTGCAAAGCCTTTATCTCGCTGTCTTTCTGTTCAATAAGCGATTCCTGCTCTTTTATTTTCTTTGTATCTACAACTACTTTTTCAGCGGGAATTAACGCGGCGTCAAAACTCCGCTCGATATAATCGGAACCATAGCAATAATCTACCCATTCAACAAATTCAAACAAACTTTTAAGTGCCACAAGAGCGTCAGCCTTGTTTACAGACTTTTCGGTATGTACTGCGAGATTTCCCAAGCGGATAATATACGGCAACTTCCCCCAAGTTTGTGAATTAACAGCCAAACGGAAAGAAGGTTCGTGTATCAAAGATTGCAGATTATCCTTATAAGGCATATTTATAGTAACATCAGCGAAATATACCCATTTCACCGCCAATTCAAGAGCCTTACGGCAACCCACCGCGCACATCGCGGGAGAGGTAGCATAAACCTTTACCGCATAATAATCCGCTTTCTGATACAACAGCACATCTTCCCATTTCTCCTCTACGCCCCAAAACCACATCATCAATATTCAAGTGATATGCAGATAATTCATTATACTTTTTATCTGATACTGTTAATTTTATATCAACAGATATTTTTCCATCAATAATATGTGATGGATTTACTAAAGCGTGGGAATTTAAAACATAATCTTCTTTATGCAGTAATGTTCCAAATGGTCCGATTTTAATTTCTGCTAATTCCCGAAGCGGCACTTTATCCCATTTTTTAGGATTTTGCACCGGATCCCCAAACGTCTCCACAAACCTTGCCTTAACGATCAAATCAAGTTTTTCGAGGATAGCGTTGCAGAGATCTATTGTGTGGGTTACCTTGTCGAGATTTGTTACAAGCTGTTTTTGCATTGACAAGTTAGGAACAGGAATATCTGCATCTGTCAAATTACCAAGCTTAATATACTTTATAACTCCACCAATTGAAAGATTGCGTAATGTTTCTACATACTTATCAAGAAAGTAAAACATATAAGGTACATATAGGATATTCTTGTCATTACTTTCTATGATATATGTTCGTTGATACGCGTCAAATTTTCCTTTGTAATATTTAACATTCAAATCTCCATTTCCTGCTACCAAAACACATTCACAGTCATAGCTGTATGTATCAATTTTCAGCGGTTCGACAGCACAAGTAAAAAACGGATACTCACCATTTTCGGAAGAGGCATTTGCATCAAGTTTACCTGTCTTTATATTAACATATTGACCTAATTTACCCATCCAACAACCCCTCCAACTGAGCCAGCGTATCGCCGAGTTCCTTATACAAGCCGTTCAGATCCGCCATAATCTCGCTCGCAGCAGGATATTCGGCAGCGACATATTCCGTCTTTTTGTACTTGTTGATTGACAAATCATAGTCATTGTCAACAATTTCCTGTTTCGGCACAAAGAACGATTGTTCCGTGCGCTGTCTGTCCTTTTCGCCATCGGGATTGCGAAAACGGGCAATTATATCGGGAATATCGTTTTCGGCTACTTCAGCCCGCTTGTCGTCAAGCGAAAATCCGTCCGCTTTCATATCGTAAAACCACACGTTATCCGTGCCGCCCGCTCCTGTCTTTACGAACACAAGAACTGCCGTGGAAACTCCCGCGTAGGGCTTGAAAACTCCGCTCGGCATGGAGATTACGGCTTTCAGCTGATGATTTTCAATAAGCTCCCTGCGAATAGACTTGTGAGCATTGCTCGACCCGAACAGAACGCCGTCCGGCACAATACACGCACAACGCCCGCCTTTTTGGAGCAACCGCAAAAACAACGCGAGAAATAACAGTTCGGTCTTTTTGGTGTTAGTAACTGCTTTGAGGTTGTCGTTGATGCTCTCCGCGTCAACAGTACCTTTAAACGGCGGATTTGCAAGGCAGACTGTATATTTCCCGCTGACATTGTTCTGTTTTAAAACGCTGTCCTTGTAGTCAATATCGGGATTTGTAATTGTGTGCAACATTAAATTCATTGCTGAAATTCTAAGCATTGTCTGGTCGGTATCATAACCCGTAAAAGTCTTGTTGGCAAAATTCTCCCACTGCTCCTCAGTCATCTGATTTTCATAATGCTTGCGGATAAATTCGGCAGCCGAAACTAGAAATCCTGCCGTACCGCAAGCGGGGTCACATATAACATCATCGGGCGTCGGAGCAACAAGTTCCACCATCATTTCACGGATATGCTTAGGAGTGCGAAATTGTCCGTTCTGCCCTGCCGCATTCAGCTTGCCAAGCATATATTCATACAAATCGCCCTGCATATCGCGTTCGGCTATGTCATGTTCATAGAGGTCGTCAAGCCCCGTGACTATCTTCTGCAATACCTGCGGATTGGGAATGACAAAAACCTCACTTTCCATATATCGGGTGAAAGCGGTCTGCTTTTGCTCGCCGTCATTTTTGTCGGGAATTTCAACAAGTTCGCCGTTTTCGTCAAAATCAGGCAACTTACCGTATTTCATTTTCTTGACGGCAGGAAACACGCGCTGTGAAATAAGTTCAAAAATCTCGCGGGAATCGCTGTTCTTAAACTTGCTCCAACGCATAGCCTGTCCGGTTTCCGACTGCGGAAAGATATAATCTGGCGTTTCGCCTGTCATATTGGCGAATTACTCGTTTTCAAGCTCTTTTTCATCAAGCGAGCGTATAAACATAAGATATGTAAGCTGTTCTATAACCGTCAGCGGATTGGTTATACCGCCCGCCCAGATATCCGTCCAGATCTTGTCGATCTTATTCTTGATCGCTCCTGTTATCATTGCCAACCTCCGGATGTTCCGCATAATGTAGAATTAGTTTAGTATAATTATACCACATTTAGAAATAAATGTCAATAACCTTGTTGCATAATGTCGACTTTGCGATGGGGAAACAAAGGAATTTTCGTCATAGAACTATTCCCCAAAATGAAACAAACTCGTAAATTATTCGATATAATTAAACCACAACACCTTGACAAGCCATATTTTATGATGCATAATGCTTAAAGGACTTCCCGCCCGGAACTTATTCGTGACAGAGTGCAGCGTATCATTGCAAATTAGACGCAGCACTATATTGTGTCGGCAACTTTGGCGGCACTAACTTCGACAGAGACGTCTCTTTTATTACATACTGCCTTTTCGGCAAACTGAAATTATAGCCGTTTAATAAATCTTTTTTGGTCTTTTTCGTCAAGAAAATCCATTGCACGATAAAACTTATGTGCTGCTGTTCTTTTCATTCCCGAATTAAGCCTAATAACGCTAATTGCGTTATCCCTCGCCCATTGCTCTGCTGCTTGCAAAAGCTCTTTTCCAAATCCGCGGCACTGATAATCCTTTGAAACAGCAAGCCCCAAAATATTTGCCATATCTTCAATATAAAGGACCTTATACTTTTCTACATGAACAAAGCCTGCAATTCGGCTGTCGGTTTCAGCGACAAATACTGCCTCCCTGCTTTCATCTAATTCGCGAACTCTCGCCTCGATAAGGTCTCTTTCACATTCATATCCCATTTCTTCCGTGCAGATTTTCCAAACCTCTCGGCAATCGGTAAATTTAATTTTTCTTATCATAATATCCTCCGACAAATCTCGTTCTGTTTTTCTTATCTTCGTCCAAAGTATACACAAAAACGTGAAAAATCCCCGATAGTATTTCTGTCGGGGATAATCATCACCAAAATTCGTGCTTGTAAAAATCGGGCGGGCGCGCTTTTAATATCTTCGCGTTTA
The DNA here is from genome assembly GCA_947625335.1 of uncultured Clostridia bacterium. Lineage (GTDB taxonomy): Bacteria > Bacillota > Clostridia > Oscillospirales > Ruminococcaceae > CAG-115. The sequence continues at coordinate 7,583 of CANQNY010000051.1, read as the reverse complement.
CCTCGCGGATAACGTCAATAAGCCGCTGTCTTACAACGGGAATATCTCTCGAAAGCGGAACATACACAAAAATCGAAAATCCCGCAAACCAGTACATTCTTATGTCATACTCGTCGTCGGCGAATTTGTACTGATACAAGTAATCCACCGTTTTGACTTCAAGACCGTACTTCTTCGCGTAAGATTTCACGAACAGCAAAAACGGCGTTGCCTCGTCAAGACGCTCGCAATAATCTATAAAAACTTCAAGCGTATTTTGTTCGACTTTATTTACTAAACCGAACACCCAAAATCACCGCCCAAAACCCTCGCGGGAATTATTCCTCGTTTGAAGTCTGATTTTTAAGTAAATCGCGTATTTCGGTAAGTAAAACAAGCTGGGGATCGGGTTTGGGCGGCTCTGCGGGAGCCTCCTCTTTTTTCTTTTTCGCAAGCTTTTCGGCGTTGTTTTTAAGCGTGTTTATAATCTTAACTATAATGAACACGCAAAGCGCCGTCAGCAGGAATGTAATGATCGCCTGGAAAAAGTTTCCGAACAAAATCTCAACGGGCGTGCCGTCGCCGATAGTCCACGGGAGCGTAAGTTTCCATTCTTTCACGTTTATACCCGCCATAATAAGCCCGATAAACGGCATCAGAATGTCATTTACAAGGGAATTTACAATAGCCGTGAACGCGCCGCCGATGATAACGCCGACCGCCATATCCATAACGTTTCCTCTGGATATAAAAGCTTGAAATTCCTTGCCCATTCTGACAAAAAAATTCTGTTTTTTCTCGTCTGCCATGTTGAATACTTCCTTTCTTAATTTTATATTAAAATTTTAACACATTTCGACGGTTTTGTCAACCGTTTTTTAACATTCTTTTCAAATATTCACCCGTATACGACTTCTTGCACTTTGCAATCTGTTCCGGGCTGCCCGCCGCTATGACCGTACCGCCGTTATCGCCGCCCTCGGGACCCATATCGATAATATAATCGGCTGTTTTGATAACGTCAAGGTTGTGTTCGATAACAAGCACGGTGTTCCCCGCGTCGGTCAGCTTTTGCAGAATATCGATAAGCTTGTTTACGTCCGCGGAATGAAGTCCCGTGGTAGGCTCGTCGAGAATATAAATCGTCTTCCCCGTCGAGCGTTTTGAAAGCTCCGTCGCGAGCTTTATTCTCTGAGCCTCGCCGCCCGAAAGAGTTGTTGAGGACTGCCCTATTTTGATGTAACCCAACCCCACGTCTTCGAGAGTTTTCAGCTTGTTGAATATTCTCGGAATGTTTTGGAAAAATTCCACGCCCTCCGAGACAGTCATATCCAGAACATCGTAGATATTCTTGCCCTTGTATTTAACTTCGAGAGTTTCGCGGTTGTAGCGGTGTCCCTTGCACACCTCGCAGGGTACGAAAATATCGGGCAAAAAGTGCATTTCTATCTTAAGGATACCGTCGCCCTCGCATGCCTCGCAGCGTCCGCCTTTGACGTTAAACGAAAATCTTCCCGAAGTGTAACCGCGCTGTTTTGCGTCGGTGGTCTGCGCGAAAAGGTCGCGTATATCCGTGAAAACTCCCGTATATGTCGCGGGATTAGAGCGCGGAGTTCTCCCGATTGGCGACTGATCTATCATAATCACCTTGTCGAGGTGTTCCAAGCCCTTCATATCCTTGAATTTTCCCGCTCTGACGCGCCCTTTGTTCAGTTTCCCGAAAAGGTGCTTGTAAATTATTTCGTTGACAAGCGAGCTTTTTCCGCTGCCCGAAACTCCCGTTACGCAGGTGAAAACTCCAAGCGGAATATCTACGTTTATTTTTTTGAGATTGTTCTCCTCCGCGCCGATAACTTTCAGCCATTTGTCTGTTGTCGGGCGGCGTTTTTTCGGTACGGGGATTTTCAGCTTTCCGCTTAAATATTTTCCCGTGACAGACTTTGTGCATTTCAGAAGACCCGCGACTTCCCCGCTGTACACAACGTTTCCGCCGTGAATTCCCGCCTCCGGACCTATATCCACAATCCAGTCGGCGGCACGCATCGTGTCCTCGTCGTGTTCCACGACAATGACCGTATTTCCAAGGTCCCGCAGATTTTTAAGCGTCGCGATAAGCTTGTCGTTATCGCGCTGATGAAGACCTATGCTCGGCTCGTCGAGAATGTAAAGCACCCCGGTAAGCGCGCTGCCGATTTGCGTTGCAAGACGAATTCTCTGGCTCTCGCCGCCCGAAAGAGTTCCCGCGCTGCGCGAAAGCGTGAGATATTCCAGACCCACGCTTTTAAGAAATCCGAGGCGGTTTTTTATCTCTTTGAGTATCTGCCCCGCTATCATTTTATCCCGCTCGGAAAGCTCTAAATTATCCACAAAATCCAACGCCGCCGTAACCGACATCTTGCAGAAATCGCTGATGTTCTTTCCGCCGACAGTTACCGCTAAAGCCGTGTCGTTAAGCCGTTCGCCGTGGCATTTCGGGCACGGAGAATCGCTCATAAAATCCTCCAGCGCGTCCCGCGCGTACTGCCCTGCCTGCGACTCGTTGTAACGCCTTTGAAGATTGTTTGCAACACCCTCGAAATCGGTGTAATACTGCCCGCCGCCCTGCGCTCGCGGACGTTTTATCAGAATTTTCTCGCCTTTTGTGCCGTAAAGCAGCTCGTCAACCGCCTTTTCGGGTATTTCGGACACGGGGTCTTCGACGGAAAATCCGTGCCGCTCGGCGAGAGCGTCAAAATACATCGCCGCGATAGTTCCCTCGTTGTAGGTCCAGCCGTAGCCCTTTATAGCTCCATCTTTGATTGACAAATCGGGGTTCGGCAGAATAAGATTAGGGTCTATTCTGCGGTAGCTTCCGATACCCGTACATTCGGGACATGCTCCGAACGGATTGTTGAACGAAAACATTCTCGGCACAAGCTCGTCCACCGAAACGCCGTGTTCGGGACAGGAGTAGCTCTGCGAAAAATGAAGTTCCTCGCCGCCGATAACGTCGATATAGATAAGCCCCCCCGTAAGCGCGCCTGCCGTTTCAATGCTCTCCGCAAGGCGCGACCGCACGCCGTCCTTTATCACAAGGCGGTCTACGATTATTTCTATGGAATGCTTGATGTTCTTTTCGAGAGCGATTTTCTCGGACAGATCATAAGTTATCCCGTCGACCCGCACTCTCGCAAAACCCGATTTTCTTGCGGAGTCAAATTCCTTTTTATGCTCGCCCTTTCGCCCGCGGACAACGGGTGCTAACACCTGAAATTTCGTCTTTTCGGGAAGTTCCATTATCTTGTCAACAATCTCGTCTACTGTCTGCTGGCGAATTTCCCTGCCGCAGACGGGGCAATGCGGAATACCTATCCTCGCGTACATCAGGCGCAGATAGTCATATATTTCCGTAACCGTTCCGACGGTGGAACGCGGGTTTTTGGAGGTTGTTTTCTGGTCTATGGATATTGCGGGGGAAAGCCCCTCAATGCTGTCAACGTCGGGCTTTTCCATCTGTCCCAGAAACATTCTCGCATAGGACGAAAGGCTCTCCATATAACGCCGCTGACCGTCCGCAAAAATAGTATCGAACGCAAGCGAGGATTTCCCCGAACCCGAAACCCCCGTAAGCACGACCAGCTTGTCCCGCGGGATAGTAACGTTTATGTTGTTGAGGTTATGCTCCCTCGCGCCTTTAATGATTATCTTATCGTTTGCCATTGTTATCTCCTGATTTCATATTATCCTTTATTTTTGTTGGCTGTAAAATTCCTCCGCCAACTCTTTAAGCTTGTAAACGCCGTTTTTATCCCATTCTGCGACCTTGCTTTCTATATATTCGCACGGGAAATCCCGACAAAGCCCGCAGAAAAACGCGCCGTGTTCCTCGCAGCACTTGAATATCCTGCACTCGTTTTCCCACATTTTAACGCATTTCCCGCCGTTTTCGCGGCAGCCGACGCAGCCGCCGTCGTGGAAAAAACCGCACGTTTCGCAGCTGCCGCCGCAAGGAGTGATTTTTGAAAAATCCGTGTTCATTCCTGCAGCTCCTTTATCTTATCGCGCAGATACGCCGCATGCTCGAAATCGAGCAGTTTCGCGGCTTTTTTCATCTCGGAAGTGTACTGAGCGATAAGCTTTTCGCGCTGCGCACGCGGCAGCTTACGCAGATCGGACTTTTTGCCCTTCTTTTTGCCGTCGTCCTTCTTAGTAATTTCAAGAACGTCCCGCACTTCCTTGATAATGGTTTTCGGGGTAATGCCGTGTTCCTCGTTGTAACGCTTTTGAATTTCGCGGCGGCGCAGCGTCTCGGTAATTGCCGCCTCCATGGACTGCGTAACCTCGTCGGCATACATAATAACCGTCCCCTCGGCGTTTCTCGCGGCGCGCCCTATCGTCTGTACAAGCGACGTCTCCGAGCGAAGAAATCCCTCCTTGTCCGCGTCAAGGATAGCCACCAGCGACACCTCGGGGATATCCAGACCCTCGCGTAACAAGTTAATCCCGACAAGCACGTCAAATTCCCCCGAACGCAAATCGCGGATTATCTCCATACGCTCGATAGTGTCAATGTCGTGGTGCATATAGCGCACCTGTATTCCCGCCTTGTCAAGATAATCCGTAAGGTCCTCAGCCATTTTTTTGGTGAGAGTGGTTACAAGAACGCGCTGTTTTTTCGCAATGCGGGCGTTTATCTCGGAAATAAGGTCCTCGATTTGCCCGGTTGTCGGCTTTACAATCACTTCCGGGTCTAAAAGTCCCGTCGGACGGATTATCTGCTCGGCAATCTGCGTTGAACGCTCCTTTTCAAAATCGCCCGGAGTTGCCGAAACAAACACCGCCTGCGGTATCTTTTTGTAAAATTCGTCAAAATTCAGCGGTCGGTTGTCGTATGCACAAGGCAGTCTGAACCCGTAGTCCACCAGATTTTTCTTTCTGGCAACATCTCCGCCGTACATTCCCCTCACCTGCGGCAAAGTAACATGACTTTCGTCCACCATAAGCAGAAAATCTTCGGGAAAGTGGTCGATAAGCGTTATCGGCGTGCTGCCGGGAGGTCTGCGGGCAAGCACCCGCGAGTAGTTCTCAACGCCCTTGCAGGTGCCTATTTCGCGCAGCATTTCCATATCATAGCGCGTTCGCTGCTCTATTCGCTGTGCCTCTATAAGCTTGTTGTTGTCCTTGAAGAACTTTATCCGCTCCTCAAGCTCCCCTTCAAGCTCCGCCAAAGCGTCGTTCATCTTGTCCCGCCCGATAATATAATGCGACGCGGGGAAAATCATCGCGTGCAGCAGCGTCGCCTTTGTCACGCCTGTCACAACTTCAAACTCGCTTATGCGGTCGATTTCATCGCCGAAAAACTCCACCCGCACGGCGCACTCGTTGGTGCTGCCCGCGGGGAAAATCTCCACCGTATCGCCCTTTACGCGGAATTTGTTGCGGACAAAATTCAACTCGTTGCGCTCGTACTGCATTTCAACAAGCCGGGCAATTACTTCATCGCGGGAAATTTCCTGCCCCTGACGGAGAGAAAGCGTATTCGAGCGGTAATCCTCCGGACTTCCGAGCGAGTAAATACACGAAACGCTGGAAACTATTACCACATCGCGGCGTTCCGCGAGAGCCGCCGTCGCCGAGTGCCGCAGGCGGTCTATCTCGTCGTTTATCGCGCTGTCCTTTTCGATATACGCGTCGGTCGAGGGGATATACGCCTCGGGCTGATAATAATCATAATAACTTACAAAAAATTCCACCGCGTTTTTGGGGAAAAACTCCCGAAACTCAGCGCAAAGCTGTGCCGCAAGTGTCTTGTTATGCGCGAGAACAAGCGTCGGCTTGTTGACGTTGGCGATAATATTCGCCATGGTAAACGTCTTTCCCGAACCCGTAACGCCAAGCAGGGTCTGTTCCCTGTCGCCGCGCAGAACGCCCTCGGTTATTTTAGCGATAGCCTCGGGCTGGTCGCCTGTCGGCTTATATTCCGAATGAAGTTCAAATTTATCCATAAAAACGCCTCAACAACATTATTTCATTATATATTATAGCGCGTGAAGCAGCATTTGTCAACCCGAAAAAACATTTTCCGACAAAAGCGAATTGATAAAAATAAACTTTTTTGCCTACAATAGCTCTATAACCAAAATTTTCGGAAATATATTCTTATAACAATCGCCGCAAGTATCTTGACAATTTTTGAAAAAAGTGGTATAATAAATTGTTAAATATTACACGGCTGTTCCGTGCTTTTTGAAAGGGTTGAATAAACAGTGTTTTATGAAAACGAATACCGCACGCAATACTGCAACGCGGTAAGCGAAAAGGACGTCGGAAAAAAGGTTCGCGCGGCGGGCTGGGTCGCGAATATCCGCGATCACGGCGGAATTATGTTCGTGGATCTGCGCGATCATTACGGAGAAGTTCAGGTCGTATTCCACAATGAAACTCTTTTCGAGGGTATTCACAAGGAATGTGCGGTTTCCATCGCGGGTACGGTGCTCAAACGCGACGAAAGCACTTATAACGACAAAATCGAAACGGGTACTGTCGAGATCGAGGCGGAGGAAGTTCGCATTCTCGGCAAGGTGACCGAGCAGCTGCCGTTTGAGATCGACGAGTCGAAGAAGACAAAGGAAGATCTGCGGCTTAAATACCGTTATCTCGATTTGAGAAACAAGAAAATGCACGATAATATTGTGTTCCGTTCGCAGGTTATCTCGTTTTTGAGAAATAAAATGACCGAGATGGGCTTTCTGGAACTTCAGACGCCTATTCTCTCCACGTCTTCCCCCGAAGGCGCGAGAGACTACCTTATCCCCAGCCGCAAGCACCACGGCAAGTTCTACGCTTTGCCGCAGGCTCCGCAGATTTTCAAGCAGATTTATATGGTGTCGGGATTTGACAAGTATTTCCAGATAGCTCCGTGCTTCCGCGACGAGGACGCAAGAGCCGACCGTTCGCCGGGAGAGTTCTACCAGCTTGATTTTGAGATGTCTTTCGCGACGCAGGAGGACGTTTTCGCGGCGGCGGAGGAAGTTCTTTCCGCGACGTTTGCGAAGTTCTCCGATAAAAAAGTAAGTCCCGCGCCGTTTCGGAGAATTCCGTATGAGGAGTCTATGCTGACCTACGGCACGGATAAGCCGGATCTTCGCAACCCGCTTGTTATCAAGGAGCTTTCCGACCTGTTTGTAGACAGCGATTTCAAGCCGTTCTGCAACAAGACCGTCCGCGGTATCCGCGTTCCGAAAATGGCGTCGCAGTCAAAGAGTTTCTTTAAGGATATGGAAGATTTCGCGGTAAACGAAGTCGGAATGAAGGGCTTGGGTTACTTCAAAGTCGAAGAGGGCGAAAACGGCAAGTTTAAGTACAACGGTCCTATCGACAAGTTCTTAAACGATGAGCAGAGGGACGAGCTTGCAAAACGGTGCGAGCTGGAAGTGGGAGATGTGCTGTATTTTATCGCCGACAGCAAGAAAAACGCTCCTAAATTCGCGGGACAGATACGCACGGAAGTTGCTAAGCGTATGAAACTTATCGACGAGAGCCGTTTTGAGATGTGCTTTATTGTGGATTTCCCGATGTACGAGCTTGACGAGGAAACAGGAAAGATAATCTTCACGCACAACCCG
>CANQNY010000050.1 GCA_947625335.1 uncultured Clostridia bacterium | reverse complement strand
CATTTTTCCGGGCGACTTGATTATTATACCACACCATTTCCTCTTTGTCAAGGGGTTTTTTCAAATTTTTTTAAAAAATTATCGAAAAAAGCTGAAATTTTTTCAAAAAACACTCAAAACGCGGCAAAAACCGCAAACTGCCCGTGAAAAAAAATCCCCGAAACGGGGAATTTTTCAGACAAATTGTCAATCTTTGGAATCTTTCAATTCGGAAATAATCTTCACGAACCCGTCGACATCGTTGAAATCGCGGTAGACCGACGCAAACCGCACATACGCCACATGGTCTATCTTCTTAAGGCGGCGCAGCACCATCTCGCCGATTTCGTCGGAGGTCACCGCCCGCTGCAGCGAATTTTTAAGCTCGCTTGCGATCTCGTCCACCATATTTTCGATGGTCTCAAGTTTCACGGGACGTTTTACCGTCGCGCGGCACAGCCTTTCCACCAGCTTTTCATGGTTGAACGGCTCGATAGAACGATCCTTTTTTATGACCATAAGCGGGATCTCTTCGATTATCTCGTAAGTAGTAAACCTCGCGCCGCACTGTATGCACTCGCGGCGGCGGCGCACCTTGTTTTCCGTGGGTCGCGAATCGATAACCTTGCTTTCTTCACAGCCGCATTCGGGACATTTCATAAAAAAATTCTCCTTATAAGTTAATTTAACTATATTATAACACAACATTTGGTGTTTTTCAACAATTTTGCAAAATTTTTTTAATATAACAACAAAATTTTGTTGAAATAGCTCCCGAAATGTGATATACTATAAAAAATGAACCAAAGGAGTGATTTTTACGGACATTTCTTCAATTTATCAAAGCAATCAAAGCGGCACGTTTTCTTTCGGCGCGGGCAGCTTTTCCGACTGCGGCGGCGAGTTCGGCGAAATGGTAGAAAAAGCCGTTTCACGTAAAAATCTCTCCGAGTTTCCCGCGGCGGGGCTTTCGACGGGTTGTTTTGTGGCAATTTCTCCGAAAATCATTGCCAAAATGCGCGAAAACGCCGATTTATGCGAAAATATCCGCTCCCAAATCGAAAAACTTCAGAAAAACATTCAAAACAACGCCCGCGACAGCTTTATCGTCGTTGACCGAAACGGCGAAGTGCTGAAGTACCGCATTAAAGACGACAGACCCTCTCACCCTACCCCTGAGGAGCTGCGCGAAGTCGCAAAGGCGCGCGCCCGGAAAAAAGCAAGGCTTGACGCGTATTTTCACCTGCTGGAAAAAGTCTGCATAAAGCGCAAGCTTATCGAGCAGGAAAACGCCAAAAACAAGGGCAAAAAATACCGCATTTCCGAGACTCTTTTAAACCGCCTCGCGGAAAGCCGCCGCCTTACCTCCCCGCCCGAACCCGAAATCAATATCTAGGAGGAATAAAATGCTGCCTGCGCTGGTTTTCTTGGTAGTTTTTGTAATAACGCTGACAAAGGCTGTCCGCGGGAGCTATTCGGAGACGCTTTGCAACATCGCCTCCGCTCTAGGAATAGTTTCAAGCATAGCGGGGCTGGTTGTCGGATTTCTGACGGATATGCCAGACCTCGTTGTAATACTCTATATAGGGATTATGATTTTCTCGTTTTTCATAAAGCGCATTGCAAAGCAGTTTGACAAGGTTTACAAGCAAAAGCTGGAGGAAGAATTAGACCGCATAGCGCAAGAGGAACGGCGTTATGCCGAAGAGAACGCAAAACCTCCCGTTTACACCGAAGAGTCTTTCTACGACCCGAATTTGCGGTTCAACGGCGAATATACAGACGTAAAACACAAATAAACGCGGGATCAGGCTGTAGATAAAACCCCATCTGCTGCGTTAGTGCCACTTGCAACAGCCACAAAGGCTAGTTGCAGTGGCACTTCCTTGCATCCGGGACTTTCTCTACAGCCTGAGACTTGACTTTTTATACAGCCAAAAACGCGGGAAAATCAATTCCCGCGTTTTTGGTTATATCAAATTCGAGTTGTTGATTGCGGACACCAGAGCCTTTATCGACGAGTTGATTATATCGTTGTCAATGCCCACGCCCCAGCTTGCCGAGCCGTTCGGGAGCGTTATCCCGATATAAGACGCGGCTTTCGACTTGGAGCTTACCTCCACGGCGTTTTCCGTAAACACCGACAGCGTATAATCCAGCCCCAGACCGTCCTTTATCGCGTTAGACACCGCGTCAAGACGTCCGTTGCCCGTACCGCGCAGCTTTCTCGTTTCGCCGTGGATTTTCACGGTGACTTCGGTGGAAATCTGTTCGCCCTGAGTGTAGTGAGCCTCGGTCACCTCAAGCTTGTTTTTGAGGTTGACGTAGGTCTTTTCAAAAATCTCGTAAACCTCCGCGGGTTTCAGCTCCTTGTGAGCGCGGTCGGAAACGCCCTTTACCGTATATCCGAAATGCTCTCTCATCTTCGGCGGCATTACAATGCCGTAATTCTGCTCCATAAGATAGCCTATTCCGCCCTTGCCCGACTGCGAATTTATTCTGATAACGTCGCCTTCGTACTCTCTGCCGAGGTCGTGCGGGTCAATGGGGATATACGGAACGTTCCATTGCGTGAGATTTTTCTCCTCGCGGTACTTCATACCCTTTGCAATAGCGTCCTGATGCGAACCCGAAAACGCCGCGAACACCAGCGCTCCGCTGTACGGCATACGCTCGTAAACTCTCATTCTCGTAAGACGCTCGTAATTCTGCGTAAGTTCGGGGAGATTTGAAAAATCAAGGTTCGGCTCAACCCCGTGAGTATACATATTCAAAGCCAGCGTGATTATATCGACGTTTCCCGTGCGCTCGCCGTTTCCGAAAAGCGTTCCCTCCACGCGGTCAGCCCCCGCAAGCAGTCCGAGTTCCGTATCGGCTACCGCGCAGCCGCGGTCGTTGTGCGGGTGGAGCGAAACGACGATATTTTCGCGGTCGTGCAGTTCCTTGCACATATACTCAATCTGCGACGCGTAAACGTGCGACATACTCTCCGCGACGGTCACGGGCAGATTTATAATCACCTTGTTATCGGGAGTGGGTTTCCAGATGTCGATAACGGCGTTGCATATCTCCGCCGCAAATTCGGGTTCTGTTCCCGTAAAGCTTTCGGGCGAATATTCAAAGCGGAAATTGCCCTTTGTGTTCGCCTTAAACTCGTTCATCAGCTTTGCGCCGCTCGTCGCAATCTCGATTATTTCCTCCTTGCTCTTGCGGAAAACCTGTTCGCGCTGAGCAACGGAGGTTGAATTGTAAAGGTGAACAATTGCGTTTTTGCAGCCTTCGAGAGCCTCGAAGGTCTTTTTTATGATATGCTCGCGGCTTTGCGTGAGAACCTGTATAGCAACGTCGTCGGGGATAAGATCTCTCTCGATAAGAGCGCGGCAGAACTCGTATTCCGTATCGCTCGCCGCAGGAAAACCGACCTCGATTTCCTTAAAACCGACGTTCACAAGATATGTGAAAAATTCAAGCTTTTCTTCAAGGCTCATCGGGATAATAAGAGCCTGATTTCCATCGCGCAAATCGACGCTGCACCACACGGGCGGCTTTTCGATATACTCGCGTTTCGTCCATTCAAGGCACGGATACGGCGGCATAAAATAACGCCGTTTATATTTGTCAGCAAATTTCATTAAAAAACTCCTTTTCTATTAGATGTTAGAGGCTAGAGGTTAGAAGTAAGAGGTAAGAAACAAGGTGGTTACTGTTTCAGCTTGCCGAAAAACTCGCGCGTTTCAACATCATACCAGCTTTGCGGGGTTTCGTGACCTAAGCCCTCATATATTTTCAGGAAAAATTTCTCGCCGCCCAGAGCCTCCACCGCGTTTTTCAGATTTTCCATTCTGTCGGGAGGATTATCCCCGTCCTGTTCGCCGCAGCACGCGTAAACCCACACGTCCTTGAAATACTCGGGATAATTTATCGGCTTTACCTTTGCAACAAAATCCTCAAGCTGTTCGTCCGTCCACACGGAAGTTTGCCAGTTCTGACCCTTATCAAAACAGTCCCAAATAGGTCCGTGGTCGGTAAGCGGGTCGGGGCAGGCGTTTTCTGCGGTTATAGCCGTGGGCTTATACTTTCCGTATACAACATAATACAACGCTATATTCCCGCCCATGGAGCTGCCGATCAAGCCGAAATTCGACGCGTCAACGTCAGATTTCGTATTGTAATACTCGACAAGCGTATCAATGTCCTTTACCGTTTCCAAAAATGCCGCGGGAGCTTGTATCGGTCCGTCCTGCGACTCGCCGCTGCCCGCGCAGTCAATAGACACAGCGCAAAAGCCCTCCATTGCAAGGTTTGCCGCATAGTCCAGATCCTTATGCCAGCCGCCGCCGTGTATTTGTATAAGGAGCGGTTTCGGCGCGCCGTCGTTTTTCTTTACCTCATAAAGCGGTATGCCGTCTATTTCCAGCTTTCGCACGGAATAACCATCGTTTGTATAACCCTCATAACTGCCTTTATACTCGTCGGGAATAGGCAATTCCTTTACCTGCGCGTTAAACTCGTCAATCTCTGTCTTAAACTCCACAGGCTCTGCGGAATAATCCTCCGGCATCGTGCGCGAGGCAATGACGGGCGCGGGCGCGTTTGCGTATTGTTCATCCTCCGGGGACGTTTGCGGGGTTTCGGGGGTTGAACTTTCCGAAGATGAAGTTGACGTTGAGCTTGAAGATGAAGATGAACTTGAACTCGAACTCGACGAACTTACCTCCGAAGAGGACTCTCCCTCGGACGCTTGCTCTTCGGGAGCGCACCCCGAAAGCATTATAACCGCGGCAACTGCCGCCGCTAGAATTTTCTTTTTCATAAAAACACCCCTTTCCACTAAAAAAGTTCCCGTCCACACCTAGGGGACGAGAACTAACCCGTGTTACCACTCCAATTCGCGAAAATCCTCTCAGAAAATCGCCTCTGCCGCGCCAAACAGCGCGTTTCTCTGTAACGGGAGAACCCGTAACGGACTATTTGCCGCAAAAGCGTTCGCCCGTTCTGCTCGGGGGCGAGTTATCTCCCTGCCGCTCTGCCGTTTCGCACCAAACAACGGCTCTCTGGAAAAGCGCGCAGGTCCTTGTTCCCCTTCAACGCATTTTAAATATTCACTTGATTTAGATTATAACACGCTTTTTCCGATTTGTCAAGGGGATTTTAAAATTTTTATCGAAAAATGCTTGACAATATGTTGTGTATGTGATATACTGTATGTAACAAAATGCCTTATCAAGAGTGGCTTAAAGCGAATGGCAAAAAAATTCGCGGTCGGCAGGACGCCGAGGAGCGAATAACAAAGGCGGTTGGCAGGACGCCAACAAGCGAATTAACAGAGTTGTCGGCACGGACGCCGACAACCAAAAAATTCGCGGGGCACGGACGCCAACAAGCGAATTAACAAAGTTGTCGGCACGGACGCCGACAACCAAAAAATTCGCGGGGCACGGACGCCAACGCCAAAAAAATTCGCGGTCGGCAGGACGCCGAGGAGCGAATTAACCAAGTTGTCGGCATGGATGCCGACAACCAAAAAATTCGCGGGGGACTGGTCCCTTAAAGCCCGGCAACCACCGATTTTTCTGTTTATCAAAAATCGGAACGGTGCTACTTCCTGCGGCGATACTGCCGAGAGATGAGGAGTGAACGGAATTTGACTGCTCGCTCCTTGAAAGCGAGCATTTTGTTTATCAAAACAAGTTAAACGGCTTGAACAGAAAGGAATTTACAACATGAACACGAGAAAATTCTTCACTTCGGAAAGCGTTACCGAGGGACACCCCGACAAGATCTGCGACAACATCTCCGACGCGGTGCTGGATGCTATCCTTGAGCAGGACCCCATGGGGCGCGTTGCGTGCGAGACCACCACGACGACGGGTATGGTTATGGTTATGGGAGAAATTACCACCTCGGCGCAGGTGGATATTCCCGCGATCGTCAGAAAGACCGTCCGCGAGATCGGCTACACCAGCTCGGAATACGGCTTTGACGCGGATTCCTGCGCGGTGTTTACAACTATCGACAAGCAGTCTCCCGACATTGCCATGGGCGTAAACAACGCCTTGGAGGGCAGAGAGCAGAACGCATGCGATACGGGCGCGGGAGATCAGGGCATGATGTTCGGGTTTGCGTGCTCGGAAACGCCTGAGCTTATGCCTATGCCGATAAGCCTTGCTCACAAGCTTGCGAAAAAGCTTACGGAAGTTCGCAAAAACGGCACTTTGCCGTATCTTCTCCCCGACGGCAAAACTCAGGTTACCGTTGAATACGACGGAAACAAGCCCGTGCGCGTTGATACGGTAGTTGTTTCGTCCCAGCACCTTGCCTCGGCAACGCTTGAACAAATCCGTGCGGACATCATCGAAAAGGTAATCAAGACCACCGTCCCCTCAGAACTTCTCGACGGAAACACAAAGTATTTCGTAAACCCGACGGGGCGGTTCGTTGTGGGCGGTCCTATGGGCGACAGCGGTCTTACGGGGCGCAAAATAATCGTTGATACATACGGCGGGTATTCCCGTCACGGCGGCGGAGCGTTTTCGGGCAAAGACCCGACAAAGGTTGACCGTTCGGCGGCGTATATGGCGCGTTATGTGACTAAAAACATTGTCGCGGCGGGACTTGCCGAGCGCGCGGAGTTACAGCTCGCTTACGCTATCGGCGTTGCCGCGCCTGTTTCCGTTATGGTGGACACGTTCGGCACGGGGAAAATTCCCGACGACAAAATTGCCGAGGCTGTACAAAAAGAATTCGACCTCCGTCCCGCGGCAATTATCGAAACGCTTAAGCTGCGACGTCCGCAGTACCGCGCTGTCGCGGCTTACGGGCATATGGGGCGCGAGGATCTGGACGTTATGTGGGAAAAAACCGACCGCGTGGACGATTTGAAGAAGTATCTGTAATCAATTTTCTGTATAGTCAGGCTCTCCGATTTGGAGAGCCTTTTTTTGTTTCGGTTCGGGGATTTCCGCGGCAAAAATCCCGCCTCGGCGCGTCCGAAAAATTATACCGACAGTAGACCAAATCGGATTTTGAATGTGCTATAATACATTTAGGCAGAAAAATTCAGTTTATATTCCTCGTTTTCGAGGCGAATATAAAAATTATTTTGAAAGGAGTTTTAAAGAATGAATTATCAGCCGGTATGCATTTATTGCGGTAAAGCAGGACCTATCTACAGACGTTCTTCACGCCCTACAAGCACTCCTCCTTCGATAAGCGGAAGATGTCCTTCTTCTCCCAACGGAAAGCATGCACCCAAATGGGAAGAAGAGTAAAAATCCGCGCTTGCCAAAACAGCCGTCGGTTTTTCCGCGGCTGTTTGTGTTTGTAATGCAAAAATACAGCCTGCCCCCGCCGGCGATAGCGGGGGAATTTGTTTAATATTAACAAAAAAATATTTTCGCAAATGGCAAAGTTTGTCGAAAAAACGCCTTGATATGTTCTTAACGCATATAGTATAATTGTTTTAGCAATTTTTTTGAAAGGAATTTTTACAAATGAAACTGAAAAAAATTATGGCGGCAGCGCTTGCGGCGGTTTTGGCGGCAAGCCTTTGCGGGTGCAACAACGAAAACAAAGATAATAACAGCAGTCAAAGCGAAAGCAGCTCAACGAGCCGGGATAAAGAGAGCAAAGAAGAGAGCACGGAAAGTTCGGAAAACTCGGAGAGCTCGGAGAGCGCAGAAAGCTCAACTCCGGAGTCGGAAACATCGTCGGCTGTAACGCTTTCCGAGGACGATTTTAATTATCAGCTTGACTCGGAAACAGGAGGAAATGTCATAACCGATTACTTCGGCGACGAGCCGAATATAGTTATCCCCGACACGATAGGCGATAAAAAGGTAACGTCGGTATTTATAATGGAAAATAATGTTATAAAAAGTGTTCAGCTGCCAAAAAGCGTTGTTGAAATCGGCGATTATGCTTTTATCAGCTGTCCCAACCTTGAAACCGTTGAAATCCCCGAAAGTGTTACCGCAGTAGGAGAATCCACTTTCCAGTACTGCGCCGCTCTGAAAAGCATAGACATTCCCAACGGCGTGAAAAGTATCGGCAGAGGCGCGTTTTCGGGTTGTACGAACCTTGAAAGCGTATCTATTCCAAACAGCGTGAAAACCATCGGCGAAAATGCTTTTGACGGCTGCGAAAGCCTTGAAAGCATAACTATCCCCGAAAGCGTGACAACTTTTGACAGCGCGTTTTATAACTGCACAAGCCTTAAGAGCGCAACCCTTTCCGACGGCGTCAGCAAAATCGACGTTTATGCTTTTTACGGCTGCACGAGCCTTGAAAATGTAACCATTCCCGACAGCGTGACCGAGATAGGCGTGGGAGCTTTCGAGGGCTGCACAAATCTTGAAAATCTTGAAATTCCCAAAAGCGTTACCGACATAAGCGAGTATGCTTTTGACGGCTGCGAAAACCTTACGGTTACCTACAAAGGCGAAACTTACGACTACGAACACATAGACGGTCTTTACAATGCGATAAACGGATAAAAAATCTCCGCCGGCGATAGCGGGTAAATTTTGTTGTAATGTACAAAAGCGCATGATAAAAAATAGTTAAAACCGCTCTTTAATTTTGAAAATAAGTGTGCTATAATATTGATAAAAGGTGACAGTCACTTTTTTAATTCTTTAGGGAGGTCACACTACAATGAAACAAAAATTTTTACTCGTCCCCGCAATTTTCTTGGCAATCGCTCTCACCGCCTGCTCCATTCAAAAACAGAACGATAATTCTTCGGGAAATTCAAGCACGGCGTCACAGCAAAACTCGGAAGATCCCCTTTTTGTGGCTGACGAACCCGCCCGCGTATTCACCCCGACGGGAACGGACGCCGAAACGGACGAAATTCTCGGACTTATCAAAAACTATGCACAGTTTTACTACAATTACTTTTATGAGTCGGACTGGATAGAGGTCGACGAGTCCGATAAATACGAGGAAAATTGCCTGCGTGCGACAAACTTTACCGCAGAGCAGTTTTTCGGGAAGTTGAACGCTTACGCTGACGAAAGTCTTGCGGACAAATTGTTTGATACTTTCGGCGAAAACGCCTATGTAAGCGACAGCGGAAAGCTGTACACGACCCGTCCCGGCGGCGCGGCGGGCTGGGGCGTTTGCGAAACCGAGCTTACTTTGGGGTCTATTGAACATACCGACAGCGATAATATAACGGTAAATTTCGTTCGTCACGATTATCACGAGGACGATTCGGGCAAGGTCGACACGGACAAAAACGTAGATTTCTCCGTGAAACTCGTAAATACGCCAGAGGGGCTGCGGGTTTGCGAGTGCGAAAACTGGTTGGATCTGAATAATTTCCAAGAAATTACTATAAACGAAAAATCCTACACGTTTTAAGCCGCAAATTGAAAAATAAAATTCTTCCCCGTTCTTGCGAACAGGGAAGTTTTTTACTTAAGCGTTAAAATCCAGTCAAGCAGGCTTAACGCAAGCTTTGCCTGCTCGGCGGACATTGACTTTACCTTTTGAGCGGCGGCGTCCGCAAAAACGCCCTGTTCGACCTCTCCCCTCTGCGTTCCCAGAAGAAGAGCGTCGGGAGTGGTTTCCAACGCCTCGCAGAGTTTCATCAGCACATCTATGCTCGGCACGGAGGACGCTCGCTCGATATTCGAGAGATATTTATCCGAAAGCTCCGCCATTTCGTTTACCTGCCATTGTTTTAAGCCAAGCTCGCGGCGGCGGTTAGCTATTCTTCGACCAAGCTCTTTGTAATCCACATAAAACACAAAAAATCACCTCATACTATAATTGTACACTTATAGTATTACCATAAAAACCTAATTTAAAGTGAAATTTCACTTGACAATATGAATTTTATGTGATATACTGATATTGTGGATCCCGTTATAATCTTCAATGGGGGTATTATGAAAATTCGCAGAAACAGCAGAACAATTCGCCGTGCATTTACAGGAAGAAAAACCGTTCCGACCGATAATTTCAAAATAACAAAATGCCGCACACACAAACTCTTACTTATCGCTGCGGCGTGCATATTGGGCATTATCGCGGCAGCAATCATTTTAGCAATCGTCTGACTTTACGGGATTCACACACCCCCTTGAACCGAGGGCGTTTTTTCGGAAAACGCTTGACAAATCCGAAAATTATATTGTATAATATAGATGTGAAATAAAATTCCAAGAGTTTCACAACATTACAAAAACATCCCCCAAGGGCGCATCCTCGGGGGACTTTTTTGGCATTTCTGCCTCGGTATGCCGGGCTTACCGTTTACCGCTGTTTCCGTCAAGCCACTTGCGGATAAGCTCTACGAGCAAACCCGCCGCGACGGAGCGGCAATGACGCTTTTTCCCAACGTTATGTTACATTTTTTCGCGCACTAATCTCTGTAAGGCAATAACGTTGCTGATTTGTTATCCTGTATATAACATTTTGTCAATTTTCGACACACCCTCCGAACCGAGAGCGTTTTGTTTTGCGAAAAAAGCTCCCCCCGAACGTCAATCCGGAGGGAGCAATTTTCTTTTTTTAATTAAACCTTGAGGTGTCGATTCGGTTGAGAGCGCGTTTTAACTTCGCGTCCGCAAGCAGCAGCTCTTTATCGCTCTTTGCGGCTTTTATGCGCTCCTCGGCTGCCGCTTTCGCAGCGTTCGCGCGATCAACGTCGATCTCGTCAGACCACTCGCAGGTCTGCACCAGTATCGTCGTCATCTCCTTCGACACCTTGATTATCCCGCCCGACGTCGCCGCGCGGCGGAAATCTCCGTTTATCATAATCCGCATCTGACCAATGCCCAATGCCGCGCAATACGGCTCGTGACCGTTCAGAATGCCGACGTCGCCGACTGTTGTGCGGACGATTATCTGCTCGGTCTCGCCGTCAAACACGGTCTTTTCGGGCGTGATGATCTTTAACTTAAACGGTGTCATAGGGTTTTCCTTTCCGTATCAGAGATAAGTTACTTCGCGCTCTTCGCTTTTTCAACAGCCTCGTCAATCGTTCCCACGAACAGGAACGCCGACTCGGGCAGATCGTCGTGTTTTCCGTCGATAATTTCCTTAAAGCCGCGGATAGTTTCCTTCAGCGGAACATACTTGCCCTGCATACCCGTAAACTGCTCCGCAACCGAGAACGGCTGCGACAGGAAACGCTGGATCTTTCTGGCTCTGGATACCGTCAGCTTATCCTCGTCGGACAATTCGTCCATACCGAGAATTGCGATAATATCCTGAAGTTCATTATAACGCTGGAGAATAGCCTGAACAGCACGCGCAACCTCGTAATGCTCTTTCCCGACAATCTGCGGGGTGAGAATTCTGGAAGTGGACTCCAGCGGGTCAACCGCAGGATAAATACCCATCGACGCTATATCACGCGACAGAACCGTCGTCGCGTCCAAGTGCGCGAACGTCGTCGCAGGCGCGGGGTCGGTAAGGTCGTCGGCAGGAACGTAAACCGCCTGAACCGACGTGATAGAACCCTTTTTCGTGGAGGTAATTCTCTCCTGCAACGCACCCATTTCGGTAGCCAGCGTAGGCTGATAACCAACGGCGGACGGCATACGTCCAAGCAGCGCGGAAACCTCCGAACCTGCCTGCGTGAAACGGAAGATGTTGTCTATGAACAACAGAACGTCCTGTCCCATTTTATCGCGGAAATACTCCGCCATTGTAAGTCCCGAAAGCGCGACTCTCATTCTCGCTCCCGGCGGCTCGTTCATCTGACCGTAAACGAGAGCCGTCTTGTTGATAACTCCGCTCTCGGTCATCTCGCGGTAGAGGTCGTTACCCTCACGGGTACGCTCGCCAACGCCCGTAAACACGGAAATACCGCCGTGCTGTTTTGCGACGTTGTTGATAAGCTCCATAATAAGAACGGTTTTTCCTACGCCCGCTCCTCCGAACAGACCGATTTTACCGCCCTTTAAGTACGGCGCGATAAGGTCTACGACCTTAATTCCCGTTTCAAGAACCTCGTTCGACGCCTCCTGCTCCTCGAAAGTGGGGGCGGGACGGTGTATCTCCCAATGTTCCTCGGTTTCGGGCTGGGGCTTGTTGTCAACAGCCTCTCCGAGAAGATTGAAGATACGTCCGAGGGTCTGCTCGCCGACGGGAACTTTTATCGAAGAACCCGTGTCGACAGCCTCCATACCGCGCACAAGACCGTCCGTGCTGCCCATAGCTATGCAGCGGACAGTATCGTCGCCGATATGCTGCGCTACCTCGACAACCAGCCTTTTGCCGTTGTTGTCGATCTCAATAGCGTTAAGCAGATCGGGCAGGCTTTCGGGCGAGAACTTTATATCCAGAACCGCGCCGATTACCTGTACTATCGTGCCTTTATTCTGATTTGACATATTATGACTTTTCCTTTCTTAGGAATTGTTGAATGCCTTTTATTCCTGCGCTGACGCGCCCGAAACTATATCGATAATTTCGGTAGTAATGCTTGCCTGACGCGCTCTGTTGTAAAGCAGCGACAAGCTTTCCGTCATAGCGTCCGCGTTATCGGTAGCGTTCTCCATAGCGGTGCGTCTCGCGCCCTGCTCGGAGGCAAAGGACTCCACCACCGCGCACTGTATAAGGCTTGCCGTAAAGCGCGGAACTATTCTGTTAAACACCGCCTCTGGAGACGGGTCGTAATCCATTGTGCCGTAATTTTCAAGCTGCACCGTATCCATAGGAAGAACGCGCATACTTTCGGGCCGCTGGCTCATCGAGGACACAAACATCGTGTAGAAAACGTGAACCTCGTCCACCTCGCCCTTTGTAAACATTTCAATCGCTATATCCGCAATATCCTGCGCGGTGTTGGGCTTGATGTCCTCGGCGATATTCGAGTAGGACGCCACCATTTCATAGTCGCGCTTTGAGAAAAATTCGCCCGCTTTTCTTCCGATAGCGATTATCTTCGGCTTTTCAGCGTCGTCCTTATGCGCGCTTACTGCCGTTTTAAGGACATTGGAGTTATAACCTCCCGCCAAGCCTCTGTCGCCCGCTACTACTATGTACAGCTTGTTTTTAACCTCGCGTTTTTCGGTGAAAACGGTCGAAAAATCGGTATTCGCCGACGCAATCTCACACATGGTCTTATACAGCTCGTTAAAATACGGACGCGCCAACTCCGCGCGGGCTTTCGCCTTGCGGAGCTTACTGGACGCGACAAGCTCCATAGCCTTTGTAATCTGCCTTGTAGAACCAACCGACTTTATACGGCGCTTTATCGCTTTCATATTGCCGCTTGCCAAAAAATATCACTCCTTTTTAGATGTAAGATGTCAGAGGTAAGAGGTTAGACCTTACCTCAAATATTATCCGCGGTGGTGATATATTTGACCTTTTTTTCAAGATAGAGCCAAGCTACGGCAAAAGCGGTGCAAACCGCGATAACCGTCGCCACAATGCCCAGTACAAAAGATGCCTGTTTCATAAAAATACTCCTATCCTGTCAGCCCGCATAAGACTCTGCAAAGCTTGAAAGCACCGCTTTAAGCGCCTCCTCGTTTTCGGGAGAAATAACCTTTTCGTTTCTTATGCCGTCGAGAATTTCGGGCTTTTGCGACTTGATATTATCGATAAGATCTTTCTGATACTGCTTTATCTTCTCAACAGGTATCGTCGCAAGATAATTATTGATAACGGCATAGATAATAACAACCTGCTCTTCAACCTCAAGCGGGGAGTTCTGATCCTGCTTTAATACCTCAACGATACGTTCGCCCTTTGCAAGACGGTCCTTCGTGTCCTTATCAAGATCCGAACCGAACTGCGAGAACGACTGCAGCTCGCGGTACTGCGAATAGTCGAGTTTCAGCGTACCCGAAACCTTCTTCATAGCCTTTATCTGCGCGTTACCGCCGACGCGGGACACCGAGATACCGGGGTTTACCGCGGGACGAACGCCCGAATTGAACAGCTCTGTTTCGAGGAATATCTGACCGTCGGTAATGGAAATTACATTGGTCGGAATATACGCCGAAACGTCGCCCGCCTGCGTCTCGATAATAGGCAGCGCGGTAAGAGAACCTCCGCCGTACTCGTCGTTAAGTCTTGCCGCACGCTCAAGCAATCTTGAATGAAGGTAGAATACATCGCCCGGGTACGCCTCACGTCCCGGCGGGCGTTTCAAGAGCAGCGACAGCGCACGATAAGCTACCGCGTGCTTGGACAGATCATCGTATACGATAAGTACGTCCTTGCCCTTTTCCATAAAATACTCGCCCATAGCGCAGCCCGAATACGGCGCGATATACTGGAGCGGAGCAAGCTCCGACGCGGTGGACGAAACTACTATAGTATAATCCATTGCGCCGTTTGTGGTAAGCGTATCTACAACGTTTGCCACGGTGGAATTCTTCTGACCGATAGCAACGTAAATGCAGATAACGTCCTTGCCCTTCTGGTTGATGATAGTATCAATAGCGATAGCGGTCTTACCCGTCTGTCTGTCGCCGATGATAAGCTCACGCTGACCTCTGCCTATCGGAATCATGGAGTCGATAGCCTTTATACCCGTCTGCAGAGGAACGTTTACGGGTTCTCTTGTGATAATACCCGATGCTATCTTCTCTATGGGGCGGGTTTCCTTAGCGAGAATACTGCCCTTGCCGTCAAGCGGCTGTCCGAGGGAGTTTACGACACGTCCGAGAAGTTCTTCTCCGACAGGCACGGACACGATGCTGTTCGTGCGCTTGACGGTGTCGCCCTCTTTAATGCCCGCGTCCGAGCCCAACATAACCG
>CANQNY010000049.1 GCA_947625335.1 uncultured Clostridia bacterium | reverse complement strand
GTTATCGTCTGAATTGAGTCGATTATGACAATTTCGGGCTTGTTTTCGCGGACAGCCCCGACAATGCTCTCGCAGCTGTTGTTGGACGCCAAAAACAGGTTATCGCAGGAAACGCCGAGCCGCTCCGCGCGAAGTTTTATCTGACGTTCGCTTTCCTCTCCCGAGACGTAGAGAATGGTGTGGTCGTTGCCCATAAACCCGCAAATTTGCAGCAAAAGCGTGGATTTCCCTATTCCGGGGTCGCCGCCGACAAGCACCAGCGAGCCTTTTACCAGTCCCCCGCCCAGAACTCTGTCAAGCTCGGACAGCCCCGTGCCGTAGCGCGTTTCGTCGGTGTAATTTATCTCGGAGAGCCTGCTGTATTTGAATTCGCCGAGCAGCTTGGTTTTCCCCCCGGAATAACGCTCGGCGGAGGTTTCTTCGAGGGTGTTCCACGCGCCGCAAAACGGGCATTTTCCGTTCCATTTCGAGCTTTCCCCGCCGCACTCGCTGCACACAAAAACTGTTCTGATTTTAGCCACAAAAATCACCGTCTCAAATTAAAATTACAACTATATTTTAACATATATAATCTAACTTGTCAACCGCTCAATATTTTTTAACGGTGAAACTGCTCCCGTCGGACACAAGACCGAAATTCGTCATTTCGGGGTAGGACAGCTCTAAAAGCGGGTCTTCAAACGGCAAATCGGACGTGCTTTCAATGTCGAAATCGACGTACAATTCGGGGGGAAATTCCCCGCCCGAAATTTCGCTGTAGGGAAAATCAAAGACTATATCGCTGTTTTTCGGGAAAGCTCCTCCAGCCGCGGGAGACGCCGTTTCGGAGGCTATCACATCGCCGCCGCGGCAGATGTTCGCCGTGACGGAAGTTATCGTTTTGTCGGCGGAATCGTAAACGCGAACCACAAACCCCAGCGGCTTTTGCTCGGAAAATTTTCCCTCGAGGGAATTTTTCGCCTGAACGCGCGGAATGCTGAAATATGCGAATTTATCCTCGGAAAAATCGCGCTCCGAGACGCTTTCAAGCCATTGCGAAAGGTCGCCGTAATCTCTTCCGAGTTCATCGGGGGTAAGCCCGGACGCGGGTTTCACGGCTGCAAAACCAAGCTCGTAAAACTCCGAAATGTCAAGCTGCTCGATATTCCCCGCGCGAAAAGCCGAGATGTTGTATTTTGCAATGTTGCCCTCAATGTTCCCGAAACACAGCACGAAAAACATTGCCGTAAATTCGCAGAAAAGGGCTTTCCAAAGCGGAATTTCCCATATCTGAAAAATTATCATCGTGACAAAAATTAAGGCAAGCAGTATCATAAACCACGAGGTGTACACGCGAAGCAATGTCATGCCGAATTCGCCGACGTAAAGGAACATTTTCGTAAGCGCGGTGGCGATTATCCCAAGTGTGAACGCGGAAATCATTATCGTGTAGACGCGCAGCGCTATGGGCTTTTTGTCGTTTTCAGCGCGTTTTACAAAAAGCTGCATTATCATCATCACAAACAGATTTATCACCGCGATAGCGCAAAGCTCGAAAAAGCCCTTTCGCGCAAATTCGGAGTAATTCACCGCTTTTTCGGCGATGTTCACAATATTGCTTATTTGTATAACCGTGTAAATCAGATAGAACACGCATATCGGCGATACCGCAAAATACGCGATTATGGGCGGCATTATCCTATACGCGGGAGCGGCGTCGGAATGCGGTGCGGCGGGGTTCGTCATAGAGCGCAGCGCGCCGAAAAGATACATTGCAATCGGTACTGCAAAAAATAACTCAACGATATACAAAAACGAAAATCTCGGAAAAACGCCGAAAATATTTTCTACGGCTTTTTCAAAATTCGCGTCGGACGACGCCAACAGCAGCACCACGACTATCGTCAGCGGCACCGCGATAACCAGTCCCGCAAGCGCGAACAGAAAATTCTTCGCGCGTTTCGCGCCCCTGAACACCGAAAACGCCGCAACGGGCTGGTCGATAAATCTCTCGAACGGACGCTCGAAAACCGAAAGCAGCGCGTCTAAGGCAAAGTGCTTTCCGAACGGCTCTGCGCCGCTTATTATAAGCATTAAATAAAGGTCCAGAATAAACGAAAACGCCGCCGCCAGAAAGCAGATAAGCCCGCTTGCGGAAAAAATCGGGACAAGGCAGAATATCTCCGAAATTCCCCACACGATAAAACTTCCCGCCGTAAAACGAATTTTATGAAGACGCGCGAAAACGGCTATCGAAATTCCTACAAGACCCCGGAAAATTCCGCCCCAGAGCCCTCCGAAGAACCTCACGCAAAAATGCGTGAACACAAACGACAGCGCGAACATCACCCACGCGAAAACCGCGTCATGAACGGGTATTGCGCGGTTTTCGGCGCGCGGAGAAACAGCATTATTTTCAGTATTTTCCATTATTTATCCTCACTTTCATCATCGACAAATTCCAGCAAATCCCCCGGCTGGCAATCAAGCGCGCGGCAAAGCTTATCAAGCGTTGAAAAACGTATCGCCTTGGCTTTTTCGCGCTTTAAAACCGAGAGGTTTGCGGGGGTGATGTCTATCATTTCCGCAAGCTCGTTTGACGAGATCTTGCGTTTCGCCATTATAACATCAAGATTTACAACAATCATTTCACAGCACCTCAAACGGTAAAATCATTTTCCTCGCGGATTTCGACAGCCTGTCTGAAACAGTTCTTCACGACCCGCAAAATTACCCCGAAAAATCCCGCCGCAAAAACGATTGCAAACGCAAACGGGCGCAAAATCGAAAAATAAATGAAAATCGCGCCCACCGCGAAACAACAGTAGGAAATTACCCGCAGCATAATGACGTTTTGCATGATAAACGGGTTGTTTTTGCGGATGTTGTTAAGCAGAATATCAAGGCACACCAGCGCGCACACGGCGGGCGGCACGCACGCGTAAAGCGTTATCAGCAGCGGCAGAATGACCGTTTCATCGTCTATCTCTCGGCTGTACCCCAGCACCAGCCTCGGCGCGAGAATACAGCATGCCAACAGCCCCGCATAGCAAATTTTAATGATTATCTGCGACAAAATTATCGATTTATCCTTGTGCTGCATAAAAATTCCTCCTATCAATGCTATGTTCTTATTCTAGCACATTTTTTCTCCTTTGTCAATAGATTTTTATCGAAAAACAATAAAAATTTATCAAAAAACATTTTTGTTCTTTTGGCGGACAATTCGGCATACAATTAGACAAGTAGTATTGGGGGGAACATTATGGGAATACGCGAAAAGCTTATCGAATTCGAGGAAAATTCCACGAGGCAATGCAGCGTAACGCTTTCCGTGTCCGGCGGCATAAAAAACGGCGCGGAGCTTTGTGTGGAAAACTGCCGCTGCGTGAAACAATGCGACGATAACCTTATCGTGCTGTCGGTTTTCGGAATGGACATACACGTCGTGGGCGCGCCGCTTGTCTTTGAAAATTTCGGCGTGGGAAGCGTTCGGATAACGGGAAAAATTCACTCGCTGACCTTTGAGGAGGGCGGTACGAAATGAAAGCGAAAAACAACGGTCTGTACTTCGGGAGCGTAGCTTTTACGGGGCTTGGCGGGTTTCGCGAGAAAATGGTATCGCAGCTTTTGGCGGAGGATATTCAGGTTCGGAACATCGAGTTTTCGGGAGTGGAGGTAAAAGGCGAGGTCTCCCCGACGGACTATTACAGGACCGCCGAGATTGCCCGAAAAAACGGCGTGAGAATACGCGCAGGCACTCGCCGCGGACTGTATTTCGCGCTTTCGCGGCGGCGCAGGAGAATTGGACTTTATGTGGGGCTGTTGGTGTTTATGCTCACCCTCACGCTTTGGCAGACAAGGGTTCAAAGCATTTCCATTGAAGGGGACGTATCGCAGGCGCAGATAATGTCTATTCTTAAAGAATGCGGAATTTTTCACGGCGCGCATATCGAAAAGCTGAACACCTCGGCGGCGGAATACAGAATTATGCTGGAAGTGGACAACTGCGCGTGGGCGGACGTGTCCTGCACGGGATACCGCGTGAATGTCCGCGTGGAAAAAGGCACGGAAATGCCCGAACTCGAAACTTCCGAGCCGCGAAACCTTATAGCCTCCCGACCCGCGCAGATTGTAAGCCGAATTGTGCGTCGCGGAGCGGCTGCCGCCGAAGTCGGCAGCGGCGTGAATACGGGGGATTTGCTTATTTCGGGAACAGTTTTCGACGGCAAGGAGAATATTCTCACCGTCCGCGCCGAGGGCGAAGTTATCGGCGAATGGCAGGAGACCGCCGAGTTTTTTGTGCCGTACAACGAAACGATAAATTCCCCCGAAGGCGAGCAGAAAACTTTTAAGTATCTTGTTATCGGCGAGGACGTTTACCCGCTGTTTTTCGGGAAAGCCGAGGCGGAAAATTCCGTCTACTCCGAGGAAACCTCGGCTGTAAAGCTGTTCGGCGAGGAAACTCCCCTGAAACTCCGCGTCGGGACATACACCGCTTATGTTGAAAAAAACATAACAAGAAGCCCCGAAACGGCTGTTTCGGAGCTCAAAAAGCAACAGGAAAACTACGAGGCAAATTTCCTCTCGGACATAGAAATAGTAAACTGCGAGGAAAAATATTTCCCAGAGGAAAACGGCGTGCGGCTTATGCTTTCCTACACCCTGCGCGGGGACATTGCAAAGCCCTCTCCGATAGAATTCGGGAACACAAACGCCCCCGTTCAGCCGGAAAGCTGAGCGATTTTCGCCTGAATTCGCTTGTACTCCGGAGAGATAAGCGACGCGCCTTTTTGCTTTAGATACACCTCCGCGGCAAGCTTATTGAAAAAGATCTTCCCGCCGAAAAAGCGTTCCATTTTGCGGATAATATCGTAGTTGTAAACCGTTGACAAAAACATCAGCTTTTCACGCTCGGTAGAATTTTGTTCAAGTCCTCCCATAAGCAGAAAATCGTAAATTGTATTCAGAACTATAACAACGTCCGCGGGCGGGAATTCTCCGCTTGTAATCGCCTCGCAAAGTCCCAGCGCGTCCATAATCCGCGCCGTATCTCCCGCGCGCAGCCATACCGCCCTGTCGTAGACGTACAGCGCCCTGCAAAGCGACTCTTTTACCCTCGCGTCGCAATGACAGCGCATTACAAGCAGCATTCCGCGCCGAAGATTTTTGTCGGGTTCAATAGGGCAATTTCCCACCGCAAAACGAGTTGTTTCATGATCCAAACGCGCCGCGTCCGTAAACGGCGCGTTTTCCACGTTTAAGCAATGCGCTAGGATTTCCGCGGCGGTCTGCTTTAAAGCGGGAAAACCCCGCACCAGCCGCTCGAAAAAGTTTGTTGTATAACTCGGGGAAACGTATCTCCCGCCTTTTGAGAGAAATTTCTTGATTATCCCGAGAACGTATTCCAGAGCCGCTCCCGCCATATTCCAGTCGTTTTGGGAACGTATTTTGTCAACGCATTCTTCAAGATAACGATCCCAGTTTTCGGTATCCTTAAGCCGCAAAATCCCCGCCACCATAAGACCGCAGCGGCTCTCGAAATCGGCGGGATATAAGTCCAACGCTCTCGAAAAAGCCGCGAATGCCCCGACAAAATCCCACTTTCCGAGGAACTCCGAGCCTTTGGCGCATTCCTCGCGGCACTCCGACAGCCCGTAGACGTTTTCGCCCGCGTCGTCCTCGTCGATAAGTTCGCTAAGATCCGCCTCCAGCACAAGCTCGTCGGGGATTGACGCCTTAAGTCCCGACAAAAGCTCCTCGCGCGCCTCGGCATAGGAAATATGAGTGCCGCACACGCAGCAAAATCCGCTGTCGAAATCGCTGTCAAGCATAATCATTCGCTCACATTTCGGGCAGACGCAGTATTCAAGCATTATCTCACCTCGGTCTTACAGTTATCACTCAATTTGCCAATTGATAGGCTCTATGCCGTTATTTTTGAGGAATTCATCGGCTTTCCTGAAATGCCCGCACCCGAAAAAGCCGTTATACGCCGAAAGCGGACTTGGGTGAGCGCACTGGAGCACCAAATGCCGCGGCTCGGTGATAAGACGCGCTTTCGAGCGCGCGTTCCCGCCCCACAACAGAAAAACAAGCGGCTGCTCACGCTGATTTAAAAGCTCTATCACGCGGTCGGTGAGTATCTCCCAGCCGTGACCGCGATGGGAATTCGGACTCCCCTCCCGCACGGTAAGCGAGGTGTTCAGCAGCAGAACGCCGTTTTTCGCCCACGCGGTGAGTTCTCCGTGCGGCGGTATCGGAAGTCCCAGTTCGTCATGAATTTCCTTGAAAATATTCTGCAGCGACGGCGGAGGCGGCGTACCGCGCTTTACCGAAAAGCACAGCCCGTGCGCCTGACCCGCCCCGTGATACGGGTCCTGCCCAAGAATAACGGCTTTCACGCTATGGTAAGGGGTGTATTTCAGCGCGTTGAAAATATCCTCCATGGGCGGGTAAATCCTGTGGGAATTGTACTCCGCTATCAGAAACCTCCGAAGCTCCTTATAATAATCCTTTTGGAACTCGTCCGCTAAAAGTTCGTCCCAATCGTTTCCAATATGTACCATTTTATCACTTCTTTTTCGATTTTTTCGGAGAATTTTTGCGTTTTACCACTTTTCCCCGTTTAGCCTTGCAGGAAAACCCGAAACTGCCGATTTTCTTGCCGAGCGTGAAATATGTCCCGTGCGCGTAAGCGAACAGGTTAGCTTTTTCGACGCACAGCCTGCCCTTTTCGTCGAGCAGTTCTTCGTCAATGTCCACCGCCAGAATATCCGCTAAAAACATATCGTGCGACCCCTGCGGGATAATATCGAAAACCTTGCATTCAAGCGTTATCCGAGAACCCGCGATTTGCGGCGCGGAGATTTTATCGCACGGCAGCGCGGTAAGCTTTTTCTTTGCGAGTTTATCCTCGTTTTTGCCGGATTTTATGCCGCAATAGTCAACCTGCTTTACAAACCCCGAAGGCATCATATTCACAGCGAATTCTCCCGACTGCTTTATAATTTCGTAGGAATTGCGCTCAGGACGCACCGAAATATACATTCTCGGCGGGTCGGAGCTTATTATCCCCGTCCATGCTATGGTAAGCGCCGATGGTTTTTCAACGCTCCCGCAGGACACCAGCACCGCAGGCACGGGAGAGAGCAGCGTCCCGCCTTTCCAGACTATTTTTCCCATAAAATTACCCTCTTTCCGAAATACTATTATAATTGTACCACATCGCGGGAATTTTTTCAAGATATTATTGAAATTCAGCGAAAATTATGATACAATAGAATTATAAAACTTTTAGGAGGAAATTTTATGCCATTTATCAACACAAAATTCAACGGTGAGATAACCGAAGCACAGCGCGAAAACATCAAATCCGCGCTTGGAACTGCCATGCCGATACTCGGAAAAAGCGAGCAATGGCTTATGGTGGGATTTGAGCAGAACGTGCCGATGTATTTCCGCGGCGAAAATTCGGGGAAAATCGCGTTTGTGGAAGTAAACCTGTACGGAAACGCGTCCGCAGACGCTTACGAAAAGCTTACGGGCGTTATTACAAAAGCGCTTTCCGACACGCTCCGCGTCCCCGCAGATTCCGTTTATGTGAAATACTCTCCCACCGAATACTGGGGCTGGAACGGCAGCAACTTCTGACTAACATTATAAGAAAACGTGCCAATCCCCACCGAATACTGGGGCTGGAACGGCAGCAACTTCTGACTGACATTATAAGAAAACGTGCCAATCCCCACCGAATACCGGGACCGGAACGGCAGAAACTTCTGATTAACAATTTAAAAAACAAAAAACGGGCGGATTAAAACGCCCGTTTTTGCAGTTCAGTCGATCTCAACCGAGATCTTCTCGTTGGCGCGCACCGCGCCCGCGCGCATAACAGTACGTATCGCCTTCGCGATCCTGCCCTGCTTTCCGATTACGCGCCCCATGTCGTCGGGACCAACGTGAAGATGATAAACGACAACGCCCTCTTCGTTGGGCTCGTCTGCTGTTACCTCAACCGCTGTTTTGTCCTCAACCAACGCCGTAGCGATGGTGATAAGAAGTTCTTTCATCATTTGTTTCCCTCCATAGCGGTTAATTTGCCGTGGTAAATTATGCAATGGGGTTGCGGTGAAAACTAAAATACCTTTGCCAAATAACCTTTTGCTGTTCTGATAGTTACTTTAAAAGCCTTTTTACCGTGTCGGTAGGCTGCGCGCCCTTTTTGATCCACTCTTCAGCCTTCTGCTTGTCGATATTTACGACCGCAGGCTCTCTTGTGGGATCGTAGTAGCCGATTTCCTCGATAAATCTTCCGTCGCGCGGATAACGGGAATCAGCCACCACAACACGATAGAACGGAGCTTTTTTCGCGCCCATTCTTCTGAGTCTGATCTTAACTGCCATAAAATGTAATTCTCCTTTCAACAATCATTATATAAAATCAGGCAAAAACCTGTTTTATGCGAAATTTATCAAATCCCGACGATCCACAAAACTATCGTCATAATGCCGACCGCCACGAAAATAACCGACGTTATCCACCAGCGTACCCGCATATACCCCGACGAACGTCCGATAAAGCTTACTCTCTTTATAAGCAGAACCGCGACCAGAACGCCAAGCGCGATAAACAGCGGGAAAAACCACTTAAACACATTAAAAAATTCTTCGCTGCTCATATCCCGCTCCTCTTACATTCCCGGAAAGCCGCCGAGACCTCCCATACCCCCGAATCCGCCAAATCCTCCCGGAAAGCGCGGCAGACGGCGTTTTTTGCCCATCATGCCCATTTGCTTCATCATCTTCTGCATCTGGTCAAACTGCCGCAGCAGCGCGTTTACCTCCTCCACCGACGTCCCCGAACCCGCCGCGATACGGCGTTTTCTTTTCGCGTCGATAACAGACGGCTTTTCGCGCTCGCGCTTTGTCATAGAGGAAATAATAGCCTTGGTGTGCGGGAGTTTTTTCTCGTCGATGTCCTCGTCCTTTATTTTCCCCGCAACGCCGGGCAGCATATTCAAAATCGAGCGGATATTTCCCATTTTCTCGATTTGCTCGAACTGGGCATACAAATCGTTCAGGTCGAACTTGTTCTCCTGAAGTTTCTTAACGGTCTTTTCAGCCTCTTTTTCATCGATAGACGCCTTTGCCTTATCGATAAGCGTCAGCACGTCGCCCATTCCGAGAATTCTGTCCGCCATGCGGTCGGGATAAAACGGCTCTAAATCCTCGGGCTTTTCGCCAATACCCGCGAACTTAATCGGCTTACCCGTAACAGCAAGCACCGTAAGAGCCGCGCCGCCCCTCGTATCGCCGTCAAGCTTGGTTAAAATAACGCCCGAAATGTCCAGAGCGGAATTGAAACTCTCCGCGACGTTTACCGCGTCCTGACCCGTCATAGAGTCAACCACAAGCAGTATCTCATTCGGGGACACAGCCTGCTTTATATCCTCCAGCTCTTTCATAAGAGTCTCGTCTATATGCAGCCGCCCCGCCGTATCCAACAGCACGGTATCATAACCGTTGTCTTTCGCGAGCTTTATGCCGTTTTTCGCTATCTCAACAGGGTTTCCCTGACCCTCGTCGTACACCCGCGCGCCGACTTTCTCGCCGACAACATGCAGCTGCTCAATCGCCGCGGGACGATACACGTCGCACGCCACCAAAAGCGGTCTGCGGTTCTGCGCCTCAAGCCACTTCGCGAGTTTCGCGCAATGAGTGGTTTTACCCGCGCCCTGAAGTCCGCACATCATAATAATGCACGGCGGTTTGTTCGGGAAATCAAGCTTTGCGGTGGTGTTGCCCATAAGCTCGATAAGTTCCCCGTGAACGATATCTATAACCTGCTGCGCGGGAGTAAGGCTTTCAAGCACCTGCGCTCCCAGAGCCTTCTCGCTTACTTTATTTACAAAATCCTTCGCGACCTTGAAATTCACGTCCGCGTCCAAAAGAGCCATGCGCACCTCGCGCATAGCGTCCTTTATATCCTTTTCGGTAAGCTTTCCGTGACCCTTAAGCCTGCCGAAAACATTATTAAGTTTCTGCGAAAGACCCTCAAACGCCACGCCGCTTGCCCTCCTTACCGAAAATTACAATCACTCGCCTATAGCCTGCTTTACCTTTTCAAGCGCGTTGTAAAGACCTGCCAGCCGCTCGTCCGAGCCGAACTCTTTATCCCCGCGCACCTGCAAAAGCAGCTCCTGCGCGCGGTTTACAGCCTTGTCCGCCGCGCGGAACCGTCTCGCGCAGCCAAGCACGCTTTCATATTCGGAAAGCTTTTGTTTTGCCTTATTCAAAAAATAATTCACCGACTGCCGCGAGATACCGCCCATTTCCTCAGCGATCTCCGCCAGCGACAAATCGGAATTATACCTCAGATCCATCGCGTCATGCTGACTTTTGGAGAGCAAATCTCCATAAATATCCAGCAGCAGAACATAATCAACATTCATACATAAACCTCACGGGCATCCCTGCCGAAAATCTTGTGTAATGTAAAAATACATTACATAGAACATATATTATTATAACAGAAATTTCCCCCTTTGTCAAGGGGGAAACGAAATTTTTTTCAATTTGCAAAATTCCGCGCCGTTATGCGGATAATTACTTCTTCGCGGCTCTTCTCGCCTTTTTCTCGGCGCGTTTTTCGCTCCTGTACGGAGTCTGCGGACCGCCCGCGTTCGGAGCGTCGGGGCGCATAACCTGCTCGCGCTGGGGAGCCTGCCGAGAACTTACGGGGAGAGTCAGCACCATACGAACGGTCTGCTCGCGAATAGCTGCGATCATCTCGTCGAACATATTAAATCCCTCAAAACGGTACTCCTCTACGGGATTTCTCTGAGCGTACCCGCGAAGTCCGATACCGTTTTTCAGCTCGTCCATAGCGTCGATATGATCCATCCAATGCTTATCCACAACTTTAAGCAGGCACACGCGCTCTACCTCGCGCATATTCTCGCTCCCAAGCTGCTTTTCCCTCACGTCGTAAAGCAGCTTTCCGCGCTTTTGGATAAACTCGGTGACTTTCTTCGCGTCAATATCGTTGAGTTCATCGGTCGTATAGCGCAAATCGGTATCCATAAGGAACTCGTTCATATAATGCGCGCGAAGCCCGTCCAAATTCCAGTTATCGGGAACGGAATCTGAACAATAGGTGTTCACGCTTTCCTCAATATCCTGATTCATCATCTGAATGATATTATCGTGAATATCCTCCCCGTCAAGCACCTTGCGCCGCTGGGTATAAATAGTCTGCCTCATCTGGCTCATTACATCGTCGAAATCAAGAACGTGCTTTCTTATCGAGAAGTTGTTGCCCTCAATCTTCATCTGTGCGGACTCGATAGCCTTGCTTAAAAATCCGACTTCAAGCGGGATATTCTCATCGAAGTTCATGGTTTCCATTATACGCTGAACTCTCTCCCCGCCGAACAATCTCATCAAATCGTCCTCAAGCGAGATATAAAAGCAGCTCTCGCCGGGGTCGCCCTGACGTCCCGCGCGTCCGCGCAGCTGGTTGTCAATACGTCTTGACTCATGGCGTTCCGTGCCTATTATATAAAGTCCGCCCGCCTCGCGCACAGCGTCCGCCTCGGGAGCAATTTCCTCCTCAAACTTGCGGTTAAGCTCCTGAAACTTCTCGCGGGCGGCGATTATCTCCGGGTCGTCGGTATCGCCAAAGCCCGTAGCCTCTCTTATCATATTCTCGGAATAACCCATCTGGCGCATTTTCGCAAGCGCGAGATACTCCGCGTTTCCTCCGAGCTTTATATCCGTGCCGCGTCCCGCCATGTTGGTAGCGATAGTCACCGCGCCTTTTTTGCCTGCCTGCGCGACAATTTCAGCCTCGCGCTCATGGTTTTTCGCGTTCAGCACCTCGTGCTTTATCCCGCGCGCCTTAAGCAGCTTTGAAAGCTGTTCGCTCTTGGCAATGGTGACCGTGCCCACCAGCACGGGCTGACCCTTATTATGGCACTCTTCAACCAGATCGCACACCGCGCGCAGCTTGCCTTGGACGTTTTTATAAATTCTGTCGTGATTGTCAATTCTGATAACGGGCTTATTCGTCGGAATTTCGATAACGTCAAGCGAATAGATCTGCCGAAACTCGCTTTCCTCCGTCATAGCCGTACCGGTCATACCCGAAAGCTTTTTATACAGTCTGAAGAAATTCTGGAACGTGATGGTAGCAAGCGTTTTGCTCTCGTGCTGAACCTTAACGCCCTCTTTAGCCTCGATTGCCTGATGAAGTCCCTGATTATAACGCCGCCCGAACATCAGACGCCCCGTAAACTCGTCGACGATAACTATCTCGTCGCCGTTGCCGTTGTCCTTGATAACATAGTCAACGTCCTTTTTCATAATGCCGTTTGCGCGGATAGCCTGATTTATATGGTGCAAAAGCGTCATATTTTCGGGATCCATAAGGTTCTCCACCCCGAAATATTTCTCGGCTTTCGCAACGCCGTTCGGCAGCAGATTGCAGGTCTTTTCCTTTTCGTCTACGAGATAATCCCCGTCGAAATCCTTGTCGTACTCCTCTTTGGTATCAATCTCGACAACGGTGTTCTTTACAAGCGTTTTTGCGAACTTATCCGCTCTTTCGTACAGATCGGTGGACTTTTCGCCCTGCCCCGAAATAATAAGCGGAGTCCTCGCCTCGTCTATAAGAATACTGTCCACCTCGTCCACAATGGCGAAGTTGAACTCGCGCTGAACGAGGTCTTTCTTGTAAATGCACATATTATCGCGCAGATAGTCAAAGCCTAACTCGTTGTTAGTGCCGTAGGTAATATCGCACGCATAAGCGGCGCGGCGCTGGTCGTTGTTCATATCGTGAGCGATAAGTCCCACGGTAAGCCCCAAAA
Source organism: uncultured Clostridia bacterium (assembly GCA_947625335.1). Classification (GTDB taxonomy): domain Bacteria; phylum Bacillota; class Clostridia; order Oscillospirales; family Ruminococcaceae; genus CAG-115. Next base: position 2,252 of record CANQNY010000049.1, on the reverse strand, counting down.
AGCGGTGGACTTTGGACATCCACTCGCTGTCGCGCTTTGCAAGATAGTCGTTGCAGGTAACGACATGAACGCCCTTGCCCGTAAGCGCGTTTAAATACGCGGGCAGCGTCGCTACAAAGGTCTTGCCCTCGCCCGTCCGCATCTCGGCAATTCGCCCTTGGTGCAGCACAATTCCGCCGATTATCTGCACGGGATAGTGCTTTATCCCGATAACTCTCGACGACGCCTCGCGGCATACCGCAAACGCGTCGGGCAGAATATCGTCAAGCGTTTCGCCGTTCGCAAGACGCTCTTTTAAAATACCCGTCTGAGCCTTAAGCTCCTTGTCGTCCATAGCCTGATATTTAGGCTCTAAATCCAGCACCGCCTGTTTAATCGGCTCTATGCGTTTAAGTTCTCTGGAAGAGTATGTTCCGAATATTGATTTGATAATTCCCATTTTCAGTTCCTCTCATCTTCAAAAAAGCGGCAGACCCGCACTCTTACAATACACATAAAATTATTATACAACATTTTTCCAAATTTGTCAACCACTCTTTTCACAAACCCCCAAAAACACATAATACCGAGCGAAAAACAAATAATAACGCCGAAAGGAGCTGAAAGCCATGTACCCTTATCCCACGCCCGACGACAAAAAGTCCTGGGAGGAGATTTCCGACGAATATATGCGCGCGGCAGGCGGCACGGAATGCACGGGGCTTATCCCCGCGCAGCCGCAGACGGACGAAGAGTTTGAAAATTACAACGAGTTATATGATTTCCTGCCGAACGCCCTGTCCGACGAGAAAAATGACGATTGACAAGCCGATGTAATCGTTTTTACTGGTTTTCGCCCCTGATTTTTTAAGTCGGGGGCGAATTTATTGCCCGATAACGGGGTTTTTCGGGTTTTCGGGCGGAAAATTCATTACAATTTGTTGAAAACCCTGTTGAAACAGTTAAAAAAATTCACAATTTTCGGGATTAAAAAACACTATCGCCGAGCCTCCCGCCGTTTTCAGCCTTGCGAACAGGAAAATATTGCCAAATTTCACGCTCTCGCGCAGGAGAATGTCCTCCGCGCGGAGTTTTTTCACCTTTTTGACGAAAATTCCCGAAAAAAGGAGCAATTCCCCGCCCGATATGCGGTATTTATACGAATGAAACCGAACCGCCATAACTCCCCACACCGCGAACGCCGCGGCGAAAAGAGCCGTCGAAACGCTTTTCGGGAATTCGCCGCGCACAAGAAAAAGCTCCCCGAACAGCACCGCCGCCCAGAACGCCGCGCTTGCCGGAATAAAAACCGCATACCTTTTCTGCAATTTTTGCATTTTTTCACCGCCGTTTACTTATTAAAAATAAGATTTGCAAAGTTTAGTGTTTTTATGTAAATTGACGAAAAACATTCTCCCCCTTGACAAAATTTATCGGGGGTTGTAAAATATAAAGTGTATATATCTTTAGAAAAGGAGAATGTTCGATGCTTGAAATAAAAAACATCATCAAGGACTACGACACCGCGGGCGATAAGGTTCACGCGCTGCGCGGCGTGTCGATAAGCTTCCGCGACTGCGAGCTGGTGGCAATTCTCGGGCACTCGGGCTGCGGAAAAACAACACTCCTCAACATCATCGGCGGTCTGGATCAGTACACCTCGGGAGACCTCGTGATAAACGGGCGTTCCACCAAGCAGTACAAGGACCGTGACTGGGATACCTACCGAAACCACTCCGTCGGGTTTATTTTTCAGAGCTACAACCTTATCCCGCACCAGACGGTTCTTGCAAATGTGGAGCTTGCGCTGACGCTTGCGGGAATTTCCAAATCCGAGCGCAGAAAACGCGCTGCGGAGGCTCTTGCGAAAGTCGGGCTTGCCGACCAGATGCACAAACGCCCGAATCAGATGTCCGGCGGGCAGATGCAGCGTGTGGCAATAGCGCGCGCGCTCGTAAACGACCCCGAAATCCTCCTTGCGGACGAACCGACGGGCGCGCTTGACAGCGAGACTTCCGTTCAGATAATGGAACTTATAAAGGAAATCGCCAAGGACCGCCTTGTTATTATGGTAACTCACAACCCCGACCTTGCAAACGACTATGCAACGCGCATCGTGCGTCTGGTTGACGGGACGATAAAAAGCGATTCCGACCCGTATGAGCCGCAGGAGGGCGGCGTTTCCGAGAAGAAAAAATCGGGGAAAAAGCCCTCGATGAGCTTTGCGACCGCGCTTGCGCTTTCGCGGAACAATCTGATGACCAAAAAGGGCA
>CANQNY010000048.1 GCA_947625335.1 uncultured Clostridia bacterium | reverse complement strand
GCGATAGCTCCTGCGCGAGGTCATAGCGTCGTATGCGTCCGCGACCGCGATAATTCTCGCCTCTATCGGAATGTTCTCCCCCGAAAGCCCGTCGGGATAACCCTTTCCGTCGTACCGCTCATGGTGGTATCTAGCCCCCGTCACAAGCCGCGGGAACTCCTCGATAAGTTTTAAGATGTTCTCCCCCATTATCGGGTGATTCATAATAACAGCCATTTCATCGGGATCAAGTTTTCCCGGTTTGTTGATTATAGCGTCGGGAATACCGATTTTTCCAACATCGTGGAGCAAACCTATCATATAGATATTATCCTGCTCTTCCCTTGAAAAACCCGCCCGCGCGGCAATCATTCTCGAATAATCCGCGACCCTCGCCGAATGACCGTTTGTATACTTATCCTTTGCGTCAATAGCTCCCGAAAGAGCCATACAAATCTGCATCGAAATTTTTTCAAGCTTGGTGTTCTGCGCGGTAAGCTCGTAGGTTTTCTGCTCGACTTCGGACGCAAGATCCGCCTGCAGCCGACGGAGCTCAATCGTATGCTTAATTCTCAGCAGCAAAACCTCGGGATTGAACGGCTTTTTAATAAAATCCGTTGCCCCCGCCTTAAGACCGCGGGTTTCGGTATCGCTGTCGTCGTCGGCAGTCAGGAAAATCACCGGGACTACCGACGCCTCGGCATTTTTATGTATCGCGGCAAGCGTTTCAAACCCGTCCATAACGGGCATATGTATATCAAGCAAAATCAAATCGGGAATATTTTCCTGTAAAAATTTAACAGCAGCCTCTCCCGATTTAACGCAGCTTACGCGCATTCCCTCGGTACTCAGGATATTATTTGCCATTTTAAGATTAGCGGGGTCATCGTCAATCACAAGAATCCAGTAATTCAATCCCACACCTCCGTTCTTCGCGTAAATTATAACTTCACATTGGTTCAAAATTCTGACCACAGCAGATTATTACACACATTCATATTATATTTTACCATAAATATATTTAAAAGTCAATAGAATTTTAAGAGCGGCGAAATTTTTCAAAAAAAGACCCCTTTTATTAAAAGGGGTCGTTGTATTAAAGTACTTTAAGCCACTGCTCGGCAGTTTTTACACAAATATCAATATCCGTGTTTTCGGCGGCGGCTTTAAGCTGCTCGAAAAGCTCCGCCTGCTTGTCGGGATACGAAAAAGCGGACATTTTCTCGATAACATCGTCGATTTGCAGCGTATCGAAATTGTCAAGAGCCTCCCGAAGGTCGCCGAGCAGAGAACGCGTCTCCTCTTCCGTCGCGGCGCGCTTTTCGGGCTCGGCTTCAATTTCGCCGAAAATCGGAGACAGAATTTCCTTATATTTTCGATATTGTTCGAGCAGCGGCGGCGTGTTTTGTTCGATAAACTCGATATTGCCGTCGTTCCCCGCCTTTTCAAGCTCCGCCGCAAGCTGCGACAGGCTGTCCGCGCCTATCTGGCGGGAGCTGCTTTTAAGAGCGTGAACTTCTATCGTATAATCGCGGATTTTGTTTTCTTCGAAATGCTTTTCGATGGTCTGCGATTTTTTGTCGATTGTCAGATAATACTCCTTGAGAACGGACATAAACAACTTCTCGCTGCCGAGCAGTTTCATTGCCCCGGCAACGTTCAGCCCCTCTATTTCGGGGAGCGACTGTTCCTTTTTCTCGAAGCCCTTGCTAAGCGACGGAATTATTTTTTCGGGCGGCAGCCACATTTTCAGTTTCGCCGTAATTTCCGTTATCTCAATAGGCTTTGGAACGAAATCGTTCATGCCCTCGCGGATAAACATATCCCGCGTGCCATTTATCGCGTTTGCGGTAAGAGCTATTATCGGAACATGATCGTAATTGTGCATAAGGCGGCGGATTATGTGCGTTGCCTCAACTCCGTCGACTTCGGGCATCATATGATCCATAAAAATAAGATCGTACTGCTTTTTATGCAGCATTTCAATAGCCTTGCCCGCGCTTTCGGCGGTGTCTATCTGCATTTTAAGCGGCTCTAAAAGCCCCTTTGCTACCGTGAGATTAACCGAATTATCGTCAACGATAAGAATATTAGCCATCGGAGCGGTGAACGTAAACACCTCTTCTTCGGTATTATCAGCGTCAAGCCGCAGATCTATAAATCCCATGGCGTTGCACAGACTGAGCGAATAAACGGGCTTTCGGAGTATCTTTATATTCGGAATATCGGGCGCGGTATTGCGGTAGGTGTAACCCACTATCGCAATGCAGGTTATATCGGAATGTCCGCGCAGAAAATCAAACAGCCTGTCGTTTAAATATTTCTCCTCGACGATGACAAAATCGGGCGTAATATCGCTCGCCTCTTTTATCACCTCGATTTGCGTGTTATTTACGTTTATAGCCGCCAAATCCTTGTAAAGCTGTTTTTTGACATACTCGTTTTCCACAAGCACAGCCGCCTGTTTGGGCTCGTCAAGCGGAGGAATGCTGTCGGTTTTATCAACTATCTTCTGCGGCAGAACGAACGTGAACGTCGTGCCCTTTTCATACTCGCTTTCAACGGAAATTGTGCCGTTCATAAGGCTCAAAAGCTGCTGGGAAATAGCAAGCCCCAGACCTGTGCCCTCGATATTGCGGTTGCGCTTGCTGTCGACCTGCTGGAACGAGTTGAAAAGCTTGTTCATATCCTCTTTCTTTATCCCGATACCCGTATCGGAAATTGACGTGGTGATTATCGCATATTCGGGGTTATTCTCGTCGATTTTGCAGTCTACCGCCAGGTGAACTTCGCCTTTTTTCGTGAATTTAACCGCGTTGTTAAGCAGATTTATCAAAATCTGATGAACCCTGTAATTATCGCCGTAAAGCTTTTTCGGAAGATTTGTGGAAATATCCATCGTAAACTCGATAGGCTTGCCGCCTATTCTGCTGTTTACAATGCCCGCAACATCGTTTATAACCGAGAGCGGCTCGTAATCCGCCTCGATAATATCGAGTTTTCCCGCCTCTATCTTGGAAAAATCGAGAATATCGTTTATAATGACCAGCAGATTTTTACCCGAAATCTTTATCTGCTTTATAAAATCCCTCGCCGCGGGAGACATATCCTCGCGCAAGGCAAGATCCACCATACCGAGAATAGCGTTCATGGGGGTGCGGATTTCGTGGCTCATATTCGCCAGAAAATCGCTTTTCATATTGGACGCTTTTTCTATCTCGATATTGCTCTGATAAAGGCAATAGCTTTTATACGCAATATTGGAGAGCGTATTCGCAATTGTAAACAGCGACTGCGCCGCCTTGTCAATGCTTTCAATATCGGTGATACGAACCTTTTTCGCAGCCTCTTTATACTCCTCCGGGTCAATATCAAGCTCTTTTGCGATACGCTCGAACTTATCAAGCATAGGCTCGCAGGTTAAGATTTGCCCGCCGATAAAACTTCCCACCATAACGCCGTTCGCCATAATCGGAGCTGCAAAATCCACCAGTCCCGCATGGCAATAATATGTACACGCGCGCCCGCTTTCGAGGGTGATTTCCGCGCCGTGCATATCGCACTGTTCGCAGCGTTCGCACCCAAGCTTTGACTTTCTCGTGTAATCCATGCAAAATTCCGTGAAATTACTGCCCCTCGTGACGGGATTTCCGTCCGCGTCGGTAGTAAGCGCCGCCATTCCCGTCATATTCGAGAAAGCGTCCTGTATCTGCTGGAGTATATCAACGTCTATAAGATCGGTAAGGTTAAGTTCTGTTTCACCGCCGATCCCTTTTCTGAGATTAGGCATATTACAACCACCTTAAATCAAATTCTCAATAGCGGTACAAAGCATTTCAAGATCAAGCGGCTTTACAAGATAGCTGTCGGGGCGCAGCATCATAATTTCCTCGACCTTTTTGCGCTCGGTAACTCCCGTTAAAAAGCACACGGGTATCTTCGCATATTCCTTGTTGGCTTTTATCTTCCTGAAGACCTCCGCGCCCGTCATTATCGGCATTTCGTAATCCAGCACTATAAGATCTATCTTCTTTGTGGCGAGAATTTTCTCCACGATAAGCCCGTTAAGCGTGGAGGTGACCTCGTATTTCTGCTCCAAAGCGGTTTTCAGCATTTTAAGCACGTTTCTGTCGTCGTCGACAACCAGTATCTGCTTTTTCGCCGCAGGTGCGGAAGCAGGCGCGGAAACAGCAGGCGCAGGTGCGGGCGGAGGAGTCTGAGCGGGTGCGGCGGGAGCGGGCTGCACGGGCTGAGCAGGCTGAACGGGAGGAGGCGGGAAATTCTGAGGCTCTTCATAATCGTAGGAAACCCTTCTCGGACGCTTATCAAGAAAGCTCATAACCCGCAAAATGACATTATCGCTCGAAATCGGGCGCAGAAGAATAAGGTCGATAAGGCTTTTGTTGCCTTGGCTTTCAAGCTCCCGCACAACATCGTCTTTGGTGATAAAGATGACGGCAACGTTCTTGTATTCGGGGTTCGCCTTGAAATCCGAAACGGTATCGATAAAACCGCTGTAAAGCCTGTCTACAAAGAACAGAATGCCCTCCGGCTGAAACAGCCTGCAATGCTTTTCAAGATCGGCAAGATCGTCCAAGGTGCTTAAACAGTCAAAACTGTTTTTCATATTCCCCAAAAATTCCTTAACCATGCTCAAATTGCTGCCGTTTACAAGGAGTTTGTATTTCATATAACCCACCCTTTCACCAAAAATTTTACTCCAATTTCATTTTATCACATTTAGCTAAAATTGTCAAGGAAATTTGAAAATTTTTATGTAAAATTACTTCAGGCTGAAGACAAAAGCTGCCCGAACGTATCGGGCAGCGGAATATTATAATTTAAAGCCGTCGGTCATATTTTTAAGCTCCACAGCCTGCTCTTTAAGCGTTACGCTTGACGCAGCGCTCTGCTCGGCGGTGGCGGTGTTGCTCTGAACGACCGCGGAAATCGCGTCCATTTCGGAGCTTATGCGGTTAAGTTCCTGTTCTTCTTCCATTGCGTCGGAGGCGATGTTGTTTACAAGCTCAACCGTGGAATTAGTCCCCGCAACCAGCGTTTCAAGCGAATTCGCTGTGTCCCTCGTAAGCTTTACGCCGTTTTCGACAGCTTGTACCGACTCGATAATAAGCTTTGTCGTGGTAGCGGACGCCTCGGCGGACTTTGACGCGAGATTTCTCACCTCGTCCGCGACAACCGCAAATCCCTTGCCTGCCGCGCCCGCGCGGGACGCCTCTATCGCCGCGTTCAGGGCGAGAATATTCGTCTGGAACGCTATATCCTCAACCGTCTGATTGATTTTCTTTATCTCCTCGGAAGTGGCGTTGATATGCCGCATTGCCTCGATAAGATGCTCCATGCTGTCGTTGCTTTGGGAAACGTTTTTGCCCATTTCCGTAACTATCGCGGCGGCGTTGCCTGCGTTTTGAGCGGTGCTGCGGACTCTGTCGGAAACAGACATTATAGCGCCGGAAAGCTTGTCTACCGCGCCCGCCTGCCTTGACGCGCCGTTTGAAAGCTCCGAAGACGCCGACGACAGATCGTTCGAGCCGCTTGCCACCTGCCCCGCTATTTCGTTTATTGTGGTAAGCGTTTTACGCAGCGAATTCTGAATTGTTTCCATAGAGGTCTTTATATTCGAGAAATCGCCGATATAATCAAGCCGCATTTCATTGTTGAATTCGCCGCGGGACATATTACTTAAATTTTCGTCAATGTCCTTTACATAGAGCAGAATTTTCTTCATAGCCTGCTCGGTCGAAACGCACGCCGTGCCTATCTCGTCGGGAATTCTGTATTTGCTGGTGTAGGAAAGCTCTCCGCCGAGCATAGCGTCGGACGCCGCCTGAAGTTCGCTTAGAGGTTTCAGCTTTTTATTGATAATCATAGCGAGAATTGCTGTGTCCCCTAAAAGGAAAATCAAGAAAAACACCGCGTACATAACCGCAATAGAGGCGGTCTCGCGATTGAACACGGACGACACAGTTGAAAGAATAAGATGCCAGCCGGTATCGCCTATGGGCTGCTTTGCGAAAACGCTTTTTCTGCCGTTGTAGTCATTTGTTTCAAAGCAGGAGCCGTCCCCTGCCTCTATACAGCCGGAAACGCCGATTTCCGACGCGTTTGTTATCACATCGTTTTCGTTTTCATCAACGCGCGGCAGAAAATCTTCGTTTTGATGAACGACTATCCCGTTTTGAGAATCGAGAAGTATCGGATAAAAATCCTTGCCCTCGGCGGTCTGATTTGCAATATCGATAACCGAAGTTACGAAAATATCCGACGCGAAAACCGCCGTTACCTCGCCGTCGTGTCTTATCGCCTCGGAAATGGTTATGACCATTTTCTTGGTGCTGACGTCCGTATACGGAGCGGAAATGACCGCGCCGTCGGTGTTTAAAGCGTCTATGTACCATTCGCGCGTGGTGGGGTCGTAGTTCTCCGAGGCGGCGTCCCAGCCGTCCGAAAATACGCAGGATTTATCGGGTCTGCCCATGTACAGGCAATATATATCGCTGTCAACGCCCAAAAGATCTATAAGATACTGTTCGCTTTGAGAAAAAAGCGTTGTATCATAGCCGCCCGCTTTTATCGCCTCGACGCAGCTGTCGACTGTCCTCACCTGAACATCAAACCAGTCCGACATTTCCCCCGCCGTCGCCGCCGCAGCAGCAAGATAATTCTCCTTTGTGCTGGCTTTCATCTTCGTGAGGGTTGCCGCGCCCGAAACCAGCGCAAATATCGCGTTTGATATGCCGATGACCAACAACACATAAAGCGATATTGCCGTTTTTATGCTGCGCTTTTTTCCGTATTCTTCCATATTCAAACGTCCTTTCAATAAAAATGAATGTTACTTAATTAACATTGTTTCTTACTACTATATAATAGCACATTTTTTCGACAATTGCAACAACTTAGACGAGAAAATTTTCCGTGTTAATCAATTTTCTTGACAAAACCGAGAAAAATTGGTATAATATAGGCGTCACTCGCTCTCGAACCTTGACTTCAGTTTTTCAAGGGCGTGCTTTTCAATACGCGAAATATACGAGCGCGAAATTCCCATGCTCTGCGCTATCTCGCGCTGGGTCTGCGGCTTGCAAACCGCGCCGTTCAAATCGGGTACGCCGTAACGTCTGCAAATTATCTCGCGCTCGCGGTCTGTCAGCTCCTCGCGGATATACCGATACAGCTTTTCGGAATTTATCTTAAGCTCAACATCGTTTTCCACGTTCACGCCGCTGTTGAAGATGTCCGCTATGGTAAGCGTGTTGCCCTCGCTGTCGCTTTCTATCGGGTCGCCGAGGTAAACCTCGGTCATCTGGTGCTTTATCTTGCGAAAGTGCATTTTTATCTGATTGTCAATGCACTTTGACGCGTAGGTGCTGAACTGATTGCCTTTTCGGTAATCGAACGTTTCGGCGGCGCGGATAAGACCTATCGTACCAATCGATACCAAATCGTCGGGGTCTTTCGCGTCGGGGAAATTCTTCTTTACGATATACGCCACAAGCCGCAGATTGTGAACTATAAGCTTGTCGCGGGCTTTTTTTACAGCCTCTGGGGAGGAATTTTCCGCAATGGTGTTTATGCACTCGCGCTCGTCCTTGGCGGAGAGCTGTTTTGGGAACATATTCTTCCCGTCGAAATGCAATCCGAAAAACAGCAAATTCTCCAAAGCCAATTTTAACAGCAAAAACATATATAATTACCTCTTTTCGGAGTTTTTGAAAGGAAAATTATGGAAATCACAATATACAGTCCCGAAAACCAAATGCCGCTTGAAATTTTCAAGCGCGTTTTCGCAATACTCGAATACTCGTTCCCGACAACCGAACGGCGCGGGTTTTCGGAGCATTTTGCGGAACTCAAAAAAAGCTCGTTTCGGTCGGCGGTCATTTCCGAAAACGGCGAGGTTCGCGGATTTATAAACTTTCGCGTGCTTTCAAGGCTTATTTTTATCGAGCATTTTGCCGTGGCAAGCGAATTCCGCGGCAAGGGGCTCGGAACAGTCGCTTTAAAGGAATTGCTCTCGAAAACGGAGAATTTTCCGGTAATTCTCGAAGTTGAACCCGCAAATTTCAGCGAAACCGCGCGGCGGAGGATAGAATTTTACAAGCGGCTGGGATTTTTTGAAAATAAAGGAGAATATTACCAGCCGCCTTTCGGAAAAGACGGAAAACCGCTGCCGCTTATGCTGTTAAGCTATCCCGAAAGTCTGTCAAGCGAGGAATTTTTCCTATGCGCCGAGGTTATCTACCGCGAGGCTTACGAAACGGATTTCAGACTTCCCCGAAGTTCGGAAAATTCGACAAAATAAAGCCTGCTTTTCAGTATATTCGACAACGCTTGTTTAATATTACAAACAATGACAAAAAAAAGACCGCCCTGCATTTTGCAGAGCGGTTTTGTGGTTTCGCTGTTCGGGGAAATCAATCCTTTTTATAGGAGCTGCCGTTTATGTAGATGTAATTCCTGCCGAAATAATACACAATTTTGGTATCATCGTCGAGAACAATTTGCAGACCATCGCTTGAATAATACCCAACGGACTTAACCTTAGAAAGATTATCGCTGTTGAATTCAATCGTGCTTGCCGAACCCGAATCGCGTTTCCATGTGCCTGTGAGATCCGAAATTACGCTGTCGGAAAGCTTGTTGGTAATCTCGGGCAGCTTAGGATAAACGCCCATGGTATACCCGTTCGGCGTAACGCCCTCGGTATAGCCCCACTTCGGCAAATATCCGTATGCAAACACGCTGTTGTAGAACCGATAATCACGGTCGGAGACGCTTGCCCCCACTATTTTTTTATTGTTGTAATAAATGTAGATATAACCGTTATCAAAATCTGGGAATGCGGCTTTCATAGCGTCGCACAGGTCGCTTGAATCAATATCGCCGTCAAAGGGTTTGTAAGTGCCTGTGTAATAGTTCCAGTTCTTGTTTGAAACTTTGAAATAAATATAACTGTCATAATCATTGCGGAAAGTAATGCCGTTATCGTTCATTATTTTTCCGAACGCGGTGTATGCCTTTTCAGCGTAATCGTTGTAAGCCTTAACGTTCTCGGCGGTCTGCTTGTCATTTTCGGCAGTTTTGCCGCCCTCGCCGTTTGCAAGTCTCGGAGAAGTGCCGACTACGAACGCGCCGATGTAGTTTACGTCCTCGTCCGAGCCGAAGTTGTACTCTTTATCAAGGAAATTGTACGCATTCGGGAGATTATCGGGGATATTCGAGCTGTCGTCCGTCATAGTTACCGAAACGCCGCAAAGCGGTCCTCTGCCGTACCACATAACAAACTCGACATATGCGTTTTTGCAGCTGTTGTAAGACGAGAGCTGCTCTTCAATAATTCTTGCAGCGTCAGCCTCGCCCGCGTTGTCAAGAATTTTAAAGCTGCCGTTGCTGTCGAAATAGCCCTTGATGACAAACTCGCCCTTTTTGCTTATCGCGGCGCTGCTAAGGTCGTATCTTAAGCTGCTATAGATATCGCTTGCAAAACTTCTCGCTCTTGAAACCGTGTTTTCGTCGTAATCCTTGTAGTTCTTTACAAGCAATCTGTCGCGGTTCATACGGTTAAGCTCCGCTCTCATCTCGTCAAGAACTGATTCATCTCTGCCGGAAGAAATTGCATCGATAAGCTTGGAATTGCTCCATTTATCCTCAAGGTAGGTCAGAACTTCCTCTTGGAAGTCGATGTAGCTGTCGACGTCCTCCTCGAAATCGAACGCATTTGCGACTTTCGCGCTGTCGGCGGTGACTTCCTCGGACGTGCCCTCCGCAAGACGGATATTCGCGGTCACTTTCACGCCCTCGACGTCTGCCTTTGCTTTGCAAAGCAGCGCGCCGTCGTCCTCGGAAAGTTCAATTTCCGCTTTCTGACCGTCAAGCTCTTCAAGATCGTTGCCCGAAAAGCTGATGTTATAGGTGCCGAGCTGAATGTCATTGCCGAAGAACTTCATCTTGGAGGTCCACTCGTACTTCACGGTGACTTTGTTCTTCTCGCCGCCGTCGGATATGGTTATAACGTATTTTCCTGCGTTCTTGGACTCCTTTTCCTGGGTAACTTTTACAATTTCATCGCCGTCTGCCTTAACGGAAAGCGCAAGACCCGACTTGTTGTTAATGTATACCATAGTAAAGGAGGATTTGCCGTAATCGCTCTTCGCGCTGAAATCAACGCGCGTTCCCGCAATGGAGTTATCGCCGTTTACCATATGCTCGATGGTCAAATCGGCATTTATGTCGCCGTCTTCAAGCGACTCAACCGCGTCCGACACATTAAGCCCGGAAAGCAGACTGCCGTAATCGCTGTCCTCGACAGCGTCGGCTACGTCCGAAAGCAGACCCGCCAGCACATCATCAGAGAAAGTTACACTCATAACCTTGCCGTTGAACGCAACATCGCCTATGCTTATCTCCTGCTTTTCGTAGGAGAATTCCGCGTTCTTAAGGTTGTCGTAATAAGCCTCGCCTATATCGGTCAAAAGCTGTACGAAAGCGTTATCGTCGGAGTCCGCATTAAGGTCGTCCATATTGATAACAAGGCTCTCGTCCGAGAACTTTACGCTCTTATCGGACGCGTCGGGAACAGCGAGATAATAAGCCTCGGTTTCGCCGTCATAGTACAGCTGAACCTTACCAAGATCGCCGTCGCCCTCTTTCGCGTATGCGCCAAGTCCTATTCCGTTATCCGAAAACTTTATCGAGCCGCCCGCGTGAACGTCTTTAAGCGCGTCAAGAATCGCGCTTGCGGTTTCCTCGTCGCCGTTGATTTCATTCGCCGCGTCGGACAGCATATCGTCCGAAAGCTCAATTTCTGCGTTCAAATCAAATTCTGCGCCGTTTTCGGGAACAGCCGACTTCAAAGCTGCCGCAACAGAAGTCAGATTATCGTTTTCCGAAGAGCTTTCTCCGGGAGCGGACAAAGAAAGCTCGCCCAGCTGTTCAAGCTGAGTTTTAGCCAAAGACGCCGCGTATTTGCGGTTACCCATAAACGCGTGGAACAGGTTGTTTCTCGCGAACGCGAAATTTAACCCGACAACACCGCCGCCGATAACAACCACCGCCGCCACAGCCGCCGCGATGATCTTATTTTTAAGACCGCCCTTGACAGGCTTTACTTTCTCGCCTTTTACAGCCTCGTCCGTCGTGTTTGCAACTTCGGGCTTATCCATAACAGCCGTAGCCGCAGCGGGCGCGCTTTCAGCTATCGTGGGAACGCTGTCCGTGGGCGTGGGAACGCTGTCCGTGGGCGTGGGAACGCTCTCCGCTATCGTGGGAACGCTCTCCGTGGGCGTGGGGACGCTGTCCGTGGGCGTGGGAACGCTGTCCGTGGGCGTGGGAACTGTTTCCTCGGCAAGCTTTTCGCCGCAATGAAAGCAGAACTTTGCGCCCTCCGTTACTTCTTTTCCGCAATTTGGACAAATCATATAATCTCCTTACCTTTCTATCCGTCTGATTATACCTTTTTAATATTTTATTGAAAAACACGGCGCAAAAATTTTGCAGCCGTGTAGTTCATGTGATTTTTACATATCAACGCCCGTCGAAGTGAACTTCTTGCCGTTTGTGCTGACATAAAGCTCGTCGTCGGACACCGCGTAGAAAATATCGTTTACCTTAGACAGAGATGTTACGTCCGAGAGCAATTTCTTCTTTTCGCCGCCCTTGGAGCTGCAATAAAGATCTCCATCGTCGTTTACAAATACGCACACGCCGCTGTCGTTTACTAAATATTTTGTAACGTCGTCGCCGACTTTGTTGTTTTTGGAAGATACATAGCGCAAATCGCCGTCTTCATCAAGGAAGTAAATATACTTGCAGGCGTGGTCGGCTTTAAAGCTGTAAACGTCCTCGGCAATTGTCTTCTCCTTATCGGGATTGGACGCGGAAATTCTCAAAAGCTCGTCGTCGTCAAAGATAAAGAACGTTTTGCCGTCCGCGGACAGAATATAATCGTCAACGCCCGAAATTATCTTATCCTTATCGAATTCGCTGCCCTTGCGGGAGAACTTGTAAATGCCGTTTCCGGAATAGCCGTAAAATTTATTGAAACTGTCTAACGTGGTTGAATAATTTCCGGGAGCTATAGTGTAGAACGAGCTGCCCGAAACCTTTATCTCCTCTTTAGCGGAGGAATCGAAATAATAAACGCTGCTGCCGCTGTTGAAAAGGATTTTATTATGATCGGTGGAGATGTCGGTAACGCCGTCAAAGCTGCGGAGTTTCTCCATAGAATCAGCTTTGAGGTTCTTTATGTAGGCGAATTTGCCGCTCGCACTGCCGTAAATCATCTTGCCGCCGTTGCTGACGGAATAAACGAGCATTTTCGCGTCAAGATCGATTACCTTGCTGCCGTTCCATGCGTAGACGTTGTAATCGCCGTCGTCATAATCGCTGAATACAACGGTCTTGCCGTCGGGAGATATCGCAACGCCGGTTATATCGCCCTCTGCGTCGGTAATAGACTTGGATTTACCGCCCGTGAAAGCGTAGAGAGTGTCGTCCTCGGAATAAACCGCCGTTTTTCCGTTGCCGGAAAGGATAGCTATTCCCTCGTAATCATCGGAAATTTCGGAGCATTTTCCGTTCGAGAGATAATACAGCGAATCGCCGTCGCCCACCAGCGCGCAGGTTCTGTCTGCGGAAACCGAGATAGTGCCCGCGCCGCCCGAAAAATCGGTTCCCTTTATCTGCTTGCCGTTGTAGAAATAAACAATCCCGCCGTCCGCGTTTGCAGCGTAATAGCCGCCCTTTACGGGGCTTTTATTCATATTTGCAGCCGCAACGTTCCCGATAACGGCAATAAGCACGATAAACAGCACAACCGCCGCGCAGCAGATAATGAACGTCTTGCTTTTAACAAGTTTCATAATGTCAATGGTCTTTGCGCCGCCCTCGGCGGGTTGCTCGGCAGTATTAGAGGTATCAGCGGCGTCTGCAGCGGTCTCTGCCGCCCCAGCCGGCTCAAAGTTCCAGCTGTTCTCAGCGGGAGCCTCTTCGGTCTTCTCAGCCGGCTTTTCTTCTGTCACTTTTGTCTCTGCGCTCTCGGCGGTTTTTGCAACTTCGTTTGCCGTGGTTTCGGCGGTTTTTGCAACTTCGTTTACTGTGGTTTCGGCGGTTTCTGCAGCTTCGTTTGCCGCGGTTTCGGCGGTTTTTGCAACTTCGTTTACCGCAGTTTTAACCTCCTCGACAACAGTTTCCGCCTGCTCCTTTACCTCTTCGACCGGAACGGGTACGGGCGCGGGCGCGGAGAGCTTTTTCCCGCAAAATCCGCAGAATTGCGAACCATCGGGCAGTTCCTTATTGCAAAATGGACAGATCATCGTTTTTCCTCCTAATACATATGAATAACAGCATACAGCCACATAATAAATTATACCATATTCCGATTTTTTCCGCAATGTGCATTTTTGCTAATTATTTCTTAGTTGAACACCCCGAATTATATGATTTTCACAACACTATTTTTCAAAATATCTTGACAAAAAGTCCCTATATATGATATAATTAGTTTGGTATTTAGTATAAAGTGATGAATTGTAACTATCGGAACGAAAGAGGTTTTGTAATGAAAATAAAATGCGTTAAAGGAACACGGGATTTTCTTCCCGAAGAGGCGGAACTTCGCGAGAGCATTCAGCAGAAGATTTTCGAGGTCTATCGGCAGAACGGTTTTTCGAGGATTATGACCCCCGCTGTCGAGGACATCGAAAACCTTGACAAAAGCGACGGCGGCGACAATCTGAACCTTATTTTCAAGATATTAAAGCGCGGAGACAAGCTGCAAAAGGCTTTGCAGGACGGCGGGGAGCTTTGCGATATGGGACTTCGCTACGATCTTACGCTGCCGCTGACGCGGTATTTCGCGGCAAACCGCGCATCGCTGCCCTACCCCTTCAAGGCTATCCAGACCGACAAGGTTTACCGCGCGGAAAATCCGCAAAAAGGCAGACTCCGCGAGTTTATGCAATGCGATATTGACGTTATCGGAGACCCCGAGCCGGAGTGCGAGATAGAGCTTATCGCGGTGACGGCAAAGGCTCTTATGTCGCTTGAAATAGGCGATTTCACCGTGAGAATAAACGACCGCGCGGTGCTTTCGGCTATGCTTTCGGCAATGGGTTTCGAGAAAGATACGCTGTCGTCGGTCTGCGTTTCGTTCGACAAGCTTGACAAAATAGGCGCAGGCGGAGTGGCGGAGGAGCTGTGCGAAAAAGGTTTACCGAAAAACGCCGTGGACAAGCTGTCCGAGACGCTTGAAAAGCTGCCGCTGTCGATAGCGGACGTTAAAAAAATCGTCGGTGACGAGGCTGTGGCAAGACTTGAAAAAATAATCACAGACAGCCAAAAAATCGCCGCGGGACGCTACGGCGTGGAATTCGACATCTCGCTTGTGCGCGGGCAGGGGTACTACACCGGGACGGTTTTTGAAATTCGCTCGGTGAATTTCGGGAGCTCTGTCGCGGGCGGCGGGCGTTACGACAAGCTTATCGGGAAGTTTTTGGGCGAGGATATCCCCGCGTGCGGCTTTTCAATAGGCTTTGAGAGAATTTTCAGCATTCTGTCCGATATGGGGAGAAAATTCGGCGCGAAACCGAAACTTGCAATTTTCTACGAGGACAATTTCTCCGAGGTGTACGAAAAAGCGGAGAGTCTGAGAGAGCAATTTGACGTTGCAATTTACAAAAAGCCCAAAAAGCTCGGCGCGTTTTTAAACAGGCTGCAGAGCGGCGGGTTCGCGGGGTTTGCGTACCCCGACGGGAATATTAAAATGTTTGATGCGGAATAATTTCGGGAGCGTAAAATGATAAAGGTTTTATTGGCGGAGGAGTCGTTCGCAAATTCCGAGGAATTGGAGAAAATGACATTCGGATTGGAGCGGCTCGGCATGTTTACCGAAAAAATTGCCTGCGGGAAAACGGATATTTTCCCCGATTTAGAGCAATATTCGGCGTTTTGTTTTTCGGGGAGAGCGGTTGTATGCTCGGAAGAAAGCAGAAACACGATAGATAAGCTTTGCAAAATGTGCAAGAAGCTTGAAATACCGACGGTGTTCGACCCCGATTTCAGCAAGCTTTGCGGCGCGGGCGATACGGAAAAAAATATTATTAACGAAACAGCGGCTTTGGCGGAAATATTTCTGCCGAGCATAGAGGACGCAAAGGCGTTGTGCGGACTTAATTCTCCGGAAGAAACAGCAAGCCGCTATCTTGCCGCAGGAACGAGAAAAATCGTGGTTACGCTCGACAAAAAGGGCGCGTA